>DASWRS010000419.1:0-2585 GCA_036403075.1 Kofleriaceae bacterium
CCATGACGTCACACACGGCGGGCGAGGGACAGTCGGTGTTCGATGCGCACGTGTTGTTGGTGTCCGGCGGAACGCACTCGGGCTTGCGGCAGTTGGGATTGGGTTCCCGGCCCAGCAGGCTGTCGATCGGCCCGCAGCCGATCACCAGCCACGAGATCGCCAGCCACGCTGCGAGGCCGTGCTTGATCCTGTCCATCGTCATTGCCTTGCCTCCTCCCGCTCGAAGCTCGTCATCAGAACCGTCCGACCCAGGTCACGGCGGTGGCGCTGTCGCTGACCGTACCGAGCAGCCCGGAGCCATCGGCGCCGCGCCAGAAGTACACGCCGGCGCCGATCGCCGCGATCCCCACGAGGCCGGTCACCAGGCCGACCGCCGTGGCACGGGTGTAGCGATAGCGGTCATCGGGACCGCCCTTGTGCCCGTAGTACAGCGCGACGCCACCCAGCCCGACGAGCGCGACCCCGGAGCCGATCGCGATCCCCGGGATCAGGCGCGCGCTGTGCCCCGGCGGGTCGCCGCCAGGGCCCGGCGGCGGGTGCGGGGCCGCGCTGCGCAGCGCGACCGCGACCTCGGCAGTCTGGCCGGCCTCGAGGGTGAGCGCGCGGGTCTCGGACACGAAGCCCGGCTTCTCGATCATGGCGACGTGGGTGCCCGGCGAGGTGACGAGCCGGGTATCGGTGACCCCGGCATGGACGCCATCGAGCGTGATGTCGGCGCCCGGTGGATCCGAGCGGACGTCGATCGCGGTGACGCCGGTCCGCGCCGCGAGCTCGTTGAACAGCTGCTTCGTCAGATCTTCCGTTGCCCGGACGAGCTGCGCGCTCGAGCAGCGCTCGCAGAACCGCTGGCGGACGACGAACGACGGCGGCGTCACCACGATCACCTTGGCGGTGATCACCACCATCGGCGCCGATGCCGCCGGCGGGTGGTCGACCGAGATCACGAACACCCGGTGGACCTCCTGGGCGCGGATGCCGCTGATCGTCGCGGGGATGCACGTCCACGGCGCGCGGGAGTCCTCGCACTTGAGCAGGCTGTCGGCCTCCTGGGAGGTGGCCGGGCGATCGGGCCAGACCCAGCCGGCGTTGCGCAGCGCGGTCTCGAGCGCGCCGCGCACCGTGGCGATCTGCGCTTGCTCCTTGCTACCTCCGCCGATGACGAGGACGTCCTCGGCGCGCGCGTCGCGCGGCATCCCGGCCAGGGTCGCCAGCGCAGCGGCGAGCGCGACGAGCGCGGGCAACGCGCGCCCCGTCATCGCCACGTCCTCTGGACCGTCGTGGTCTCATCGGGATTGACGATGATCGTGAACGACTCGTCCTTGCCGGCGTCATCGTTGGCGATCCGGACCAGGTAGCGGCCGGCGGCGATGTTCTCGCGAAACGGCGTCTGACCGAGCGACTTGCCGTTGAGCCAGATCAGGGCCCACGGCTTGACGATGATCGCGAGCTCTCCCGACTTCCGGACGGTCGTGACCGACGGCGGCGGCGGCGTGCGCGCTCCCGTGCTGCCCGGCAGCGAGGCTCGGGGTACGGCAGGCGGCGGCGCGCCCGGCGATGTTCCGGGTGGTCTCGGCATCGAGCTCGAGGACACACGCGTCGCCGCGGTCGCGGGTGCCGGAGGCGCGGCCGGTGCACGGATCGCGGACGTCGCGGGTGCCGGGGGCGCGATCATTGTCTGCGGATCGGAGGTCGCGGGTGCCGGAGGCGCGGCGGGCATCCCAGTTGGCGATGTCGCGGATGCCGGGGGCGCGATCATTGTCCGCGGCTCGGAGGTCGCCAGCGCCGGGAGCGTGGCGGGCGCCCCGGTCGCGGATGTCGCGAGTCCCGGATGCGCGGCGGGCATCCCGGTGGCGGATATCGCGGATGCAGAGGGCTCGGCCGGCGCCTGGCTCTCGGACACTGGCGGCGCAGCCCTGACCACAACGAGCGCCGCGCTGGCAGGCGGCGCCATGACGTGCACCGTGTGATCGCTGGCGGCCGTGGCGAGGCGGTCGTCACCGGCCGTCCAGCGGATCACCGCGAACGAGGCGAGCGCGCCGACGACGAGCGCGACCGTCGCGCCGCCGGCGATCTTTGCCCAGCGCTGGGCCGCGCGAGCGCCCGCGACCGATTGCGACGCGGCGCCGTCGAGCGTGCTGACCGGCTCGGTGAGCGTGGTCTGGTCCGCCGGCAGCTCTCGCGCGGCCTGGGGACCGGACCCGTCGCCGATCAGGCGGGGCGCGGCGGGGTGCGCGGTGCGCGCGAGGTCGCCGGCCGGTGGCGACGACCTCGCGCGCTCGGTGCCGGCCTGGGTCAGCTCGCGCGCGACCTGGCCGACGATCGCGCGGCCGTCGGGATGATCGTCGCCCGCCGGTACCGCGTCGGCGAGCAGCAGCGCGAACGCCTGCATGCTCGCCGGGCGCGCACGAGGATCGAGCTGGAGCGCGGCGCCGAGCGCACGAACCCACGCCTCGCCGAGCCCGGCGCAGCGCCGGCGCGGATCGTAGGCCGGCGCGGAGCGCTGGCGATAATAGATCTCGGTCGCCGGCAGCTCGAAGTAGCCGGCGCGCGACTCGTCGTACTGGTAGGGGAAGAACCCGCCGGTG
>DASWRS010000420.1:0-7523 GCA_036403075.1 Kofleriaceae bacterium
CCCGGCAGACCGGCGCGCCGGGCCTCGGCCTCGAGCGCCGCCGCTTTGGGCTCGCCGACGATCGGCTGGATCCGGATCAGGTAGTCGTGCGCGTCCTGGGTCTCGAGGTGTTCCGCCAGCCAGGTGGCGATCGCCAGCGTCCGATCGCCGGCCGGCAGCTGGTCGGCGCCCGACTGGACGACCGCATCGCAGAGCCGGGCGATGTCGTTTCGGTAGGCTTCGGACACCTGCGACGGCGCGCTCCCGGAGCTGCGTTGACAGCCGGCGACGACGCCGAGGCAGGCGAGCAGGCGCGCGATCCGCTTCATGCCGGCGCACTCTGCACCCGCGCGATCTTGGCGTCCATCGCTTCCGGCTTCGTCCCAGTTGTGGCTAGATTCGGCCATGGCCTACGTCGTCGCTGACCCATGTGTGAAGTGCAAGTACACCGACTGTGTCGCCGTGTGCCCGGTCGATTGCTTCTATGAAGGCAAGAACTCGCTCGCGATCAACCCCGACGAGTGCATCGACTGCGGCGCGTGCGAGCCCGAGTGTCCGACGACGGCGATCTTCGAGGAGAGCGAGCTGCCGGCCAAGTGGAGCGTCTACAAGGACATCAACGCGCTGGTCAGTGGAGCCAAGAAGGTCAGTGACGTCGATGTCGACGGCTGGCCGGAGCACCTCAAGAGCCAGGCTGGATCGGCATCGACCTGGGCCAACATCACCGAGCAGAAGAAGCCGCTGCCCGGCGCCGACGACGCAGCCAAGGAAGAAAACAAGATCGCGGCGCTGACCCTGGAGAGCGGCGGGGCGTAGCCAGTCCGCGCGACGCGACGCGCGGCGGGGTGAATGGGCCGGCGTTGCCGCGACGCTCATCCGCTGTGCGACGGGGGCCGCCCCGGCGCATGCACGACCAGCACGGAGCAGTGGGCGTGGCGGACCGTGCTCTCGGCGACGCTGCCGAGCAGGAGGCGCCGGAAGCCGCGGTTGCCGTGGGCACCGACGACGATCAGATCGTGGCCGCCGCGCTCGGCGGTCTCGGTGATGACCTGCGCGGGCGGGCCCTGGACCAGCTCGACCGCGAAGCCGGCGCCGTGCTCGGCGACGAGCTTGTCGGCCTGGGTCCGGGCCGACGCCAGCACCGCATCACGCACCGTCGACCACGGGAACCGGGCCTGGCCGAGCAACGTGGCGCCCCACGAGCCGGCGGGGAGCTGCCAGGCATGGACGACCTGGAGCCTGGTGCCCGGAGCCAGGATCTCGGTCGCGTTGCCGAGCGCCTTGGCCGCGGCCGGCGAGAAGTCGGTCGCGACCAGCGGCTTGTGGAACGGCTGGCGCAGCGGCTCGCCGCGCGCGATCAGGACGTCGCACGGCGCGCGGCGGACGGTGGCGTTGGCGACGCTGCCGAGCAGGAACCGCGTGACGCCGCTGTGGCCGTGGGTGCCGACGACGATCAGCTCGGCATGCTCGTCATGAGCGGCGCCGGCGAGGATCTCGTCGGCCGGGCCGAGCCGGCTGATCACCGCCGCGGGCAGGCCGAGCGCCTGGATCTCGGCGAGCTTGTCGGCGAGCCGGACCGCCTCGGCGGCGCGGACCGCGGCCGAGACCTCGCCGAGCTGCGCGAGCACGGCGTTGTCGGCCTCGACGGCGCCGGGCGACTCGCTGGCCTGGGCATGGACCAGCACGAGCTTGGCGCGGTGGACCAGGGCGATGCCGATCGCGCGCTCGAGCGCCTGGTCGCTGGGCACCGACAGATCGCAACCGACGATGATCGTGGTGAGCGCCATCGCGCTACTATAGGTGCGGCGCAGGTCAGTTGCACGGGATCGGATCGCAGGCACCCCACAGGCCGCGGCGCGCCGAGCGGGCGGCGGCCTCGACCGCCTCGAGCTCGCCGGCGCGAGCGTCGCCGTCGGGCGGGATGTGCAGCACGCAGGCATAGCCGCGCTCGATCAGCAGCCGGTTGACGTCCTGGCCGTCGACGGTGACGTAGGCCAGGGTCCGGCCGAACATGTCGCGGCACGCGACGTCGTAGGTCAGCCGGATCGTCCGGTCGAGCACGAGGTCGGTGTTGAACCGCGCGGCGTTGGCGCCGTAGCAGTCGTCGTGACCGCCGGTGGTCTCGGGCGCGTCGACCAGGAGGTAGCGGATCGTGACCCCGCCGGCGACGATCGTGTCGCCGTCGATCACGCGCTCGACCGTGGCCTCGCTCGGGCCGCAGTCCGTGCCAGGTCCAGGCCCGCACGCGGCGAGCGCGCCGAGCCCGGCGGCCGCGATCGCGCCGAGCACGCCGGCCGGGACGCGGGGCGCTACGGGCACGGCCGGTTGGCGGCGCCGGGTGTGCCCTGGTTGGTGCGGTCGCCGTAGGCGGTGGCCGCCGCGCAGAAGTTGCCGGCCACGTCGTTGTCGGTGGCAGTCAGGTGGCGCGGATCGAGCTGGCTGGCCACGCCGGAGGTCACCTGCGCCCAGCGCACCGTGTCGAGCACGGTGCCGCCGCTGGCGATCTGGATGTCACCGGCGGTGTCGACCAGGCCGAACCGGAACGTCGCCTGGACCTGGGGCAGCATGCCGTTGAGCATCGGATCGGCAGAGCGCGCGAACACGGCGAAGCCGCGCGCCGGCACCGGGAGGCAGCGCGCGGACTGCACCGGCGCCCCGGTCGCACCGATCCGGCCGACCACGAGCTCGTTCAGATCGAACGCGGCGCCGGTGCTGGCGACCTCGAACCACTCGCGCTGGGCATCGGTGGCGCCGGCGACGTTGGCCGGGTTGGCGAGGACCTCGCTGATCACCAGCTGACCCGCGGCCGGCCGGACGATCGCGCGCAGCACGCCGCCGTCGTCGCACATGCCCGGCGCCGGCAGCGCCGCGCACTGCGAGTTGTCGGCGCCCGGCGTTCCGAGATCGGGCGCGCCCGTGCCGGCCGGGCTGTACGGCAGCGTGGCGTCGCAGAAGTTGCTCTCGCTGTCGTTGGCGGTCGCGTCGATGCGATCGGGATCGAGCTGGAGCGCGGCGCCAGTCGTCGATCGGGTCCAGGTCACGGCGTCGACGACGGTGGTGCCGGCGGTGATCGCGAGGTCGCCGGGCGCGGACGCGGAGCCGCCGACCAGGTTGAACTTGAACGTGCCGGCGATCACCGACGCGGCGATCCCGCCGTTGACCGCCGGGTCGGCCGAGCGCGCGAACACGACATAGCTGCCCGCCCGGACACGGCGGCAGTCGGTCGCGGTGATGACGTCGGGCGTGCGGCTGGCGATCCGGCCGATGCCGACGCCGTTGAGATCGACGTCGTGGACGACCCGGGCCTCGAACCACTCGCCGGCGCTGTCGGGCACCCGGGTCGGGCTCGGCATCACCTCGGTGATCACCAGGTCGCCCGGACCCGGCGCGACGGCGCTGCGCATCGTGCCGGCGTCGCTGCACTGCCCCGTGACGATCGGCCGGCAGTCGTTCTCCGAGCCCGGCGTGCCGAAGTTACCGGCCTCGAACTCGGCGTCGTTGGCCTGGCACCAGCTGGCTGGGTCATCGTTGCGGGTGTAGTCCGGCGGCTGGGCGGCGGTGAGCTCGCGCGCGTGGCCGGGCTTGACGTCGCTGTAGATCGCGCTGTCGATCTCGCGATCGCCGCACGCCACCGCGAGCTTGCCGCCGGCGGTGTTGAACAGATCGCCGAGGTCCTTGCTGTAGCCGTGGTCGATGTACGCCGGCGTCGCGCCCGGGGCCGCGCTGCCGAGCGTGAAGTACTGGCCGGCGGCGATCGTCGCCTGATCGATGGTGTGCGTGCTGGACTGCGAGCCGTCGGGGCGGCTGTGGGTGATCGAGACCCCGGCGAGATCGATCGCCTGGCGGCTGGTGTTGTAGATCTCGAACCACTCCTTGCCGGTGTCCATGCCGGTGCCGCTGCCCTCGGCGTCGGCCTGGTAGTCCGCGAACACCTCGGTGATCACCAGGTCGCCCGGCAGGAGCTGGGCCTTGCAGCCGCTGGACGCTGGCGTCTGGGGCCCGCATGCCGCCCCGAGCCCGACGAGACCGACGAGCCCGAGCCACGCGGCCGCGCACAACCCGCGGCTCGGGCGCCGGATCGGCTCGGACGGGCGACACACCACGCCGCCATCCTATCGCAGCTCAGCTATCGAGGCTGTAGGGACCCGAGCCGTAGTGCATGATCAACAGGCAGGCGCCGATCAGCGACAGGTTCTTCATGAAATTGATCTTCTGCATCATCGCCATCTGCGGATCGGGCAAGCCCCAGAACTTGTGCATGATCAAGGTCACGGGGACCAGGAACACGAGCAGGAGCAGCGCGCCGAACCGGGCGCGGTACCCGAGCATGATGCTGACGCCACCGACCAGGGCAATCAGCCCCGCCAGCGGGACGAGGATCGTGGCCATTGGCACGCCGTGCGCCGACGCCTCGGCGATCTCGGCCGACGAGAAGTGGCCGATGACGCTGGTGACGAAGATCAAGGCGAACAGGACGCGGCCGACGGGGACGATCGCACGCATGGCTGCAAAGGTCTGCAACCGATATGCCTGTGCCCCCCGGCGAGCCGGTCGCGTCCGAAGGCCGGCGTGGCTGAGCCATGTCATGATGCCGCTGTGAGGGAGCTGCGGATCGCCGCGTCCGGTGCCGGTGCCGCGTCGGATGCCGCGTCGAGTGCCGGTGCCGCGTCGGGTGCCGGTGCCGCGTCGGGTGCCGGTGCCGCGTCGGATGCCGCGTCGGGTGCCGGTGCCGCGTCGAGTGCCGGTGCCGTGTCGGGTGCCGCCTCCGGCCTGGCGGCGGAGGCGATCGCGCGCCTGCAGCCCGCGACCCGGCTCGCCACCCTCGAGGACGTGCTGCGGTTCGCGTTCGCGCAGCGACCGCCGTGGCAGCTCGCCGAGGTGATCGTCCAGGACGAGTACACCCACGATGTGGTGGTCCAGGGGCCCGCGCCGGCGTTCCTCGTGTTCGACACGACGTGACTGGGCAGCGTCACCGCGGTCTCCGTGTGGGACCATCGCCCGAGCGCCGACGAGCTGCTCGTCGACCGGCTGGCGCGCGGCTGGGTCGCCACGCCGACGTCGACGGTCGACGGGCCCCAGGTGCTCGGCCACGCCGCGTGCCGGTTCCCCGGTCCGCCAGGCGAGCCGGCCGAGCCGGGCGCGCCGGCCGAGCCGGCCGAGCCGCGTAGATGAGCGGTCCGGACTCCGGACGCTATCGCGTACTGAGGTAGATGTCCTTGTCGCCGGCCGCGTCGCTGGCGAACGCGAACGTCCGGCCATCGGACGACAGCCACGGGTCTTCCTGGTTGCCGTTGCCGCCGGTGATCTTGAAGTCATCGACCGGCATCGGCTGCGGCCACGCCGCGGTGGCCGTCGCGCGGTGCGAGACGAAGATCTTCTGGGGCGTCACGCGGGTCGACGCGAAGTAGATCGTCAGGCAGTCCTGGGTCAGGAACGAGCCGGTCTCGTTGTCGGGCGAGTTGAGGCTGGGGATCGCCGCCGGTGCGCCGCCGCCCAGCGTGCCCTCGAACAGGTCGGTGCCCGCCGCGGTCGTGCTGCGGACCACGACATAGCGATCGGTGCCGCACGGCGCGAACCACTTCTCGATGACGCCGGTGGCGAGGCCGGTGACCACGCGCGGGAGCCCCCACTGCGTGCTCCCCGCGGCCGGCCGGGTCACGGCATAGATGTCGAGGTTGCCCGGGGTGACGCGATCGGAGGCGAAGTACAGCGTCTTGTCGTCGCCCGAGAATCTCGGAGTCTCCTCGCTCGCGGCGATCGTGTCGAACGGCAGCAGGACCGCCGGCGTGGTCCAGGCCGCGCCGATCACGGCGCGTGACGTGTAGTACAGGTCCTTGCTGCCGGTGGGGTTCGCGACGGCGAAGATCAGCTCGCGCGCGTCGGACGACAGCGTGACGTCGTCCTCGATGCGGGTCGTCAGCGCAGCCGGACCTACCCTGGCCGGCGTCGACCACGGGCCGAGCGGCGCGGCGTCGGGTGGTGGAGCGGCGTCGTCGGCGGCCGCATCGGCAGCCGGCGCAGCATCGGCGAGCTGGCCCTCGACCGGGTTGCCGCTGAGCCGCGCTCCACACGCGGTCGCGAGCAACAGGCACGACGTCATGAGACGACGCATCGCCGGCGATGGTAACGTACGCACCCCGGCCGCTGGCCAGGCGCTGGTTCGACGAGATGGCCACGATGTCGCACATATCACGCCGCTTCAGGCCGCTTTCAGGCCGCTGCAGGCCGCTCCGGCCCGCAGCATCACGAGGCAGACTGCCCCTCTGTGGCGGGATTGCGACAGGCTCGCGGCTTCACCCCTCGCCGGAGGGCCTCGGAATGTTTGTCAATCTGCCTGGTCTCGGGTTTGCTCTCGAGATCGAGCCCAAGGAGGATCGCAATGAAGAACACACTCGGTAGCTTGTTGCTCGTCGCCACGTTGCTCGGTGGTGCCGCTGGATGCGTCGTGAGGGCGCGTGGCGCCGTCGTCGCGGAGCCGCCCCAGCCGGTCGCCGTCGTCGAGGTCGAGGAGGAGCCGCCGCCGCCCCGCGCGGTCGTGATCGAGTCCCGGCCGGGCTTCATCTACGTCGAGGGCCGGTGGAATCGCCACGGCGGCCGCTGGGTCTGGATCGACGGCCACTACGAGCGCGAGCGCGTCGGCTACGTCTGGGCTCCCGGCCGCTGGGAGCGTCGCGGCAACCGCCACGTCTGGCTCGAGGGCTCGTGGCGTGTCAGCGGCGGCGCGTCGGTCCGCGATCGCCGCTCGGAGCCGCCGCCCGCGGCGCCGCCGCCGGAGCCGGTGGTTCGCGATCACCGTCACTGAGGTGGCATAGTGGCGGCGTGAACCGTATCGCCGCCGTCGCCGTCTCCGTCGCGCTCGTCGTTGCCGGGTGTAGCTCGGGCTCTGCGACGCCCGAGCCTGGGTCGCGCAATTCGCCACCGGGTGTGTCGTCGCGTGCGACCCCGGGCGCGCCGAGCGACGCGTCGATCGGGGTGCCACGTGATGCCGACGTCAGCCACCTCGCAGCGGGGCCGCTCTACGTCGCCCTGTGCGCGCCGTGCCATGGCGCCGACGCCAAGGGCTACGCGGCCGACCACGCGCCGTCGCTGGTCAACCCGACGTTCCTCGAGAGCGCGAGCGACGACTTCTTGCACCGGTCGATCGCCATGGGGCGCCCGGGCACGTCGATGGGGGCGTACGGCAAGGCGCGCGGCGGACCGCTCGACGATGCCGGCGTCGACCGGCTGGTGCACTATCTGCGCGAGCAGGGACCGGCGGCCCGGGCGCTGCCGCCGGCCACCGCCGGCGACCCTGATGCCGGCGCGGCGATCTACGCCGCGCGCTGCGTCAGCTGTCACGGCGACCGCAAGACCCGCGGCGAGGCAATGGCGCTGACCAACCCGGGGCTGCTGGCTGCGGCGAGCGACGCGTTCCTGCGCCACGCGATCGTCCACGGCCGGCCCGGCACCAAGATGGAGGCGTTCGCCGGTGCGCTGAGCGACCGCGACATCGACAACGTGGTCAGCTACATCCGCGCGGTCGGCAACGTGGCGCCGGAGGTCGG
>DASWRS010000421.1:0-6422 GCA_036403075.1 Kofleriaceae bacterium
GGGAGTTGTCGACGACCGGTGGATGCAACGAAGGGCGAGAGAGTGGCATGCGCTACCCTACACGTCT
Source organism: Kofleriaceae bacterium (assembly GCA_036403075.1). Classification (GTDB taxonomy): domain Bacteria; phylum Myxococcota_A; class Polyangia; order Haliangiales; family Haliangiaceae; genus JABFXX01. The sequence continues at coordinate 68 of DASWRS010000421.1, forward strand.
CGAGGATTCTCCTGGTACCCCGCCACAGAGGTTTGGAGAGCGGGCAACTATGTGGCTGATACCGTGCCACGATACTGCGAGACTGCCGCAACACGCGGCGGACCAAGCCGTGGCTTCGAGCTTCGCACCCATGGGCGGCATTGAGCGCGGACAGGCCGTTGACGCCGGGCCAGCTATCAGCACCTGTGATCGAGGTGTGATCCGCGGCCCAGGCTCACGATGCCAGCGTCACATCAAGCCGCGCGGCGGGCGGCGCAGGATCACCAGCGCGCACAGCGCGGCGGCACCAGCTCCGACCCCCACCAGCGCATTGCGCCGCCATCGCTGCTCGCGCCGGCGCGTGACGTCGAGCGGCTGCCGGACCCGCGCCGCGCCACGGCCACGTCTGGAGGATCGGTACGAAGGCCGAGCATTGCAGCCAGTACATGCCGGCGGGAAACGCGGTCTGGTCCCAACTTGTCCAGACAGGCACGCTCTACTACGCCGATGCCACAAAAACACACCTGATCGGATCGTGCACGATCACATGCGCCCAGTGGGTCCAAGGTACGGCCGCGCCATTCTTCGGTCAGGGAGGCACCTGCCAGGGTAGCGACTCCAACTTCACGTCCGGCATCATCAGTACCTGCGTGGGCTGCCGCCCCTGATCCGTCAGGCCCGGAGGATCGGCACGGAGGCGAAGCGTTGCAGCCAGTAGGTGCCAACCGGAAACGCGGTGGCAACGCCGTCGCGCCAGCGTGCGCGAGCGTCGGCGTGGTCGTCGACGAAGATGCGGTTGGGCATCAGCGCTTCGATGCGCGCCCACTTGTTCGGCGATGCGACGCGCGGTCGCAGGTTGCGCCTGGGCTCGCAGCTCTGCGGCTGCTGGCGCCACGATTGCACGAGCACCGCTCGTCGCCCCAGGACCCGCGTGCCGGTGCGCTGTCCATTGCTCACCGAAGTGTCCGGTGGCCGGCCATCGTGTACGGTCTGGTCCGGGTACGGTCTGGTCCCGCCGGGGTGCAGACGTACGCCGTGGACGTTGGCGATGGCAGCGACGACCACGACGATCACGGAGCGAGCTCGCCGGCCGCGACGTCGTTGAACCGGATCTGCGTGTACTCGTACGCGTAGCGCTTGCCGCGATGCTCGTAGACCGCGCGATGAAACACTCGCACCGGTCCGAGCCACCGCCAGTCACCGACGGTGACGCGGATCGGCTCGGGCGGCTGGCTGCCCGCCTCGACGAGCTCCGCGCCGAGCGGGAGCTTGGTGTCGAGCGCGTAGAACACGCGCACCGGATTCCCTGCCGCATCGCGAAACGCGACCACGCGCGCCTTGTGGCCCGCGAGCTCGCCCTCGCCGGCATCGCTGCCGCCGGCGAGCCAGCGCGTCGGCGACGCGAGCAGCACGTGCAGCGCATGGCCGATCGCGATCGTGCGCTCGGCGGGCGTGGCGGCGCTCGCGACGATCACGACGCGCTCGCCCGACGGTGTCGTCTGGTCGAAGCGCACCCGGCCGTCGCTCGCGGCTGCGATCCGGGTCGTCGCGCGGCCGCCCGGCATGGTCACGGCGGCCTCGGTGCGCAGCGTCTCGATCGCCGCGAGCGCCGCGCGCCCCCCCAGCGCGACCTCGGCCGCGGCGAGCACCGTCGCGGCTCCGGGTTCGACGCCATGCCAGAGCCCGGCGAGCCCGGCCGGTTCCGCATCGCGGTTGCGCGTCGACGCGATGCCGGTCATCCGCCACTCGCCACCCGTGCGCTCGTAGAGCTCGACCCACGACCACGTCGTGTCGAGTGGGCTGCGCACGCTGGTGTCCTCGCGATACGTGCCCTCGACGCGCACCTGCGCGATCACCCAGCCCGTCGTGCCATCGGGCGAGACATGCACGATCGGCGGCACGAGGTCCTCGTAGTGCGTGAACTCGGCGCGCTCGAAGTAGCGCTGGAAGTGCGCCCGGCCCGACTCCGGCGTGATCCGATGGATCCCGCCGTTGCCGACGTCGAGCATGCCGCCGCCACCCCCATCGCCTTCCAGTCGCGCGCGCGATGACGCGCGAGGATCGCCTCGTGCGCCGCACGCAGCCCACTCTCGTCGCTGCTCGGTGCGCGCGGCACCGGTGCGCGACATGCGATCAGGAGGCACACGGCCACGGCTCTCATGCGATCACGATCCACCGGCGCGGGTCGCGTGACAATGCGACGCCACGCGACACACCGCGACAGCTTGGCGTGATCACCGTCCTGGCGCGCACGGTGCTCGCAGCGCCGGTTCGCGGCGGTGCTGCAGCGATTCGCCACGCCCGCGATGCCGACCTTGGCAGCTGTGCGCCGATGCCGGTGTCGGCAGGCCCGTATCCCATCGTGTCCGAAATCCGGCCGTGAACTCCTACGATGGGCAGCCCCGCCAGCGCGATCAGTGGCGGCGCCAGTTCGCGGCGGGTGGCCGAGCCGCGCCAGCGCGATCGGCGGCGCACCGTCGCGGCGGCGGACACGTCCAAGCGCGCGGCGCGCTGGCCGTTCAAGACGCTCCACACTCTGCGCCACATCGTGCTGCGCGCTGGTCGCCTCACGCGTCCGAGGGCAAGCTGACGCTGACCATTTGCGGAAAGCGCGAGGTCCGATGGCGTGCTGCGCTACTACTTGCACGCCGCTCACGCCGCGTAGAAGTTACGCAACGCTGGAGTCGATCCCTCGGGGTCGATCGACTTGTTTCATATGCGGGCCTCAAGGGTCACGTGCGGTCAAGGCACGGCTGCGCGGCTGGAAAGCCGCTGCTGATGAGCGGCGCGCCCGGGCTCGCCATGTCAAATATTTTTACGAAGCGTTGAAATCTTCGACGGCTGGAGGCGCTCCACCGTAACGATTCTCTACGGCCGGCATGCACCGGTTCGCCCGCGGAAAATAGAGCCGCATGCTTGCAGCGCCGGCATCGCACGTGCAGTAGGCACCGCGGAACCGCATCGCGTGGGGCCGCCGGGACTCCTGTGGATCCGAACGTGTCCATCGTCAACGGGCTCTGTCGTATGCGTGGCGATCGCGATTGCGCACCAACACTTGAAAGGGCGGTTGTCATATGAGAATTTCCGGTAGGTCTGCGCTGCTCGCGGCGACGCTTGCAACCTCGACCATGGCGTGTCTTGCAGATCCGGCGGCGGAGTCGCCGCGCACTGGCGCGACCGAACAGGCGCTGGACTCCTCGGTCGCGCTGCACGAGAACTTCTTCCCCGATGGCGATCCCGGACAGTGCGGCGGCACCGGGATGCAGAGCGCCGCGATGGGGAACTGGACGAGCAACGTATTCATCGATGCTGATAATCGTTCGGGTGGATGCCAGCAGCAGTTCGGCGTCACCGACCCGGAGGGCCTGCTCGCCGGTCTGTCGCTGGCGGTGAACTTCTTTGGCGACGGCGATGCCGGGCAGTGTGGTAATTCTGGACTGCATCCGATCCCGATCACCAACGCTACGACACCGTCGTTGAGCACGCCGTACGGCATCGATACCGATGGACGGAGCGGGGGCTGCTGGCAGGTGTTCTCGCTGTCGGGTCGCAGCGATGTCGTAATGGACGTCCAGTTCCTCCCGACCGGCGACGGCGGCCAGTGCGGGAACTCGGGGACTCAGACCGCGACCACGGATCGTAACGCGAGCTTCCGGATCGACACCGACAACCGCAGCGGCGGGTGCACGGAGCGACTGCGGCTGCGCAGGCCGTTCTGCGGCGACGGCCTGTGCTACAACGAGTCGTTCGGCAGCTGTCCGAGCGACTGCCCGCCGCCCTGCGGCGACGGTATCTGCAGCCCGGGCGAGACGTGCTTTGCCGACTGCGGACCGCCGCCTTGTGGCGACGGTTTTTGCGACGCCGGCGAAATCAACACGTGCCCGATGGACTGCGGGGTCTGCGACGGCCGCTTCTGCGAGCTCGGCAATCGGTAGATCTCGGCGCGCGCACCCGGTCGTGGTCCCGCGCCGGCTACGTGGTCGACCCCTTCGTGTCCACCACGGTGTCCACGGACTTGTCCTACTTCCGGCTCCACGGCATCACCGGCAGCCGCCACGTCTACACCGACGACGAGCTGCGCCGGCTGGCGGAGATGGTCTCCGCGAAGGGCGAGGCCTACCTGATGTTCAACAACATCCCGCGCGTCGCCGACGCCGCACGGTTCAAGCCGTTCGTCGGGCTGCGGGACGGTCGGGAAGCGGCGTCCGCCCAGGGACTTCGCTCGGCGTGAGCGGCGATCGCGGGATGGCGCATCGCCGCGCTCGATGATACCGAGCACCGCGGCGCCGTCGACGTCCTTGCGCAGCAGCAGGCGTTTCCCTGGACCCAGACCCGCGCGATCACGGCAAGCTCGTGCTCGGAAGCCGCGCGCTCCGCCTCGTGCAGCATTTCCTCGACCGGGCGCGGTGAAACGCCCCATGGCCAGCGCGATGTTCTTCACGCGGGGCTCATCGGAGCTTGATCGCCATCTGGGCGAGGACCCGCTCGACCGTTTCGACGATGATCTGAGTGCGCGAGTCGATCTCGACGTTGACCCGCTCGCCCGTGCCCTTGAAGCCGAACGTGGTCCGCTTCAGCGTCTCGGGAATGAACGACACCCGGAACGTCGCGTGCTCGCGGTCGATGTCGACGATTGTCAAGCTCGCGCCATCGAGCGCGATGAAGCCCTGCGGGAGGATGTAGCTCATCCATGCCTCCGGCACCCGGAACGTCACCATCCGGTTGTTCTCGTGGACGCGGACGTCCGCGATCTCGGCGGTCCCGCTGACGTGCCCGGCAAGCGCGTGTCCGCCGATCTCGTCGCCGGTGGTCGCCGAGCGCTCGACATTCACCAGCCAGCCTTCGGCGATCGCACCGATGGTGGTCTTGCGCAGCGTCTCCTCCATCGCGTCGAATGTCACGTGCGCGCCGTCGATCCGCACCACCGTCTGGCACACGCCATCGATCGAGACGCTGGCACCGAGCTTGAGTCCCGCGACCAGTGCATCGGGCAACTCGACCGCGTACGTCTTGAGGCCGGGCTTGCTCTCGACGCGAACCACCGGCGCACACGCCTGAACGATCCCTGTGTACATTTGACTCTCCGGTTCTAGGTCGTTCTATCCAGGTCGCCGTGGGATTGCGCTGTCCGGGGCACGCAGGCCTGCGGCGGTGTTGATATTTCTTGCACAGATCGGCCCGCGTGTCCCTCTCTCCGTCCGCCCGCCGATGCCGGCGTGGCGTGCCCCGCGTCGAGCCGGTGTCGGCAGGCAGTCTCCCAGAAGCGAATGGTTCGCGGGGTACGAGGGCGGCCGCTGACCGCGGAGCGTCTGCTCGAAGCGTCGCGCCGATCACGCCAGCCTGCGCCGGGCGCGCCGCCGCCTGGCGCCGTGCCGGGCGTTCGGGTATACACTGTATAGATGGCTCGCCCGACCGCCGCCCGGATCGTCGCCGCCGCGCGACGGCTGCTCGAGCGCGACGGACGCGAGGCGGTGTCGATGCGGCGGGTCGGGGGCACGGTGGGCATCACCGCGATGGCGATCTACGGCCACTACCCGGATCGCGCGGCGCTGCTCGACGCGGTGGCCAACCAGGGCTTCGCGGAGCTCGCGGGCGTGCTCGCCCGGACCCGCTTCCCGGCGGGGTTCGAACCGCGGCTGCTCAAGATGGCGGATCTCTATGTCGAGCACGCGCTCGGCCATCCCCGGCTGTTCGAGCTGATGTTCCTCGCGCCGCGCGAGGGTGCACGGCGCTATCCGCACGACTTCAAGGCCGGGCGCTCGCCGACCGCGAACCTGCTTGTCCCCGTACTCCAGGACGCGATGGCCCGCGGCGAGGTCCGCGTCGACGACCCCTGGGAGATCACGTTCGAGATCGGCGCGCTCCTCGAAGGTCTGGTGATGCTCTACCTGGGCGGGCGGATCGACGCCGGCCCGCGCCAGCTCCGCGCGCTCATCCGTCGCAGCTTACGGAGGCACCTGCATGGCATCTGCACCTGATCGAAGGAACGCGGCCTCCGGCATGCTCGCAGTGGCGCTGACCGCCGCGCTGGGGTGGTTCGGCACCGGCCTGGACCCGTGGTGGCCACTGGCATGGCTGGCGCCGCTGCCGGTGCTCTTGTACGCCGGTGGCGCACCGTGGCGGCGGGCGGCGCTGGTCGCGGCGAGCGCGTGGCTGATCGGCATGCTCGGGCTCTGGCGCTATCTGCACGGCGAGCTCGGCCTGCCCGGGCCGGCGATCGCGCTGTTCCTCGTGCCCGGGCCCCTCACGTTCGCCGCGGGCGTGCTGCTCTACCGCGCGCTGATCCGGCGCGGCGGGGGCGGCGCCGCGGTGATCGGATTCGCCGCGACGCGCGTCGCCTTCGAGTACCTGCTCGCGATCGTCGGGCCGCACGGCA
>DASWRS010000422.1:0-5667 GCA_036403075.1 Kofleriaceae bacterium
GGTTTTGAGAAAAACCGGCCTCAGGGGTCCACATCAGCTGAGAACCAACAGCTACTAAACATCGATGCATTGGTCGGGAGCCATCGAAGCTCGATCGCGCGACGCGACGAGCCGAGGGGTGAATGGCCCGGCTTCGCCGGAACATCCCCCAGAGGGGCGTCATTGGGGAACGCCCCTCATCGATCGCGGCGGACCGGGAACCGTTGACCGAAGGTCAACGCGTTTCTGTGTAGCTGGCTGCGCGCCCAGCTCGACAGCGCAGCGACGGCCGGATCACGGCACACGCTGTCGAGCAGGTCGTCCTCGAGGGCGCCCTCGTTCTTGAGGTACAGCTCGGTCTTGCCTTTCTTGACCCGGGGCGCTCGAACACGCGCTGACCGTACTGCGTCATCGATCGCGGCTGCGTAGACGTCCGGTGGCGTGCGGCGGCCACGGGCTGATGCAAGCCGGGCAGCGCCGCAGCCCGCGCGCTGGACCTCGCGCGTCGCCGGTGGCAACGCGCGCGATCGCATGGCGCATGGTTGCGACTGCAACCACATCGTTGCTGACGCAATTATCTGGTTGCGTACGCAACCATCATGCGGTAACCATCAGCTGTGATCGAAGACTTCCGCGCCTTGCTGCAGGAGTTCATTCGCCGGTTCGGCTTGCTCGCCGCGGACCGGACGCCGTGCGGCAAGCCGCTTGCCTCGTCGGACGCTCACGCGCTGATGCTGCTGCTCCAGGCAGGCGACGAGGGCATGCTGTCGTCATCGCTCGCCGACAGGCTCGGCGTCGACCGGAGCACGACGAGCCGCACCGCCGCGCGACTGGCCGAGAGCGGCCACATCACGGCAGGCCCGAGCCACGAGGACGGGCGTGCGCGCCCCATCCGGCTGACCAAGAAGGGCGCTCGGGTCGCGCAGGAGGTCGAGACGGCGAGCCGCGATCGGTTCGCGCAGCTGCTCAAGCAGGTACCACCGCGACGACGCGCGGACATCATCGAGGCGCTCAAAGACCTCGTGGCCGCGCTGCAGAAGATGACTGATACCCCCGGAGACCACGACTCATGAACACCGCGCAGCTGACCTTGCACTTGACCCTGGGATCGATGATCGCGCTCGCCGCGTGTCGCGACTCGTCTGCGGCGCCGGCGCCCCCGCCGCCGCCGAAGACAGGCGCTCCAGCCGCGCCCGGTAGCGTGGATGCCCGCACGCCGGTCCCGCTCACCGCGATGATGGCCACGCATCAGAAGCGCGACATGCGCGATCACCTGCGCGCCGTCCAGGAGATCACGGCAGCGCTCGCCCGGGACGACTTCGGCGCGATCGCCGCGTCGGCTGCTCGGATCGGCTGGTCGGATCAGCAAGCCGCGAAGTGCAAGCACATGGGGGCCGGCGCGCCGGGGTTCGCCGCGATGGGGGAGCATTTCCACCGGACGGCGGATCAGATCAGCGACGCCGCCCGGCGTCACGATCGGCCCGGCGTGGTCCACGCGCTCGATGTTACGCTGCAGACCTGCGTCGGATGTCACGAGAGCTTCCGGCAGGAGATCGTCGCCGACGCCAAGGCGACCGGCGCGGCGGGCATGGACGACAGCTGCCCGATGATGCAAGGAAAGTGATCTCGCGCCGTCCGGGAGAAGACGTGCGCGGGCGCGGCGTGACCCACCGGCCGGTCAACGATGCACCTGGTGCAGCACAGCCCCAAGGGCGTGCTCCGGCACCCCATCGACGAGCCGCTCTATGAGATCCACGCGGTCGTCCGATCGCTCCGGGTCACCGCGAGCCACAGCGTGGATCACGAGGACCGGCGAGGCCGTGACCAGACCCGGAATCGTCGCGTCGGGATGCCGGCGCGGCCCCGGCCTGCCTCGGGTCGCGCGGCCTGGGCTAGGATGCGCCGCATGCGAATCACCGCCGCCGTCGTGCTCGGGCTGGGCCTGGCCAGCCCCGCGCTCGCCCAGAACGTCGTCAAGTACGAGCCGAAGCCCGCCGACCTCAAGTACGTGTTCGGCGCCGCAAAGCCGGTCGCCACGGTGAAGCCGGGCGACATCATCGACACGCGGACGGTCGACTGCTTCGGCAACGTGATCCAGAAGCCGGGCGACACGCTGGCCAAGGTCAAGGGCGACAATCCGCTGACCGGGCCGTTCTTCGTCCAGGGCGCCGAGCCCGGCGACACGCTGGTGGTGAAGATCCTGGAGCTGACCGTCGACAGTAACCAGGGCGTCGGCGCGCTCGCGCCCGGGTTCGGCGCGCTCAACACCACCAGCTACACGCCGATGCTGCACGCCCCGGTGCCCGAAAAGATCTGGTTCTATCCGATCGATCGCGCGAAGAACGAGGCGACGTTCCACGCGCTCGACTCGAAGTTCTCGACCAAGATCCCGCTGCACCCGTTCCTGGGCTGCCTCGGCGTCGCGCCGGCGATCGAGGCGCGCAGCTCGGTCACGCCGGCCGAGCACGGCGGCAACATGGATGCGCCCGAGGCCAGCGTCGGCAACACCGCGTACTTCCCGGTCACCGTCCGCGGCGCGCTGCTGTTCCTGGGCGACGGCCACGCGCAGATGGGCGACGGCGAGATCGCCGGCACGGCGATCGAGGTGCCGATGCACGCCCGACTCCAGGTCGACGTGATCAAGGGCCAGAAGATCGGCTGGCCCCGGTTCGAGAACGACCACGAGCTCATGGCGCTCGGCGCGTACCGACCGCTCGACGACGCGCTGCGGATCGCGTTCACCGAGCTGATCGGATGGATCCACGCCGAGACCGGGCTGTCCGAGCTCGACGCCTACCAGCTGCTGTCGCAGGTCGGCAAGGTCCACGTCACCGAGATGGTCGACCCGAACTACGTCGTCATCGCGTCGGTCGACAAGAAGTACCTGCCGCCGCGCACCAACGGCAAGCCCTGGTAGGCCCGGCCCCGCGCTACAGGCCGGCGCCCTGGAACCGGCGCAGGAAGCCGTGCGGGCCGGCGCCGCCGAGCGAGTTGCACACCGGCGAGGCCGAGCCGGGCGGGCAATCGACGTCGCGATCGTACGACCAGAAGTGCACGCCGGCGAGCTTGCTCTGGATCGCGAAGCTCGCGACGGTGTTGACGTCGGTCAGCCGGAACACGTTGCTCTGAACGTCGTTGCCGCCGATCATCACCGTGATCTCGATGTTGCCCAGCGGGATCGCGTGGCGCGTGTTGAGGTTGCGCGCCGCCTGGATCGCCGACTGACCCATGTCGCACGTGCCATTGGCGACGACGCACACGAACTGGCTCGGTCCGCCGTAGTCCATCGCCATCAGGTTGATCGTCACGAAGCTCGGGATCCGGCCGAACACCGTGGTCACCGCCTGCACGACCTGAACGCCGGTGGCGTTGAGGCTCTCGCTGCCGTCGGTGTTGCCCAGGGTCGCGATCGTCAGGCTGAAGCGCAGCCCGGGATGCGCGGCGTGCGAGGCGCTGATCCGCTGGACCAGATTCGTGATGTCGGCCTGCGATTGCCCGACCTCGATGTCGAAGTCGACCCCGACCAGGTGCGGCGAGATCCAGCGGTTGACGAAGGTCGCGAACCCGGCGTCCGAGGCGCAGGTGAACGACCCCGCCGCGCCGCCGGTCGACAGGATGTAGTCGATCCCGGCGTTGTTGAACAGCGGCACGTTGACCGAGGCGATCGTCGCGCCCGGCACCCCGCCCCAGTTCTCGGTCCCGCACGGGCCGGTCGCGAACGCCAGCGTAACCGCGCGCCCGCTGTTGGCGCGCAGGTCGGTCGCCAGCGGCGTCCGCGTGCCCGGGACCAGCGTCGAGATCACGTTGGTGTTGAAGTCCATGTTGATGCCGGTGTCCTTGTAGGGACTGAAGATGAACCCGGCCGCGGTGCCGCCGACCCCGGAGTCCGGGCCCCCGGTGGCGGCGTCGGTGCCACCGCCGGCGGCGTCGGCGCCACCGACGCGCGCGTCGACCCCGGCGTCGCGCGCGCCGCCGCAGCTCGTGAGCCCCCACAGCGCGGGGACCACCGGCGGCGACCAGTCGGACTGGCTGGTGTGCGCCTGGATGCACTGGTAGACGCCGCCGTTGAACGTGACGACGTCGGCGACGCGGTAGGCGTGGCCCACGACCCACGGCGTCGCGGCGGTGCAGTCGACCGCGGCGAGCTCGGTCGGGTCGGCCGCGGTGCGGTCATTGCCGCACGCGGCCGCGCCGCACGCGATCGCAGAACAGATCAACAGGCGCAGAGAATGATTCATGCAGATCTCCGGGATCAGGATCAGGGATCAGGGGTGGGCACAGCCGGCCTAGAACGGCGCGAACAGCGAGGAGAACTGCCAGGTACTCTGCGCGACACTGCTGCAGGTCGCCGACGCGAAGCCGGCGCCCGCACAACCGCCGTTGTCACGAGCCAGTGACCAGAATGCCAGGCGATTGACGAAGCTCTGGCCCTTGGCCCAGGTCGTGAGCGCGCCGGCGTTCGACAGCGTGAACACCTCGGTGTTGGTGTCGTTGACGCCGATCATCGCCGTGATGCCGATCATGTCGCCGGTCTGGTTGCGGGTCGCCTGCGCCGCCTGCTGGGCGGAGAGCAGCATGTTGCCGCCGTTGTCGTTGGCAGAGCCGTAGTCCATGGCCATCACGTTGACGGTGTCGGGATGGAAGCCGATCGCGTGGCAGGCGTTCACGATGTTGAGGCCGGCGGTGACGAGGCCGGTGGGCAGGACCGGCAAGGTCAACGACACCGACTTGCCGGGGTTGGCCGCCTTCAATCCCTTGAGCGCCTGCGCCACCACGGTGTTGTTGATACCGCCCTCGATGTCGAAGTCCTGTCCGGAGATGTTCGGATAGGCATTGAACACCGACTGATACATCGCCTGGACCTGGCTGGCCGTGCCGCACGAGCTCTGGATCGAGCCGGCGGCGCCGCCCCAGGAGATGATCACCGAGGTCCCCTGGGCGACCAGGGCGTCGATCGCCGACTTGACGGTGGTGCTGTTGGGGAACATCGCATTCGACACGTTGCCGAGGCCGCCGCCCCACACCGCCGTGCAGCCACCGTCGACCAGGAACGCCAGCGTGATGCCCTTGAGGCCGGCCGCTCTCGCGTTGGCGGCGACCTGCGAGCCGACGCCGAGGCTGATGTCCGCGTAGGGCACGAAGCGCGTGGTGCCGGTGCCGCCGCCGCCGCCGCCTCCCCCTCCGCCTCCGCCTCCTCCTCCTCCTCCGCCTCCGTCGGTGCATGCTCCCATGCTGGTCCACGGCTGACCGCTGCCGGGACCGCCGTTGTGGGTCGTGGGATCCTCGCCCAGGGTCCACCAGTTGGCCTGGTAGTTGGTGCCGGCGGCGCTCGCCTGGTTACCGGCGGTGAAGACCTGGCCGGCGCTCCACGCCGGGACACAGGCCGCTGCGTGCGCCGGCGCGGCGAGCCGGCATAGCATCGCGCACACGATGACTGCGACCACTGACCAGCCGCGAGACCTGAAAACCTTCACGTTTGGAAAACCCATGTCGTCTCCGTCTCCGTCGTAAGTTTGTTGGACAGCCTCGACCCGCACCGGCAGCCGCGCGCGCTCACTCGACCCAGGTGATCCGGCTGGCTCGCCCGTCGGGCGACCGCGTGCGCAGGGCGATCCGGCCGGACACCGCCACCGGCGCCGTGTACCGGACCCACGTCTTGCCGCGATCGGCCGAGTACTCGATCGCCAG
>DASWRS010000423.1:0-2616 GCA_036403075.1 Kofleriaceae bacterium
GTGTGCGAGTAGCTCACCACGAACGACGGGCCGAGCACGCCGCGCTTGATCAGCTCCTGCAGGAACAGCGTGCGGAATGGCTGCGACGCCTTGCCGTCGGGATCGCGGGTGCCGAAGAACAGGTTGCAGGCGCGGCCGACCGGCATGACGTGATCGGAGAGGCCGTGGCGCGCGCTGGCCTGGCGCAGCCCCTCGGCGAGCCGGGCCCCGGCGTGGTGCAGGTGCTCGATCACCGGCTCGGTGCGGTAGATCTCCATCGTCGCGATCGCCGCGACCACCGCGGGCGTCTCGGCGCCGTGCGTCGTCGACAACAGGAACACGTCCTCGTCGAGCCGGTCGCGGCCGCCCCAGTGCATGAGCTCGCGCTTGCCGGCGAGCGCCGACTGCGAGAACCCGTTGGCCATGCCCTTGCCGAAGATCGACAGATCGGGCACCACGCCGTACAGGCCCTGCGCGCCGCGCAGGTGCCAGCGAAACCCGGTGATGGTCTCGTCGAAGATGACGATCGCGCCCTCGGCGTGGCTCAGCGCGACCAGCTCGGCGAGAAAGCCGGGCGCCGGCTCCTCGATCCGCGCCGGCTCGAGGACCACGGCGGCGATCTCGCCGGGGTGGGCGGCGAACTGCGCGCGCAACGACGCCAGGTCGTTGTAGTGGAACTGCACCGTCTGGTCGTAGATCACGCGCGGGATGCCGCCGTCCGACGTGGTCGTGCAGATGAACCAGTCGTCGTACGAGAAGAACGGGTGATCGGCGCAGATCGCGACCAGCTCGCGGCCGGTCGCGCGGCGCGCCAGCTTGACCGCCGCCGATGACGCCGTCGAGCCGTCCTTGGTGAGCTTGACCATCTCGGCGCCCTCGATCAGCGACAGGAACGCCTCGGCACAGGCGAGCTCCTCGGGCGCGGGCCGCGTGAAGTTGGTGCCGAGCTCGAGCGACGCGCGCACCGCCTCGACCACCCTGGGATAGGCGTGGCCGAGCGTCACCGCGCGCAGCCCCATGCCGTACTCGATGAACTCGTTGCCGTCGACGTCCCAGACGTGACAGCCCTTGCCGCGCGCGATCAGCGCCGGCGCGAGCTCGGGGTACTGATCGTCGCCCTTGGCGTAGGTGTGGCAACCGCCGGGGACGAGCTCGCGCAGCCGCGCGGCGAGGTGTTTTCCACGGGTGAGCTCCACGGATCCTCCTTGGGACTTGCTACCATGTGATGCGACGGCCCGGAGACGGAAGCCTTGGAAGACGTTCACACGCTCATCATCGGCGCGGGTGCCGTCGGTCTGGCCTGCGCGGCCGTGCTTGCTCGGCGCGGCGAGCCGGTCGCCGTGCTCGAGCGTAACCGCAAGATCGGCCAGGAGACCTCGGCGCGCAACAGCGGCGTGATCCACGCCGGACTGTACTATCCGACCGGCAGCCTCAAGGCGCGGCTGTGCGTCGCCGGGCGCGACCGGCTGTACGCGCGCTGCGCGCGGCAAGGCCTGCCCCACCGCCGCTGCGGCAAGGTCCTGGTCGCGACCGACGCCGCCGAGGTCGGCAAGCTCGAGGCGATCGCGCGCCAGGCCGCGATCAACGGCGCCGAGGTCCACCTGATCGACGCCGCCGAGGTCGCGCGCCGCGTGCCGGCGGTCCGCGCGATCGGCGGCCTGTGGTCGCCGTCGACCGGCATCGTCGACGCCCACGCGCTGATGGATAGCTACCGCCACGAGGCCGAGGACGGAGGCGCGATGATCGTGCTCGATCACGCCGTCACCGAGCTCGCCCGCCGGCCCGACGGCTGGCACGTCACCGCGCACACCGCCGCCGGCGCCACCGCCGAGATCCGCGCCGCGTGGCTGGTCAACGCCGCCGGCCTCGACGCCTCGCGGATCGCCGAGCTCGCCGGCCTCGACGTCGATGCGCTCGGCCTGCGCCAGAAGCCCTGCAAGGGCGACTACTTCGCGCTCGCCGCGCGCTACACCGGCCTGGCCGAGCACCTGGTCTACCCGGTGCCGGTCCACGCCGGCCTCGGCGTCCACATCACCTTCGACCTCGCCGGCCGCCTCATGGCCGGCCCCGACACCGAGTACGTCGACGAGCTGCGCTACGACGTCGACCCGGCCAAGGCGGCCGCGTTCGGCGCCGCGCTGCGCCGCTACCTGCCCCAGGTCGCCGACGACGACCTCAGCCCCGGCTACGCCGGCATCCGCCCCAAGCTCCAGGGCCCCGGCGAGCCGGTCCGCGACTTCGTCGTCGAGGAAGCCAGCCGCCACGGCGCGCCCCAGCTGATCAACCTCGTCGGCATCGAGTCGCCCGGCCTCACCGCCAGCGAGGCGATCGCCGAGCTGGTCGACCAGCTCATCGCCAGCTGACCGGCAGCCGGCTCATCGGCTCGCCGCCCGCCGCGACTCGACCCGGACCTGCGCCGAGCCGAGCAGATGGTACACTGCGACTCGAAGGCTCATGCACGCGCCTGTTCGACGACGCGCCACGGTCGATGACTATCTGGCGATCCCGGAAGCCGAGCGCTTCCACGAGCTGATCGCCGGGGAGATCCTTCCGAAGGACCTGTCCAGTGGAGAGCACGGCGCGGCTCAGGCGGGGATCGTGGGGGCGGTGCAGCCCCGGTTTCAGCGCAAGCCGGGC
>DASWRS010000424.1:0-9124 GCA_036403075.1 Kofleriaceae bacterium
CGATCATGTCGCGGACGACTACCGCTCGTCGATCTGCGTCGTCGCGCTCGACGGAACCACGCGCGAGCTCGTGCCCGCCACGTCGACCAATTCGTATCCCCGCTGGTCGCCGGACGGGCACGAGCTCGCGTTTCTGTCATCGCGCGAGGGCTCGACCGCGCTGTACGTGATGTCGCGCGACGGCGGTGAGGCGCGGCGCGTGAAAGGCTTCGATCGCGCGGTCGTGGCGCTCGCCTGGAGGCCCGATGGCGCCGCGATCCTCGCGACCGTGCTCGTCAATCACGAGCCCGATCGTCCCGCGCACGCGCCGCGGCACATCACGCGACAGCGCTACAAGTCGGACTCGTCCGGCGACCTGACGACGAGCACGACGCGGCTCTACTGGATCAAGCTCGCGGACGGCTCCACCACCGAGCCCACGGGCGCCGACCAGGAGGTGATGGGGGCCGCGGTGTCACCGGATGGCCGTCGCATCGCGTATGCGCGCAGCCGCACCGGCCCGCGCGATTCGCACGAGGCCGACATCTGGATGGTCGATGCGGACGGCTCGAACGCCCGGCGGCTGACGCATCGCGTTCCCTCCGCGTCGTCCCCGGCGTGGTCGCCCGACGGCAAGTACATCGTGTTCACAGGCAACGAGGAGCCCGGCAACTCGATGTCGCGGCTGTGGCTGCTCGACCTCGAGCGCGGCGGTGATGCCGAGCCGCTCGGCGATGACCGCGTCGACATCACCAGCTATCCACTGACGCGAGCGCGTGCGCCGCTGTGGACTCCCGAGGGCAAGCGCGTGCTGTACGTCAGCGCGCGCGAGGGTACGTCGGATATCGGCGCGGTCGAGATCGCCACGCGCGAGCGCGAGCGCGTCGTCGGCGGCGATGGCCAGATCGTCGCCTTCCACGGCGCCGCCGAGACCCTCGCGATGGTCACGGTCTCGATCCAGTCCCCCGGCGACATCAAGATCACGACGATGCGCGGCGGGTCGCCGCGGCAGCTCACGCACCTGAACGCGTGGTGGCACGAGCGCGTCGCGATCCGTGCGGAGCGCGTCGAGCTCGGCGACGACGTCGCCGGGTGGTTGATCTCCGGCCCCGACACGCCGAGCCCGGCGCCCCTGTTCGTCGACGTCCACGGCGGGCCCCAGAGCTTCGCGGAGCTGGGGTTTCCCTATCACGTCTACTGGTGGGTGCTGTGTTCGCGCGGCTGGCGCGTGCTCGCGCTCAATCCGTGCGGCTCGAGCAGCTATGGCCCGGAGCACGCACGATCGCTGCGCTCGCGGTGGGGCGAGCTCGACCTGCCGCAGCAGCTCGCGGCCGTCGACGAGCTGGTGCGCCGCCACATCGCCGACGACCGGATCGCGATCGGCGGCAAGTCGTATGGCGGGTATCTCGCGGCCTGGGCGATCGGCCACACGCAGCGGTTCCGCGCCGCGATCGTATCGGCGCCGGTCACCAACCTCGAGTCCCACGCGGGCACGTCCGACAGCGGCTACTACGTCGACGCGTACGATCTCGAAGGCCCGGTCCACGAGCGCCACGAGCTGGCACGCCGCCTGTCGCCCGTGCAGTACGCGCACCTGGCCACCACGCCGACCCTGATCTTGCAAGGCGAGGACGACGAGCGCTGCCCCGCAGGCCAGAGCGAGGAGCTGTTCGCGATCCTCATGCGCGTCGGCAAAGCGCCGGTCGAGATGGTGCTCTATCCCCGGGGCCACCACGATCTCGCCGAGGCCGGCCGGCCGTCCCACCGCATCGATTATCACCGGCGCATCGTCGATTGGCTCGAGCGCTGGGGACGTACGTGAGGTCACCCGGCGTGATCTTGCGGCTCGCTCACGGCGCGCAGCTCCACAGCGCGTCGGTCGTGGCGCCGCGGTAGCTGCACGTGAAGTCGCTGGTGACGCAGTTATCGGCCGGCGGGAGGAAGTGGAAGACGATCGGCAGGAGCAACGTGGCGCCGGTCTTGGGCTCGAACCGGAGCACGCCGAAGTCGTCGGTCGCGGCGAGCCGGGGCCGCGTGCCGTCGCTCCAGGTGATCGTGAACTGACACGGCCGGCTCGGGCTCGACAGCTTCATCGTGGCGCCGCCGAACGTGTGGTGGTCGTCGAAGCCGGTGCCGGGCAGCGCGCCGATCTCGGGCTGCGGGCACTGGCTCCTGGTGAAGAACGCGCCCAGATCGATCGCGGCCTGGGCGCGGTTGGGGCACAGGCTGATGGCGCCGACCGACAGCACGGTCGGGACCTGGCATTCGATCCGCGCCGCCGTGCTCGCCGGGCCGAGCTGGCCGCGGGTGCAGGCCTCGTCGAACGCGGCGCAGCTGCAGAATGCGTCGGGCACGCAGATCCGCGAGCCCAGCGGCGCGCACGAGCTGTCGGTGCCGGGGACGTTGTCCTTGCAGCCGAACGCGCCGAGCACGCAGGCCGGGCCGCCGCTCGAGGTGAAGCACTCGGGCCGGCCGCGGGCGCCGGCGACCATGCTGGTGCCGAGGTACGCCGCCGGGTTGCACTCGGGCATGGCGGCGTTGTCGACGACATCGTCGCAGTCGGGATCCTCGGCCGGGACCACGAAGTCGCGGGCGACGGGGAGCGTGCCGCCGTGCTCGATCATCACGCACGAGCTCGCCGGCGTGGTCTTGCGCCACACCAGCACGCGATCTTGTTCGGTCCGGGTGGTCGTGCCGGGCTGCGCGGTGGTCGCGGCGGCGAGCGTGGTCGCGACGACGCGCGCGCTGTTGACCGGGATCGAGAGGTCGTGGAGCGTCACGGCGCCCACCGCGGCCGTGCCCTGGCCGTCCGCGAGCCCGATCGCGACGACGATCGGCAGCGTGGTCGGCGTGTCGGCGCGGAGCTGGAACGTCGCCTTGTGGCCCTTGACCGGCGCGGTCTCCGGCGCCAGCCCGTCGCGGAACCACACCTCGCCGGCGAGCGCGAGCTTGCCGTCCGGTGGCGGGGCGATCGACGCGCACGTGATCCCGGCGGTGTTGGTCCTGGGATCGCAGTGCTCGGCGCCGAGGTAGAGCTCGACCACCGCTGCGCCGGTGTCGCCGACGTCGACCTCGAGCGCGACGCCGCGATCGGAGAAGCAGCCGGCCAGCGCCAGCGCCGAGACCGCGAGCAGCGTCGGCGACGCGAGCCGGGAGAGCGCCATCGCGAACCAGGATACCGCCGGCATCGCGGGCGTTCTAGCCGCGCCAGACCTACTTCGCCCACACCTGGACGCGGGCGCGTCCGCCGCCGGGCAAGTTCCGGTACTTGAACTCGATCCACTTGACCCCGCGGTCGTCACCCGGGAGATCGATCACCTTGGTCCGGCTGTTCTCGCGGAAGAACGCCTGGATGCCGGGATGGAACGGCTCGCCGCGGCCGAACTTGACCGCCAGGTCGATCATCTCGAGATCGCTATCGAGCACGACCACGGTCAGCTTGCGGAACCGGCGCTCCCAGCGCGGCACCTCGATCTTGTCGGTGTCCTCGCGGTTGGAGTCGACGTGGCGCTCGCCGAGCATCGTCCAGCCCCGGCTGTCCCACGCCGGGTGCTCACGCAGGCCATAGACCGCGACCTTCGCGCGGCCGCCGCCGGGCAGGTTGCGGTACGTGAAGTCGATGCGCTTGATGGTCCGCTCGTCGCCGGGGAAGTCGATCGCGCGGGTCCGCTGGCCCTCGCGGAAGTAGTGCGAGACCGCCGGGTGCCACGGCGCGCCGCGCTCGAACTTGATCGACAGGTCGATCAGCTCGAGGTCGCTGTTCTCGACCACGATCGTCAGCTTGCTGAACTTGCCCTCGTAGCGGCCGACGTCGATCCGGTCGTGGTCGATCCGGCCATCGACGGTGCGTTCGCCGAGCAGCGTCCAGCCGCGCGGGTCGAACGCCGGCGGCTGCGGCGGGGCAGGGGGCGGCGGCGCGGCCTGGCTGCGCTGGCCCCAGACCTCGACGCTCGCGGGCCCACCGCCGGGCGTGTTGCGGTAGCGGATGTCGATGAACCGGATCACGTGCTCGGACGGCGGCAGATCGATCATGCGGGTGCGCTGGCCCTCGCGGAACGAGTGGCTCAGCCGCGGGTGGTACTCGGTGCGATCGTCGAACTCGATCCGGAAGTCGAGCAGCTCGAGGTCGCTGTCCTCGACCGCCATCGTCAGCTTGTCGAACCGGCCCTCGTAGCGGCCGACCTCGATCCGGTCGTGGTCGATCCGGCCGTTGACCTGGCGGGTGCCGAGCGGCGTCCAGCCGCGGGTGTCCCACGAGTGCCGTGCGGGCGGCGGAGCCGGCGGTGATGCCGCCTCGCCGGTGCGCAGGCCCCAGACCTGGACCCGGGCATCGCCGCCGCCGGGCAGGTTCTTGTAGCGGATGTCGATCGACCGGAGCACGGCCTCGCTCGGCGGCAGATCGATCAGCCGGGTGCGCTGGCCCTCGCGGAACACGTGGCTGAGCCGCGGGTGGTACTCGGTGCGGTCGCCGAACACGATCTTGAAGTCGACCAGCTCGAGCTCGCTGTTCTCGACCACCATGGTCAGCTTGGTGAACTTGCCCTCGTAGCGGCCGACCTCGATCCGGTCGTGATCGGCGCGGCCGTTGACCGTGCGCTCGCCGAGCTGGACCCAGCCGCGCGAGTCCCACGCCGGCTGCGGCGGCATCGGCGTGGTAGGGGTTCGGGGCTGGGCGAGCGCGGCCCCGGCACTCGTGGCCAGGATCACGGCTAGGATCGGAGTCATTCGGCGCATGGTTCGGAAACTAACACGGGGTCGCATTGGCCCTCCTGCTCTCGGTCGACGGTCGGCAGCGACTTTGACGTACGGCCGGCTGAAAAATTAAACCGTTGCCGGCGTGAATATCGGCGCTGCGCGATCGTCCACGCCCGCGCGCGGCTTATCGAAGTGGATCGAGAAGCGCATCGCGTCGCGGTCGCAAAGTGCATGCGGCGGCTGCCGAAAAATTCACACGGATCGTCCGGCGCTCGACGATCACGCGCATGGCCGTTCGCTTGTTGCCGCGCACGAGGCGCGATCTCCGCCCCGCGTTCCGTGATCACGTCGTTACTCCCCTGGCTGCGCCGGTCGCCGCGCCGGTCGTCAAGTGGGTCGGCGGCAAGACCAAGCTCTTGCCGGCGCTGCTCGCGCGGATGCCCGGCCGGTTCGCGCGTTACTACGAGCCGTTCGCCGGCGGCGCCGCGCTGTTCTTCCGGGTCGCCCCCGAGCGCGCCGTGCTCGCCGACTCCAACCCCGACCTGATCGGGCTCTACACCTGCCTGACCCGGGATGTCGCCGGCGTGATCCGCAAGCTCGAGCATCACCGCGCCGCGCACTGCGAGGCGCACTACTACGCCACGCGCACGCGGTGGAACGATCGCGAGCTGTCGTGGAGCTCGGCCGATCGCGCCGCGACGTTCATCTACCTCAACAAGACCTGCTTCAACGGCCTGTGGCGGGTCAACCGCGCCGGCTCGTTCAACGTGCCGATCGGCCGCTACACCGATCCGCCGATCTGCGTGCCCGAGGCGCTGCGCGCGGCCAGCGCGGTCCTGTCACGCGCGACGCTGCGCTGCGGCGACTACCGCGCCGCGGTCGCCGACGCGCGCCGCGGCGACTTCGTCTACTTCGATCCGCCCTACGATCCGGTGGCGCCGACCGCCAACTTCACGAGCTACACCAGCGACGCGTTCGGCCCCGATCACCAGCGCGAGCTGGCCGACACTGCGCGCGCGCTGGTCGCCCGCGGCTGCCAGGTGATGCTGTCCAACAGCGACACGCCGTTCGTCCGCTCGCTGTATCGCGGCCTGCGGATCGATCGCGTCAAGTGCACGCGCGCGATCAACTCGAACGCCGCACGCCGCGGCGAGGTCGACGAGGTGATCGTGACCGGCGGCTATGACCCGTGATGCCGGGCGGGCGTCAGGCGAGGGCGCCGGCGCTGGCGTACTTCTGCGTCGCCGGATCGTAGTCGAGCAAGGTGCCGACCACGCCGGCGGACTTGGCGATCCGCACGATCGCGTCGTGGTTGGCGCGCACGACCATCCGCGGCTCGGCGCCGTCGAGCTCCTGGGTCGACAGGAACTGCCGCGCCTTGGCGACGTTCTTGAACACCAGGAGGTAGGTCTGGTCGTTGCCGGCGCGGGCCATGATCGGCACGCGACCCTCGGCGTCTTGTACGGTCAGCTCACCATCATTGTGAACGAGTAGGACCCACAGGTTCGTCAGGGGCGTGGTGTCCGTTCGGTGCTGCGTCATCAAGGTTCTAAAATTCTCCTGCTCGCAGTGGAGCGAGGGATAGATGCGGTTTTTGTCGCGGTCTGTCAAGGTATTCGGTTTGCGTCTCTGTAACGAGATCGCGCGCTTGACGTAGGCCCGGTCACGGGGTCCACTGCGCCAGCGGGTCTTTTTGCCATGGCGCACGTCCATTTACCGGTGATCGGTGGGGTCACTCCCGCCGCAGCGTCGTTCGCAGGCGCGATCCCGGCTGATCCGCTCCTGGATAACTTCTCGCGCAAGATTGCGTACTTGCGCGTATCGGTCACCGATCGCTGCAACTACCGCTGCTCGTACTGCATGCCCGAGGAGCTCGGCGATCAGCTGGTGTTCGAGCCCCGGGCCGCGGTGCTGACGTTCGAGGAGCTCACCCGGCTGATCGGGGTGTTCGCGGGGCTCGGTGTACGAAAGATCCGGTTGACCGGAGGCGAGCCCACGGTGCGCAAGGGCATCGTCGAGCTCGCGGCGAGGATCTCGGCGCTACCCGGGATCGAGCAGGTCGTGATGACGTCGAACGGTCACCTGCTCGGCGAGCTCGCGGCGCCGCTGGCCGCCGCCGGGGTCTCGGCGATCAACATCTCGCTCGACACGCTGGACGCGGCGAAGTTTCGCGCGCTGACCGGCCGCGGTGATCTGCCGCGCGTGCTCGCCGGGCTCGACGCCGCGGTCGCGGCCGGCATGCGGGTCAAGACCAACGCGGTCGCGCTGCGCGGCGTCAACGACGGCGAGCTCGTCGCGCTGTGCGAGCACGCGTGGGCGCACGGCGCGGTGCCGCGGTTCATCGAGCACATGCCGATGTCCGATGGCGCGCTGTACGCGGCCAACGCCGAGCTGTCGGCGGCGGCGATCCGACGCGCGCTCGAGGCCGCGCTCGGCCCGCTGGTGCCGGCGGACGCGACGGCGGGCAAGGATCCGGGGCCCGCGCGCTACTGGCGGGTCGCCGCGACCGGCCGCGAGCTCGGCATCATCTCGGCGATGACCGAGCACTTCTGCGACGACTGCAACCGGCTGCGGCTCACCGCGACCGGCGCGCTCCACGCCTGCCTCGGCCACGACGACGCGATCAGCCTGCGCGACGTGATCCGGCGCGGCGGCAGCGACGACGATGTGGTGCGCGCGATCGCCGCGGCCGTGACCGGCAAGCGCGCGGGCCACGTGTTCGAGCGCAGCGGCGCCGGCGCGCCGCAGAAGCACATGATCGGCATCGGCGGGTAAGCCGTCCACTGATCAGCGATGACCGATCGCGCTGGTCGGCACGATCGCGCGACCATCGAATAGTCATGCATGGAAGCGTGAGGTGCGATGCACACGGCTCAGAAAACCGTTGAATGATCGTCGCAGGGCCAGGTTTCGCACGCGCGGCTGATCGCGCGGGAATGGTTCTGATCATGCTACGGTTCCCCCCCTGAGACCGGGCGCGCCCGCGGCCGCGGAGGCAAACCTCTATGAACAAAAGCACGTTGGGAAAAATCGTTCTGACTGCCGCGGTTGCGGTAGGTGGGGTCGGCTTCCTGCTGAAGTCATCGGTGTCGAGCGCGCAGCACTACATGATGGTGCACGAGCTGATGTCATCCGACATGGGGTCCTGGAAGGACAAGGAGCTCAAGGTCCACGGCTGGGTCGAGAGCGGCTCGATCCACGAGCGCATCGTCAACCAGGAGACCCGCCGGACCTTCCTCTTGCAGCGCGAGGGCAAGAAGATCCGGGTGTTCAGCGACGGCCCCAAGCCGGACACTTTCAAGGACCAGTCCGAGGTCGTGGCGACCGGCCACCTGGTCCCCGCCGCGCAGAAGAAGGCGCTCGCCGAGTCGCTCGGCGTCGCGATCGAGTCCGACGTGGCGTACGTGCTGGATGCCACTGACCTGATGGCGAAGTGCCCGTCGAAGTACGACGGTGCGCGCGTCAATCTGCAGCCGCCAACCCCGCAGTACAAGTGAGCCGACGTTGAGCGAACCCACACCGTTTTCCCCGATCGCGCTGGTCGGCACGATCGCGCTGCTCGCGGCCTATGCGGTCGCGGCCTGGTGCGTCGCGGCCGGGATCGCGGGCAACGCCCGCAAGAATGCTCGCCTGGTCAGCTCGGCGGTCTACGGGCTGTACGGCTTCGCGGCGCTGATCACGCTGGCCTCGGTGCTCTTGATCTACGCGTTCGTGACCCACGACTACACGATCAAGTACGTCGCGGCGGTCAGCGATACGACGATGGAGACCTGGTACAAGGTCACCGCGTTCTGGGGTGGGCTCGACGGTTCGCTGCTGTTCTGGGTGTTCGTGCTGTCGCTGTTCTCGACCGTGGCGATCGTGGTCAATCACCGGCGCCACCGCGACATGATCGGCTTTGTCGTCGCGACGATCATGGTCGTGCAGGTGTTCTTCCTGTCGCTCCTGATCTTCAACAAGAACCCGTTCAACACGTTCCTGACCTCGCCGCCGATCGAGGGTCAGGGCCTGAACCCGCTGCTCCAGAACTACTGGATGGTGATCCATCCGCCATCGCTCTACACCGGCTTTGTCGGTATGACGATCCCGTTCGCGTTCGGGATCGCGGCGCTGATCACCGGTCATCTCGACGACTCGTGGCTGCGGGCGGTGCGCCGCTGGACGATGGTCAGCTGGCTGTTTCTGTCCTTCGGTCTGACGCTCGGGATGCTCTGGGCGTACGAAACGCTCGGCTGGGGCGGCTACTGGGGCTGGGATCCGGTCGAGAACGCCGGCCTGCTGCCATGGTTCACGGCGACCGCGTTCCTGCATTCGGTGATGGTGCAGGAGCGGCGCAGCATGCTGCGCGTGTGGAACGTCACGCTCGTCATCATGACGTTCTTCCTCACGATCGTCGGGACGTTCATGACGCGGTCCGGTGTGGTGCAGTCGCAGCATGCGTTCGGCAAAG
>DASWRS010000425.1:0-27006 GCA_036403075.1 Kofleriaceae bacterium
CAGCGGCAGCGGCGCGTCGACGTAGGCCTCGAGCGCGTCGACGATCCGCGGCAGCACGCGGCGGGCGAGCGCCACGCGCTTGCCATCTCCGGCGGCGACCGCGATCCGGACCGGGACCCGGCCGCGGCCGAGCCGGCCGGCGTCGACCAGATCGAACGGCCCGGCGGCGACCGCGAGCAGGTAGCTCGGCAGCGCGCGGATCTCGGCGAACCGGACCTCGCGCCGGCCGTCGGGCAGATCGCGCTCGGCGGCGGCGGCGGCGTTGCCGAGCGCGACCACGCCGTGCGGCACGACCGCCGTCACCCGCCACGCTGGCTTCCACCGCGGCTCGTCGAAGCACGGCACGATCTTGCGGGCGAAGATCGACTCGGCCTGCGAGTACAGGTACCAGCGGCCGCCGGCGCGCTCGCGGAACAGGCCCTCTTCTGCCGCTCCGGTCGCCGCTCCGGTGGCCGCCCCGGTCGCCGCTCCGGTGGCCGCCCCGGTCACCGCTCCGGTGGCCGCTCCGGTGGCCGCTCCGGTGGCCCTCCCGGCGGCCCTGCCGCTCTGGCCGCCGAGCTCGACCGCGTGCCCGGTGTAGTCGATCACCAGCGTGACCGTGCCCGGCCCGACCGGGTGCGGCAGCGCGAAGCCGCGGAGCTGGGCCTCGCCGCCGCCGTCGATCAGCCGGACCGGCTCGTCGCCGCCGGGATCGCGCAGCGCGGCGCGCGCGAGGTCGAGCTCTGCCGCGTGCAGCCACAGCCGCGTCGTCCCGGGCGTGGCGACCGCGATCGCGATCGCGACGTGGCCGGTGAACGTCTCGCGCTCGGGATCGAGCTCGAGCGTGAGGTCGTAGCGGATCGGCGCAACGCCGTCGGGCAGCCGCGGCCCCGGCGGGGCGTCGTCGCCGGGCCGGCCGGCGGTGCCGCGCTCGGCGTCGGCCGGGCGTGCATCGGCCGCGCGTGCACCGGCCGTGCGCGCGTCGGTCGGGCGTGCGCCGGCCGCGCGTGCATCGGGCCTCACCGCGGCGGCGGCCGCCGCCGCGGCCCCGGGGGTACGGCTGGCCGGTGCTCCGTCGGGCCGGCCGCATCCAGCCAGGACCGCGCAGATCGCGATCGCGCGCATCCGGACAGCTTGCGGCGCCCCGGCCGCGATGGCCATCGCGCACGCGCGGTTCCGGGTCCCCGCCAGCATTGCCGCCGCCCCGGCCATCGCGCACGCGCGGTTCCGGGCCCCCGCCAGCATTGCCGCCGCCAGGGCCGCGATCGCGCATGCGCGGTTCCGGGCGCCCGCCAGCATTGCCGCCGCCCCGGCATCGCGCACACGCGGTTCCGGGCGCCCGCCAGCGTTGCCGCCGCCAGGGCCGCCATCGCGCATGCGCCGGTCTGCCTGTCGCGTTCGGCGCCGGCCTCACGTGGGGCTCCCCGGCCCAGGCGCTGATCAAGCTGACGTTCGATCGCTTCGTTTCCAGGCGCCCGCCAGGATTGCCGCCGCCCGGGCCGCGATCGCGCATGCGCCGGTTTCCAGGCGCCAGCCAGGATTGCCGCGGCCGAGGCGGCCGTCTACCGTCGATGGGCCGCTGCCGCCCCCGCCCCAGGCCCCCGGAGAGACCCGCCGATGCCGCCATCTTCGATCCCCGGAATCCTCGACGTGACGCTGGTCCGCGGCGAGCAGACCGCGCCGGACGCACTCGACCTGGTGATCGAGGTCCCGCACGGCGCGACCGCCACCGCCGACTTCACCGCGCTCGCCGCCCAGCTGACCAGCCCCCTGCCCGACGACCTCGTCGCGTTCTTCCACGTCAACACCGATGCCGGCGCGCCCGAGCTCGCGATCGCGATCGCGCAGCGCTTCGTCGCCGACGAGCCCGCGCGCACCGCCTGCGTCCTGCGCTGCAGGATCCCGCGCACGTTCATCGACTGCAACCGCCGGATCGACGCCTCGCCGGCGGAGTTTGTCGCCGGCAAGGTGACGCCCGGGCTGATGCCGTGGATCACGACGGCCGAGGATCGCGCGCGGCTCCAGGCCGCCTACGATCGCTACGTCGCCGCGGTCCGCGCCACCACGCGCGAGCTCGGGCCCGGCGGCGCGCTGCTGCTGCTCCACAGCTACGCGCCCCGGACCGTCGATGTCGCGGTCGACGCCCGGATCGTCGCGAACCTGCGCCGCGCCTACCAGCCCGACCGCGAGCCGACCTGGCCGCTCCGCCCCGAGGTCGACGTGATCGGCCGCGAGACCGACGGCACCGACCGCGCGCCGGCCGCGGTGGTCGAGGCGCTGCGCGCCGAGCTCGCCGGCATCGGCATCGTGCTCGCCGACAGCGCGACCTACCCGCTGCACCCCAGCACGCTGGCCTGGGACCATGTCATGGCCCGCCCGGACCGGGCGCTGTGCGTCGAGGTCCGCCGCGACCTGCTCGCCGATCCGTTCGAGCCGTTCGCCGAGATGCCGATCGGCGCCGCGAAGGTCGAGCGCCTCGCCGGGCCGTTCGCGCGCGCGCTCCGGCGCTGGTGGTGAACCGCGCCGTCGCGCGAGCTGGCAACCTTGCCAGCTGGCAATGGTGCTGCTGGCAAGGTTGCCAGCTGGCAAGGTTGCCAGCTCCAGCCTCCCCCGGTACACTGCCGGCGATGTTCCGCACCAGCACGCCGGTGACCCAGGGCGCGTTCCACGACCGCGCCACCGAGCTGAAGGCGCTGACCCAGCGCGTGGATCAGCTCCGGGCGGGTACCCCACGCTGGCTCGCGGTGCTCGGGGTCCGGCGGGTCGGCAAGACGAGCCTGCTGCTGGAGCTGGTCCGGCGCAATCGCCACCGCGATGTGCGCTTCGTCGTGCTCGATTGCTTCGAGGACCAGCCGCTCGGGTTCGACATCTTCCGCAGGCTCGCGCTCCGCACGGTCGACGCGTTCTTCGGCAGGGAGCTCGGCGTGTCGCTCGAGGCGCTCGCCGATCGCCCCGATGAGTACCGGGCGACCCTGCCCGAGGCGCAGGGGTTCTCCCGGCTGGACCGCGCGCTGCGCGCGGACCTGCTGTCGCTCTGTGTGGCGCCGGCGAACGCGAAGACAGCACACCTCGCGCTGGGGCTGGCGGACCGGCTCGCGACCGCGACGCGGCAGTACTGCGTCGTGGCGTGGGACGAGTTCCAGGAGCTGGCCAAGCTGCCCGCCTCGCGTGGCGGTGTGCTGAGCGTCGCGCGCGCGATCTGGCAACGCCACCAGCGGACGACCTACGTGATCTGCGGCTCCGAGCGCAGCGTGCTGCGGCAGCTGGTCACCAGCGAGCGCTCGCCGTTCTTCCAGCACTTCGACTTCATGGAGCTCGGAGCGATGAACCCCACGGATGCGCAGGAGCTGCTGCAGAAGTCCGCCCCGCCGGGCCGCGCGATCCCCGCGCCGGTCGCGAGCCAGGCCGTGGAGGTCCTCGGCGGTCATCCGTTCTACCTGCAGCTGTTCGGTGAAGTGCTCACCGCCGGCGAGCCGCCCTACGACCCCGGGCTCGTCCGGCAGGTCTATTCGGAGCTCCTGTTCACCCGCACGGGCCGGCTGTCGCTGTACTTCGCGCGCGAGTTCGATCGGCTGGTCGGCAGCGCGGCCACGCTCGCGGCCACGCTCGAAGCGCTGGCCGACGGGCCGATGCGCACGATGGAGGTGGCGCGGCGCACGGGAGCGTCGTCGGGTGCGGTCGTCCGGTACC
The DNA here is from genome assembly GCA_036403075.1 of Kofleriaceae bacterium. Taxonomy (GTDB): domain Bacteria; phylum Myxococcota_A; class Polyangia; order Haliangiales; family Haliangiaceae; genus JABFXX01. The sequence goes on from DASWRS010000425.1 coordinate 3,670, forward strand.
TCGAGCGGCTGGGTGATGCGGTCGTGCGTGGCGACGATCAGCGCTGGTCGCTGGTCGATCCGGTGTTCGGCATGTGGTTGCGCTGGCGGCAGCCCGGCGGCGCGGTGGTGCCGATGACCGTGATCGGCGACGACGCCGAGCTCGAGATCGCGCGCAGGCTGTCGGCGCTGGGCTTCGAGCTGGTCTACCAGTCGCGCGCGTCGCGCGGTGCCTTCGATCTGCTTGGCGTGCGCGCCGGTCTCCAGGTCGGGCTGCAGGTCAAGCGCAGCGCCCTGCCCGTGCGGTTCTCGAAGTCGGCGTGGGCACGGCTGCACAGCGACGCGCGTCGCCTGGGCTGGCGCTGGCTCGTGGCGGTGGTGACGCCCGCCTCCCAGGTCGTGTTCTTCGATCCCGCCCGTGCGCGCGCCGGCGCGTCGGTGACGCTCACGGAGGCCCACGCGCTCGACAACGTGCTGCAGTGGCTCGAGCAGCGGTGACCGGACCGGAGATCCACGCCCGGCACTGGCCGCGCGCCGGGGCTACGCGGTCACGACCGCGAGCACGCGATCGCCGTCGACCTGATCGCCGACCGCGACGTGGATCGCGCGCACGGTGCCCGCCGCGGTGGCGCGCACGGTGTGCTCCATCTTCATCGCCTCGAGCACGACCAGCGGCGCGTTGGCGCTGACCTCCTGGCCGCAGGTGACCAGGATCCGGATCACCTTGCCGGGCATCGGCGCGGTCAGCCCGCCGGCAACGGCGCCCGCGCCGGGCTCGGCGAACCGCGGCTGCTCGACGAACGCGAACAGCTGGCCCTCCGACAGCGCCCACGCCCGCGCACCGGCGCGCGCGACCCGGACCGATCGGCGGTGGCCGCCGTGCTCGACGAACCACACCCGATCGCCGTCGACCCCGAACCGCGACACCCGCGTCGGCTTGCCGCCGATCGCCAGCTCGAGCTCGGCGCCGACCGGGCGGTAGCCGACGATCACGTCGGCATCGCCGAGCTGGTAGGTGACCTCCTGGCCGGTGAACCACACGTTGCGCCAGCCCGGCGGCGCGAGCCCGGCCGGATCGCGCCGGCCCGCGATGCCGTGCAGCGTGACGCCGACCGCGGCGACCCGGATCTGATCGAGCCCCGGCGGCCGCGCCGCGAGCTCGCCGGCGTGGCGCTCGAGGAAGTGGGTGTCGAGCTCGCCGGCGAGGAACGCCGCGTGGCCGAGGATCCGCGCGAGGTGCTCGCGGTTGGTGACCAGCCCCGGCACCCAGGTCTGCTCGAGCGTGCGGCGCAGCAGCTGCGCGGCGTCGCGGCGGGTCGCGGCATGGGCGATGATCTTGCCCAGCATCGAGTCGTAGTGGATGCCGACCTCGCTGCCGCCGGCGATGCCGAGGTCGGCGCGCACGGTCGCACCCGCCGTCCCGCCGTCGCCCGGCACCGGCACGTCGACGGCGAGCAGCGTGCCGGTGGTCGGCAGGTAGTCGCGCTCGGGGTCCTCGGCGCATAGCCGGACCTCGATCGCCCAGCCGCGCTGCGGCGGCGCCGCGTCGTAGCCCAGCGGCTCGCCGCGCGCGATCCGGATCTGCTCGCGCACCAGGTCCAGGCCGGTCGTCAGCTCGGTGACCGGGTGCTCGACCTGGAGCCGGGTGTTGACCTCGAGGAAGTAGAACGCGTGGCCGGCCGGATCGGTGATGAACTCGACCGTGCCCGCGCCGACGTAGCCGGCCGCGCGGCCGAGCTCGACGGCGGCGCGCCCCATCTGGGCCCGGCGCTCGGGGTCGAGCGCGGGCGACGGCGCCTCCTCGATCACCTTCTGGTGGCGGCGCTGGATCGAGCACTCGCGCTCCCAGAGGTGCACGACCCGGCCATAGGTGTCGCCGAGGATCTGGATCTCGATGTGGCGCGGCCGCTCGATGTAGGTCTCGAGCAGCAGCGTGTCGTCACCGAACGCCGACCCGGCCTCGCCGCGCGCGCGGTCGATCGCCTCGGCGAGCTCGGCGGGCCGGCGCACGATCCGCATGCCCTTGCCGCCGCCGCCGGCCGAGGCCTTGATCAGCAGCGGATAGCCGATCGCCGCGGCGGCCGCGACCAGCGCCTGGGTCGACTGATCGTCGCCGAGGTAGCCGGGCACCGTCGGCACGCCGGCGCGCGCCGCGAGCCGCTTGGCCGCCTGCTTGCTGCCGAGCTGCTCGATCACCTCCGCCGGCGGGCCGATGAACACCAGGCCGGCCTCGGCGACCGCCGCGGCGAACCGCGGGTTCTCCGACAGAAACCCGTAGCCCGGGTGGATCGCGCCCGCCCCGGTGATCCGCGCGGCGTCGAGGATCGCGTTGATCACCAGGTAGGACTCGCGCGCCGGCGCCGGGCCGATCCGGACCGCCTCGTCCGCGAACCGGACGAACGGCGCATCGCCGTCGGCGTCGGCGTGGACCGCGACGGTCGCGATCCCCATCGCGCGACAGGTCCGCATCACCCGCAGCGCGATCTCGCCGCGATTCGCGACGAGCACCTTGTCGATCGATCGCATCGGCCCGACGCTACAACGCCCCGGCACCGCGGTCGACCGGCGGGGCAAATTACCTCGCGAGGATCGGCGACGTCGAGGCCGTGGGGCCGCTACCGTGGCCGGCGATGGTGCGATTGCGAAACCGGTTCCGCTACCGCTTCGATAACTGGATGTCGCGCGGGGTCGGCGCCCAGATCCTCCTGCTCGCGCTGATCACCGCGGTCCTCGTGGTCACCGCCGCCGCGGCGGTCACCGCGCTCGAAGCCTCGCCGCTCAACGCCAACAACCAGCACGACTCGTTCGGCATGGCGCTGTGGAAGGCGCTGATGCGCACACTCGATGCCGGCACGCTCGGCGGCGACGTCGCCGGGTGGACGTTCCTGTTCATCATGCTCGGCGTCACGCTCGGCGGCGTGTTCGTGGTCGCGGCGCTGATCGGCATCGTCAACCAGGGGTTCGGGGCGATGGTCGAGCGGCTGCGCCGCGGCCGCAGCGCGGCGATCGAGTCCGGCCACACCGTGATCCTCGGCTGGGGGCCCAAGATCTTCACGCTGCTGCGCGAGCTCGCCGAGGCCAACGCCAACCAGCGCCACGCCGCGGTCGTGATCCTCGCGGATCGCGACAAGATCGAGATGGACGCCACGATCGCCCGCGACCTCCGCCACCGCCGGCTGCGGGTCGTCACGCGGCGCGGCAGCACGATGGCGCCCGCTGACCTCCAGCTGGTGTCGCCGACCACCGCCAAATCGATCATCGTGCTCGCCCCCGAGCACGACGACGCCGGCGGCCCGCTCGCCGCCCACGAGGCCGACACCGTGGTGCTCAAGACGCTCCTGGCCCTGGCCAAGGCCGCCCCGGCCGGCGGGCTCCACATCGTCGCCGAGCTCGCCGACGAGCGCAGCGAGAGCGTGGCGCGGATGGTCACCGGCGACGACGCCGCGCTGATCCTCGCCGCGCCGCTGATCAGCCGCCTGCTGGTCCAGACCGGACGCCAGCCCGGGCTGTCGATCGTCTACACCGAGCTGCTCGACTTCGCGGGCGCCGAGATCTACATCCAGCCCGAGCCCGCGCTCACCGGCCAGACGTTCCGCGAGGCCGCGTTCGCCTACGACAGCTCGACCGTGATCGGGCTGTACAGCGCCACGGGCGAGCTCGCGCTCGCGCCGCCCGCCGACCGCACGCTCGCCGCCGGCGACCGGCTGATCGTGATCAGCGAGGACGACGACACGATCGTCCGCGACGGCGCGCCGCGGGCGCCGGTGGCGATCGACGAGGCGGCGATCGTCGATCCGCCGCGGACCACGCGGGCCGCCGCGGAGCGCACCCTCGTGCTCGGCGCCAGCCGCCGGCTCGGCCGCGTGCTGACCGAGCTCGACGCCTACGTCATCCCCGGCAGCACGGCCCTGGTGGTCGGCGAGCTCGAGGCTCCCGGCGAGGTGACCGCGCGGCTCGGCAACCTCACCGTCACCACCCGGGCCGGCGACATCACCGAGCGCGGCACGCTCGACTCGCTCGACGTCACGAGCTTCGATCACGTGCTGGTGCTGTCCGAGACCACCGGCCGCACCCAGGAGATGGCCGACGCGCGCACCACGGTCACGCTGCTCCACCTGCGCGACATCGAGCGCCGCGACGGCAAGAAGGTCCCGATCACCAGCGAGATCCTCGACATCGAGAACCGCGAGCTGGCGACCGTCGCCGAGGCCGACGACTTCATCGTCAGCAACACGCTGGTGTCGCTGATGGTCTCGCAGGTGTCCGAGAACCCGCACCTGGTCCGCGTGTTCGACGAGCTGTTCAGCGCCGGCGGCCGCGAGCTGTACCTCAAGCCCGCGACCGACTACGTCCGCGCCGGCGAGCTGGCGTTCGGCGTGGTGGCCGAGGCCGCGCTGCGCCGCGGCGAGGTCGCGATCGGCTACCGGCTGAGCAGCCGGGCGCGCGATCCGGACGCGGGATTCGGCGTCACGCTCAACCCGTCCAAGCGCGCCCGGGTCAAGCTCGGTCCGGGCGACAGCATCATCGTGATCGCCGAGAGCTGAGCCGCGCGCGTCAGCCCTGCGCCGGCGGCCGGCCGATCCCGACGTACTCGAAGCCGGCGGCGCGCGCCGCGACCGGATCCCACACGTTGCGGCCGTCGAACAAGAGCGGCGTACGCACGAGCTTGCGCAGCCGCACGAAGTCGGGCTGGCGCAGCTGGTGCCACTCGGTGATGAGCAGGATCGCGTCGGCGCCCTCGGCCGCCGCATACGGATCGTCGGCCAGGGTGATCGCGTCGCCGAGCAGGGCGCGCACGTTGCCGGCGGCGATCGGATCGTAGGCGACGACCGTCGCGCCGGCCGCGCGAAGCTGGGCGATCACGTCGAGCGCCGGGGCCTCGCGAATGTCGTCGGTCTCGGGCTTGAACGCCAGGCCCCAGACCGCGACGCGCTTGCCGGTCAACGAGCCGCCGAGCCGCTCGATCACGCGGGCGCCGAACGCGCGCTTGGACCGGTCGTTGGCCTCGACCGTGGATTCGATGATCCCGAGCCGGACGTCGTTGGCCCGGCCCATGTCGCGCAGCGCGCGCAGGTCCTTGGGGAAGCACGAGCCGCCAAACCCGATGCCCGGGAACAGAAACTTCCCGCCGATCCGCGGATCGCTGCCGACGCCCTTGCGCACCTTCTCGATGTCGGCCCCGAGCTTGTCGGCGAGCGCTGCGAGCTCGTTCATGAACGAGATCCGGGTCGCGAGCATGGCGTTGGCCGCGTACTTGGTGAGCTCGGCCGACCGCAGGTCCATGACCTGGATCCGGTCGCTGGTGCGCAGCATCCCGTCGTAGAGCCGGCGCAGCACGTCGATCGCGTGCGGGTCGTCGGCGCCGAGGATCACGCGCGCTGGCTTGAGGAAGTCGTTGATCGCGTCGCCCTCCTTGAGGAACTCGGGGTTGGACGCCACGGTGAACCGCTGCGACGTGACCTGGGCGATGGTCTCGCGCACGAGGTCGCCGGTCCCGACCGGGACCGTGCTCTTGTTGACGATCACCGCCGGGCCGGTCAGCCCGCGACCGACCTGGCGCGCCGCCTCGAGCAGGTAGCTCAGGTCGGCGGCGCCGTCGGGCCGCGACGGGGTCCCGACCGCGAGGAACACGACCTCGGTGTCGCGCACCGCCTCGGCGGTGTCGGTGGTGAACGACAGCCGGCCCTGGCGCGCGTTGCGCTGCACGAGCTCGGCCAGGCCGGGCTCGTGAAACGGGATCTCGCCGCGCCGCAGGCGCTCGATCCGCGCCGGATCGATGTCGACGCAGATGACGTGATTGCCGAAGTCGGAGAACCCCGCGCCGGCGACGAGGCCGACATATCCCGAACCGATGACCGCGATCTTCATGGCTAGCCTCGACTATCTCCGCGCGTGGATCGAACCCGCAACGGGCTTGGCAACTGGCGTCAGTGGCCGGTGTTCAGCTTGACGATCACGTCGTTCGACCCGACGTTGCAGGTGGCGAAATCGGTCTTGCCGTCGTGGTTGAAGTCGCCGGCCGCCACGCCGTACGGCGTCGTGTTGGGGGTCATCGCGTCGCGGTCGGGCAGTGGCACCTCGATCGCCTCCTCGAAGTGGCCGTCGCCGATCCCGAGCATGATCGAGACGCTGTCGGCCATGAAGTTGGGCGTGATCAGGTCCAGAACGCCGTCGCGGTTGAGGTCGGCGATCGCGACGAAGTACGGCGAGAACAGCTTGGCCTTCGCCGCCCCCGCCGGCCGCACCGACACGCTGATCGACTTGCGGAACGTCCCGTCGCCGCGGCCGAGCAGCACGCTGACGTTGTCGCTGCCGCGGTTGGCGGACACCAGGTCGAGCTTGCCGTCGAAGTTCACGTCGCGCGTGGTGATGATGTAGTCGCGCACGCCGCCGATCTCGTAGGCCACCTCGTCCTTGAACGTGGCGTCGCCATTTCCGAGCCGCACGACGATCGTGCCGCTGCGATCGTCGGCGATCGCGACGTCGTTGTTGCCGTCGCCGTCGAAGTCGCCGATCGCCACCGAGTACGGCTGCGACCCCCCCATGATCCCGACCGGGAGGTCGACCGCCGCGGCGAACGTGCCGTCGGCGTGGCCCAGGAACAAGCTGACCGACGCGCGCTGCGGGTTGGTCGCGATCACGTCGAGGTTGCCGTCCTTGTCGAGGTCGCCGACCGCGAGGTTCGAGGTCTCGGCGCCGTCGATCGTGGGGTAGCTCGCGGCCGGGCGCAGGTTCAGAAGGCCCATGCCGCTGTTGAGCAGCACGCTGATCGAGTTGCCGTGGTAGTCGGCCGTGACCACGTCGAGATGGCCGTCGTGGTTGAAGTCGCCGACGCTGATGCCGGTCGGGTACAGGCCGGTCTGGAAGTTCGGAAACGTATCGTCCTTGGGCGTGCCCGCCGGGTTCATCAGGTGGTTGAGCGAGCCGCCGACCTTGTCGTAGTCGTTGCGGAACACCGCCACCGCGCTGCCGTACTCGTTGGCGACCGCGAGGTCGAGGTCACCGTCCCCGTCGAGGTCGGCCGGGACCATCGCGTAGGCCTTGAACCCCGACGCGGGCCGGACGTCGTCGGCGAACGCCAGGGTGATCGCCGAGCACGTGTTCGCGCCGGCGGTGCACGTCCCGCTGAAGCAGTCGGTCCCGGCGTTGCAATGCCGGTTTCCGGAGCACTTGCGGCAGGTCGGCCCGCCGCAGTCGACGTCGGTCTCCTGGGCGTCCTTGACCCCGTTGTCGCAGGGCAGTGGGACGCAGACGCTGCCGCCGCACAGGCCGCTGTCGCAATCGCCGTCGGCCCGGCAGCCCTGGCCGAGGTCGCAGTGGCCGCAGCCCCCGCCGCAATCGATCCCGGTCTCGTCGCCGTTGCGGATCTGATCGGCGCAAGACGGGTTCAGGTAGATCACGCACCCGGTCAGGCCGAAGCAGGTGAGCATCACGGCGGCGAGCACGAACCGCATGGCTAGGCCTTTCCTTCGATGTAGTGCGTGTGCCAGAGGTTCAACATCATCGCGGTCCACAGCTTGGTGCTGTGATCGCGCTCGCGGCGCTGGTGGGCGTCGAGCAGCCCGGCGAGTACGTCGCCGCGCAAGACGCCGAGCTTGGTGAACCCGGTCTCGAGCAGCACCGGGCGCGCCCAGGTGCCGAGCTTGCCGGCGAACAGCTCCTGGGCCGGCGTGCGGAAGCCCTGCTTGGGGCGATAGATGATGTCGTGCGGCAACACGCCCTCGATCGACTTCTTGAAGAAGTGCTTGACCCAGCCGTCGCGCGACTTGAACGTCGCCGGCACGTTGTAGACCCAGTGCGCGTACGCCGGCTCGGTGAACGGACACCGGGACTCGAGCCCGAGCCGCCCGGACAACAGGTCGAGCTTCGAGAGCATCAGGTTCCCGAAGTAGTTGTCCTGCATCATCGCGTAGATCATGAAGTCGAGGTAGTCGCGCTTGGCGTGCGCGCTGGCGTCGAACCGCCGCCGGTTGCGGGCGACGATGGTCTGGGGAAGCTCGCCCTGGATCCGGGTCCACAGCTCGGGCGAGACCAGCCCGGGCAGCTGGCTCTGCGCCCACGCGACCTCGTAGCTCCAGAAGTACTCGCCGTCGTCGGCGGCGCGCCGCAGCACGTCGCTGCGGCTCGGCGTGACCAGCGGCGCCAGGGCCGCCGCCGCGCCGCGCACCGGGCGGGGCAGGCGCATCAGCGGCTGCCAGCGCGCCTTGTAGCCGTCGCGGATCGCGACCATGCCGCCGTGGCCGCAGCACAGCTCGTCGTTGGCCTCGCCGGTGACCACGACCTTGACGCCGGCGTCCTTGGCCATGCGCAGGGCGTGCAACAGGAACACGCTCGACGGCTCGGACACCAGGTCGTCCTGGGCCTCGACCGTCTGGGGCACGAGCTTCAGGAACTCGTCGGTCGTCATCAGCGACTCGTGGTGCTGGCTCTTGGCGTACTCGGCGACCTGGCGCGCGAAGTACAGATCGTTGTACTTCGAGTCGCCCTCGAACTCGGCGAGCCCCACGGTGAAGGTGTGGAGCGGGTTCGCGCCCTGGCGCGACATCAGCACCACGTTGGAGCTCGAGTCGTTGCCGCCCGAGCACAACGCGCCGATCGGCCCGTCGACCCGGCGCCGGCGCACCGCGGCCTGGTGCAGCTCGCGCGTCCGGTTGACGTAGTAGGCCTCGTCGTCGCGCTCGTCGACGGCGTTGTCGATCAGGTCCCACCACCGGCGCTCGGTGGCCTCGCCGTTGCCGCCGAGCTCGACCGCGGCTCCGGCCGAGACCCGGCGGATCCCGGCGAACAGGGTCCGCGGCCCGGGCGCGGTCAGAAACACCAGGTACTGGGCGACCGCGACCTCGTCGTAGCCGCGGGTCACGGCGGGGTGGCGAAGCAGCGCCTTGATCTCGGACGCGAAGATCACGCCCTCGGCGGTGCTCCAGTAGTACACGAACCGGACGCCGAGCGCGTCGCGCGCCAGGGTCAGCCGGCCGCGGCGGCGGTCCCAGATCGCGAGCCCGAACTGTGCGTCGAGATCGTGCCAGCCCTCGGCGCCGCGCCCGGCGAAGCGCTCGAGCAGCGGCACGGGGCTGTGCTTGCCGTCCTCGGTGAACACGTGGCCGTCGCAGGCCATCGCGAGGTTGCCGTCGGACGACACCACGACCCCGGGGCTGGGCTCGCCGGGCTCGGTGCGCAGCCAGCGGAACCCCAGGCGCGCCGCACCGTCGGGCGCCTGCCACGTGGTCACCCCGTCGGGCGCACGCGGCGCGAGCGCGTCCAGCATGGCCGACAGCTCGGCGTCGGCGGTGGGGCGTCGAGCATAGTTTCCAATGATTCCGCAGATGGCTGACATGGATTCACGAGGGGTTATCGTACAGGTCTTGGTAGGCGCCCGCGACGGCGTCGATGCTGTGCTTGTTCTCGGCCTCGGCGAACGCGTTCTGGGCGAGCAGGCGGCGGAGGGCGGCGTCTTGCGACATCCGCAGGAACGCCTTGGCCATCGGCTCGGGGGCCTCGGCCGGGACGATCAGCCCGGTCACGCCGTCGGCCAGGAGCTTGGGGATCTCGTTGACCGCGGTGGCGACGATCGCGCTCCCGGCGCACTTGGCCTCGAGCAGCGCGACCCCGTAGGGCTCGAACTTCGACGCCAGCACGAACACGTCGAGCGCCCGGAGCAGCGCCGGGACCCGCGTCCAGTGGCCGAGCAGGACCAGCCGGTCGGTGATGCCGAGCTCGGCGGCGTGGGTCTCGATCGACTTGCGCAGCGGGCCGTCGCCGGCCAGCACCATGCGCAGCCGCGGATCGACGCGCGCCGCGAGCGCGAACGCGCGCAGCTGGGTCGGGTAGTCCTTCTGCTCGACCAGCCGGCCGACGCTGCCGACCAGCACGGTGTTGCCGGTGGCGCCGAGCCGGGCGCGGAGCTCGGCGATCTCGCCGGCGGTGACCGCGCGATACGGCGTGAGATCGATGCCGTAGCTGATCGTCTGCATCCGGCGGCGCAGGCCGCGGTAGCCAAACGCCGCCAGCGGGCCGGTCGCCTCGGCGGTGAACCGGCAGAACCGCTCGCCGAGCTCGTCGGACACCGCCACGACGTGGTTCATCAGCCGGCACGCCATCTGGTTGCGCAGCGCCTGGCGCCGGCCGCGGTTGACCAGCTCCTGCGGCAGGAACCGGTACTCGCGATCGGGCACCTGGCAGGCGAACGCGCTCAGCGAGCCCACGGTCGACCGCACGCCGGTCAGCCGCGCGGCCAGCCCGGCGTAGAGCAGCGGCCGTGGGTTGATCGGATGGACGACCGCGATCCCGAGCCGCCGGATCAGCGCGGCCAGCTTCCACACCCCGTCGGGACGCAGCCCGGCGTGCAGCGGCAGGACCTCGATCGGCACCGAGCGCGCGCGCAGCCGCTCCGCCAGCTCGCTGGTCTCCTCGCCGAGCGAGCAGAAGTACGGCTTGTAGCGGTGCGGATCGAGGTGCAGCGCGAGATCGATGTAGCCCTTGGTCCGCCCGGACAGGCCGAGGGTGTCCATGATGTACAGCACGCCTCGTGCGTGGTTGTTCATGCGGCGAACCAATGCTCGTACCAGCCGGAGAGATTGATCAGGCACCACAGATCGAACGAGTGATCGGCGGTGCCCTCGCGGTGGCGCCGCCACAGCTCGGAGATGTAGTCGAAGTCGAGGATCCCGAGCTTGCGCAGCGGCGAGCGCCGCAGCATGTCCTCGCCCCAGGTCGCCAGCTCGCCGCGCAGCCACTCGGGCAGCGGCACGCGGAAGCCCTGCTTGGTGCGCTCGACGATGTCCTCGGGCAGCCACTCGTGCGCCGCGTCCTTGAGCACCGCCTTGGTCCGGGTCCCGGTCATCTTCATCGCGGCCGGCAGCGACAGCGCGTAGGTCGCGAGCTTGTGATCGAGGAACGGCGCGCGGGCCTCGAGCGAGTGCGCCATCGAGAACTTGTCGACCCGCATCAGGAGCAGCTCGGGCAGCCGGTTGCGGAGCTCGATGTACGACATCTGCTGGCTGAAGTCGGCGCGCGGCCGGCGCTCCTGGATCTCGCGGCAGTACGCCGCGACGGTGTCGGCGGCCTTCTGCGACATCGCGCGCCGGCCCGCGGCCGTGTAGAGCTCGGCCTTCTCCCAGTCGAAGAACACCACGTCGAGCCCGAGGTAGAACGGCTCGTCCTCGGCGGCGCGCCGCAGCACGTCGACCCGGCCGCTCGGCGCCCCGGCGAGCTCGGCGCCGCGCTTGACCGCCCGGCGGAGCAGCTGCGGCATCCGCTTCAGCTGCGACCAGCGGCCGTTGAAGGTCTCGAACAGCTTCGGGAAGTCCGGGTAGCCGCAGAACACCTCGTCGCTGCCCTCGCCGACGAGCACGACCTTGAGCCCGGCGGCGTGCGCCGCGCGCGACACGAAGTGCATCGGCAGGCACGCCGGATCGCCGAGCGGCTCGTCCTGGCCCTGCACCATCTCGGGCACGTAGGCCAGGGCCTCGGCGGCGGTGACCTGGACCTCGGTGTGGCGGCAGCCGAACATCGACGCGACCTGGCGCGCATACGGAACATCGTGGAAGTTCTCGGCGGCGCCGAACCCGGTGAACTCGACGGTGAAGGTCTGCAGCGGGGTCGACACCAGCCGGCTCATCAGCGCGACGTTGGTCGACGAGTCGACGCCGCCGCTGAGAAACGCGCCGACCGGGACGTCGGCCATCAGCCGCTTCTTGACCGCCGACTTGACCAGGTCGCGGACGTGCTCGACCGCCTCGCCGCGGCTCGCCGGCGGCGTCCACTCCGGGCCGTCGAGCGGCGACCAGTAGCGCGAGATCGTCAGGTTGCCGTGCTGGTCGCAGACCAGCGTATGCCCGGCCGGCAGCTTGCGGATGCCCTCGAACAAGGTCCTGGGCTCGGGGACATTGGAGAACGTCAGGTACTGGTTCAGCGCCACCAGATCGAGCCGGCGCGCGACGTCGGGGTGGCCGAGCAGCGCCTTGACCTCGGACGCGAACAAGAGCCGCCCGCCGGCGATGGTGTAGTAGACCGGCTTCTTGCCCATCCGGTCGCGCGCCAGCACCAGCCGACGGCGCGACGCGTCCCACAGGCCGAACGCGAACATGCCGTCGATCGCCTCGACCACGGCGGTCTGGCGCTCCTCGTAGAGGTGGAGGATCACCTCGGTGTCGGCCCGCGACCGGAACTGGTGGCGATCGTCGAGCCGCAGCTCGCTGCGCAGCTCGCTGTGGTTGTAGATCTCGCCGTTGAAGGTGATCCACACCGAGCCGTCCTCGTTGGACATCGGCTGGTGCCCGGCGGCGCTGACGTCGACGATGGCGAGCCGGCGGTGGCCGAAGACGACGCGGCGATCGTCGCTCTGCCACAGGCCACCATCGTCGGGGCCGCGGTGCGCGATCCGATCGCGCATCTCGAGGACGAGCGCACGGTCCCGTCCTGATGCTTCGGTGCTCCCCCCGAAGTTATAGAGACCGACGATCCCGCACATCCCTCTTCGATACAACGTACCACGGCTCGGGCGCCAGCACCCGCGCGTACAGTTCCAAGTAATCGCGCTGCATCCGTTCGGCGGAGTACCGGCTGACCGCGACCGACCGGGCGCGCTCTCCCAGGGCCCGGGTCGCGGCCGGGTCGGCGCGCAGCTGGGCCGCGCGGTCGCGCAAACCTTGCTCGTCGCCGGCCGGGACGAGAAATCCAGTAACGCCCTCCTCGAGGACGTTGGGGACCCCGCCGACCCGGGTCGAGATCACCGGCAGTCCCGTCGCCATGGCCTCGAGCACGACCAGGGGCAGGCCCTCGGTGTCCGACGACAACACGAAGCTATCGAGCGCGTTCAGAATGTCGGGCACGTCGTACCGCGCCCCGAGCAGGTGGACGAAGCTCGCGACTCCGCGCGCCGCGACCAGCTCGGTCAGCGCTGGCAAGAGTGGCCCATCGCCGGCAATGATCAGGCGCGTCCCGGGCCCCAGGAGCGGCGCCATCGCGTTGACGAGCAGCGCATGGTTCTTCTCCGCAGCAATCCGCCCCACGGTGCCGATCACCCATGCCCCGGCGTCGATCCCGAGCTCGCGGCGCACGCGCTCGCGGCCGGCGGGAGCGGGATGGAACCGCCCCAGCTCGATGCCATTGGTGATCACCATCAGGCGGCGCTCGTCGATCTCGCGGCGCCGGCGGGCCACGTCGGCCGTCTCGTCCGATACAGCGACGAACGCGTCGACCGCCCGGGCGGCGAGCTTGCCGGCCGCGAGCCGCGTCCCGCCGCGGGGATTCTTGCCGTGCTTGGTGTGGACCACCCGGGCGCGCGCGAGCCGGCCCGCGGGCGCACCGTAGATCAGCGCCATCCGGTTGTGGGTGTGCACCAGGTCGACGCGGTGGCGCCGCAGCCAGCGCGCGAGCCGCAGGATCAGGATCGGATCGATGCCCTCCCGCTGCCGCGCCACGCGAGCGACCTCGATGCCCGCGGCGCGGAGCTCGGCGGCGAGCGGACCGTCGGGCGGTGGCGCGAGCGACAGCACGGTGACCTCGCAGCCGGCGCGCAGCTGCGACACGGCGAGATCGAACGCAACCCGCTCCTGGCCGCCCATGCCGAACGACGACAGCACGTGGACGATGCGCGCCTTCATGGCGGCTCTGCGGCCGACGCGGACGGCGGCGTCGGCTCGGTGTCCGCGGGCGCGAGGCCCCAGCTGTCGTTGCCGTCGACGCGGTGGCCGCGGACCGGCACGCCCCGCATCGGTCGCTCGGTGTTCCGGATGGTCCCGGACACGCCGACGAAGAAGATGTTGGCCAGCGCGGGCGGCAGGTTGGCGCCTTGATCGTACTGGTACGACAGGCTGTAGCGCGCCACGCCCTGGATGTTCTTGGCCAGGAGCGTGGTGAACCCGGCGTCGACCTGGACCACGTTGCCGGTGCCGGCCGCGACCAGCGACGCGACCTGGCCGAGCGGCGCGTTGTGGAGGAAACCGGCCGAGAACGCCACCGCCCGGCCGATCCGGGAATCGAGCGCGTAGTTGCCGTGCACCGAGACCCGGTCGGTGATCGAGACCGAGCCGACCTGCAGGTTGGTCGCCGTGCCGTGGCTGAAGTCGATCCCGCCGCCGATGTCCTCGCGCAGCGCATAGCGCAGCGACGCCGAGCCCGCCGGCAGGAACGCCACCGGCCGGCTGCCCGCGTCGATGAACACCTGCTCGACGCCGGCGCTGACCGTGCCGTTCCAGCCCAGCGAGAAGTCGTGGTTCCAGTGCGCCGACAGCGAGCTGGTGTACGACTGGTACGCGCCGAGCTGCGCGCGCAGCGGCTGGAGCCACGCCACGCTGCTGCGGAGCTCGGCGCCGATCCCGTCGCGCTCGAAGTTGCGATCCAGCCCGACGCCGGCGCTGACGGTCACGTTGCGCTCGCCGATCGCGTCCTGCGGCGCGCTGAACCCCGCGCCCGCCGTCTGCTGCAGCGACAGATGCTTGCCGAGCTGGGACACCAGCGACTCGGCCAGCGCCGCCGTGATCTGGTTGCCGTTGCCGGGCGCCCGGAACTGGGGCTGCGCCGCGTCGGCGGGCTGCGTGGTCAGGAGGAACGACGTGCCGCCCTGCGCGAGGTCCGTGGTCAAGGTCAGGTTGGTCAGCGGCGTCAGCTGCGCGGCGAGCTGGCCATTGGCCGCGTTGGAGTACGCCGACAGCTGGTCGCCGGCGATCGCCAGGGTCCCGGCGAACAGGTAGCCGGCGCGCCACATCAGCCGCGGCGATCCGGTCTGCAGCATGATCCCGGGACGGATCTCCATGAACAGCCGGCTCTGGGTATCGCCCGGCATGTCGACCGCCATGCCGTTCGGATCGGGCACGAACGCGCTGCGCGAGGTCTGGGCGAAGCCGACATCGACCGTCGCGGTCGCCTCGACGTCGACCTGCTGCGCCGCTGCGGGGCGTGCCAGAGCCGCGAGCACGATCGCGATCGCCACGGACGCGCCGCGAAGGTGGTGCACGAGCTCGCGCATCGGTCGCGGCACGATAGCAGACTGCACCGCCGGGAAGCGCGCGCGGCGGCGCGCTATCCGCCTCGCGTCACAGCGACTTCAAGAACTCGACGACGTCCGCGGCCTCGCCGCCGGACAGACCGAGCGCCCTTGCCACGTTGTAATGCGCGACCACGTCCGCAAGGGTCGCGAACCGGCCGTCGTGGTAGTAGCCGCCCCGGGCGTGCGCGAACAGGCCGCGCAGCGGGGTGGTCCGGTAACGCTGATCGGGCGCGCGCGCCGACTGAAAGTCGTCGATGCCGATCTCGGCCGCGGTGTGCATGTTCCAGCCCGGCTCGGTGTAGATCGGCGGCACGTGGCAGCCGGCGCACTGCGCCTTGCCCTGGAACAGCGCCTTGCCGCGCGCGGCCGCCGTGGCGTCGAAGCTGCCGGCCGGCGGACGCGGCGGCGCGAGCGCGAGCTGGTAGAGCTGCAGCGCGGCGAGCCGCGGCGTGATCCGATCCTGGTCCGGCGGCGTGACCACGTGGCCGAAGCGCTGCGCGGCCGCGATCGGAAACCGCTCCGCATCGTCGAGCCGCGGGTCGTAGAACGTGCCCTTGCCGTGCATCTCGAGGTTGGCGACGAACGCGTTCCAGTGGCTGACGCCGCCCCAGCCGGTCCAGGTGTGGAGGTTGACGCCGGCGAGCCCGTACGCCGGCGGGATCAGCGTCGGGTGCGGGTTGCCGTCGGGGCCGAGCGCCTTGCCGTCCATCAGCAGCCCCGCGTCGAACTTGCCCGGGCCCCAGCGCACGAGCACGCTGCGCACCGTCGCCTGGTCGACGCCGAGCAGCCCGGCGACCGCCGACAGATCGGGCGCGAGCGAGACGATCGTGCCGACGTCGAGATCGCGGTTCGCCCAGCCGTCGAGGCGATGCCCGATCCCCGGCGCGAACGAGTTGTCGACCGTCGAGTGGCACAGCGCGCACTGGATCCCCATCGACGTCAGCCGGCCGGCGCGGTCGAACACGCCGGTCAGGCCGATCACCGCCTTGACCCGGAGCAGCGCCAGGGTCGAACCCGGATCGTCGAGGTTGACCTGGCCGTGCGCCAGCGCGTCGCGCAGGTCCCTGGGCAGCGCATCGACATCGACCTTGAGCCCGACCGCGAGCGCGGTCCGCGGGCTGACCCCGCCGCCGACGCCGCCGTTGGCCTGCCCCGCGATCGCGCGATGCAGCTGCAGCGTATCGCCCCAGAACGCCTCGTCCCCGAACGTATCGCTGCGGAACGTCCGGCGGCCCTCGTCGATCTGCGCGCTCGCGAAGTCCTTCACCGGATCGTACGCCTGCTGGCTCGCGACATCGTCGAGCGGTTGCGCGACCTCCTCCTCGCGCTTGCCGCCGCCGTCGGCGGCGGCGGTGCAGCCAACTCCACACAGGACCATGAATGCGCACACGTAGGCTGTTGATCGCATCGTCTTTCCCCTTGTGAAGCGATGGAGCGCGACCCACGACAAAACGTTTCGGGAGCGATCGCAGATCGCGATCGATCGTGACGCCAGCCGCGCTGAGCAGGTGAGCCGGCGTCCTCGAACGGGCGCCGTGTTCCGACACGACACCCGTGCGGATCGCGTTCGACCACAGCACCTCCAGCCCGCGCGCCGTACGCGAGATCACGCCCGCCGATCGTGCTAACGATGATGCGGTGACCGCGCCGGTCCCTCCCACGGCATCGCCGCCGACGTCGTCCCCGGCTGCGTCCCCTGCTGCGATCGACGAGGGGCTCGCGCGCCTCGGCGTGCGGCGCTTGCTGCTCGCGATCCACGACGCGAGCTTCCCGTCCGACCCCGACGAGGACACCGGCCGCGGCAGCCCGGCGACCCGCGCCGCCGCGCGGCTGCTGGGCTACGCGCGCTCGCTCGGCTTCACCGGGATCCAGCTCGGGCCGCAGGGCCAGACCTCGCGCGACAACCCGTCGCCCTACGACGGCACGATCTTCTCGCGCCACCTCGGCAACCTGTCGCTCGGCGCGCTGCGCCCCGGCGGCGCCTTCGAGGGCCTGGTCAGCGACGCCGAGCTCGCCGCGGCGGTGCTGCCCGATCCGGGCGGACCGGCCCAGCACCGCCAGGCCTACGACGCCCTGCACCGCCTGCTCGACGTCGCCTACGACGCCCTGCCCGGCCGCCCCGACCTCCGCGACCGGCTCCACGACTTCCGGCGCGACCACGCCGGCTGGCTCGACCGCGATGGCCTCCACGCCGCGCTGTGCGTCGACCACGGCGGCGTCGGGTTCCGCGCCTGGCCCGCCGCCGACCGCGATCTGTGGCTCGTCGACGACGACGCCACGCGCGAGCACCGCGCCGCGCGGACCCAGCAGCACGCCCGCGCGATCGATCGCTACGCGCTGGGCCAGCTGCTCGTCCACGAGGAGCACACGCGGGTCCGCCGCGAGGCCGCGCGCCACCACCTGGCGCTCTACGGTGACCTCCAGGTCGGCTACTCCGACGCCGACGCCTGGGCCCACGTCGCCGCGTTCCTCCCCGACTACCGCATGGGGGCGCCGCCGAGCCGGACCAACGGCGACGGCCAGCCCTGGGGCTACCCCGTGCTCGATCCGGACCAGTACACCGGCCGCGCCCGCGATCTCGTCCGCGCCCGCGCCGACAAGGCGTTCGCCGAGTACGACAGCCTGCGGATCGACCACCCGCACGGCCTGGTCTGCCCGTGGGTCTACGCCGGCGACGCCGCCGACCCGCAGCGCGCCGTGTGCGACGGAGCCCGGCTGTTCGAGTCGCCCGACCTCGCCGACCACCCCGCGCTCGCGCGGTTCGCGATCGCCCGGCCCGAGCAGCTCGATCGCACACAGCCGCGCCACGGCGACTTCTGGGTCCACGCCCACGCCCTCGACCCCGACCAGATCGAGCGCTACGCCGTCCTGTTCGACACCCTCGCCGACTGCGCGCGGCGCCACGGCCGCGACCCGGCCGACCTCAGCTGCGAGGTCCTGAGCACCATGCCGCGGCCGCTCGAGGCCATGCTCGCCCGCTACCGCCTCGGCCGCTGGCGCGTCACCCAGAAGGCCCGCCTCGACGATCCGAACGACGTCTACCGCACCGAGCACGTCAGCCGCGCCGATTGGGTCATGCTCGGCAACCACGACACCGCTCCGATCTTCGCCCTGGTCCGCGCCTGGTCGCCCGCCCACCGCGAGGCCTGGGCGCGCCACCTCGCCGCCCGGCTCGCCCTCGCCCGCCCCGAGCGCCTCGCCGTCCCCGGCTTCCTCGCCACCGCGATGCTCGCCGAGCTGTTCGTGTCGCGCGCCGAGAACGTCTCGATCTTCTTCGCCGACCTGTTCGGCTACGAGGACCGCTTCAACGTCCCCGGCCTCGTCGACGCCGCCAACTGGTCGCTGCGCCTGCCGCCCGACTTCGAGGCCGTCCATCGCGAGCGGCTCGCCCGCGGCGCCGCGCTCGATATCGCGCTCGCGGTCGAGCTGGCCTTGGCGGCGCCGCTGGATCCGCGCTGAGGCGGCGCCCCGGTTGCTGCCGCGGCGGCGCCCCGGTCGCTGCCCCGGTTGCTGCCCCCGTCGCTGCCCGCGGCGGCCCGTCGCTGCCCCGGCGGCGCCCCCGATCGCTGCCGCCCCGCGCCCCGGTCGCTGCCCCCGTCGCTGCCGCGGCAGGCACGCACGCGCGGGCGTCGCCGGCAGACCGCCGCAGCGGCGGAGAAGGACCTCGGGAGACCGCGCGACCGGCCTGTGACCAGCCCGAAGCCGCCGACCAGACTGACCAGGACGGGCAGCTCACAGCCCATCGCCCCGAGCGGATGCCCTCTACAGGGTAAATTTTCTTCTTTTGGATTCGGAGATCGACAGAGCGAGTAGCGGTCGAGAACGCCATCATTCTCGGCGACGAGGCGCGCAGCTCAGGGCGCCTTGTGGTCGCCCCGTGGTCGCGCGGGATCACCTGCTCGTACGGCGGGAGCTACGCGTCCGTTGCCTTCCGCCGCGCCTCCATCTGCCCCGCGAGCGCCGCGATCTGCGCGTTCGCGAAGCGTAGCGATGCACTCGCCTGTTGCGACGCCTTGGTGGCGAGTGACTGGATCCGGCCGAAGATCAGGCGCTGCCGATCGGTCGCCGCCGCCGGAAGCGCGTCGGCGGCGGCCTCCGTGGCCCGGGCGAGCGCCTCGATGTCGACCACCTCGGCGCAGAGGTTCTCGAGCGCGGTGCCCGCCTCGAAGTTGCGGTTCGGGACCTCGTTCGGTACCTTGACCTGGGGGTTGCGATGCTTACTCATCGTGACTTCCTTTGGCTCGTCGGTGGCTTCAACACCGGCGGGCCGCTATGCAGTGACCTGCGCCAACGGCGGCGCTGCCTTGTTCTGGAGGAACGTTTCTATATGGGCTGCGCGGGGCTGGAAGTCAATTGGCTTATTGGCGTGGATTGATCCACCCATCGGACAGTCACAATGTCCCATGGAACAATCGATTGGCGGATCCCTGCACCCGATCTGAAAGCGATATTCAATCATTCCTCACAGCGGTGCATCTTCGAGCTCCACCTTCGAGCTCCACCTTCGAGCCCCACGGCCGAGCCCCACGGCCGAGCCCCACCGCCGAGCCCCACCACCGAGCCCCACCGCCGAGCCCCACCACCGAGCCTCACCGCCGAGCTGGCAACATTCGTTCCTGATGATGCCCGCGTGGACTCGATCATCTCGAGATCCAATATCGAACGCCGATGCGGTCGTACAGCGATCCGGAGGCATCCGTTCTCATTCCGGCACGGCTGTACTCGGATGATTACCTCTATCGGCATCCGGTGACTCTTTGAACTCAATATACTGAATAGCATTAGACCTGCCGAATCAGTTGACATCCTGAACCCGCATGGTAATCAATAAGTCAATGGCGAGGTCGAAGCGAGCACGGAAGCGGCACGTGCAGCAGGCGCTATTCCGGCGGGGCGGCAAGCGGCGCGGCGCCGGAAGAAAGCCGCGGGGCGCGCGTGCCGGAGAACGCCACGAGGCTCGGCCGGACTTCAAGCCGTACCACCCGCTGCACGTCGTGATGCGGGTCGTGCCGGCGGTGGGCAGTCTGCGGCGTCGCAAGATATACCGGGCCGTGCGCGAGGCCACGATCACGGCGGCGATGCGCGAGCGGTTTCGCATCATTCACGTGAGCCTGCAGCGCACCCACGTCCATATGCTGGTGGAGGCCGACCACAAGGACGCGCTCGCCCGCGGCATGCACGGTTTTCAGATCTCCGCGGCGAGGAACATCAATACCCTGCTGGGAGACGGCACCCGCCGGCGGCGCGGCAAGGTATTTGCCGATCGCTACCATGTCGAGGTGATCACCACGCCCACGCGAGCGCGCCACACGCTGGCGTACGTACTCTGCAACTTCCGAAAGCATGGAGAGGACCGCGAGGGGCGAGCAAGCACCTGGCTCGTCGATCCGTTCTCGACGGGCATCCTCTTCCCGGACTGGAAGGAGCTCCAGGACAAGGCATTGATGTGGCCGATCCGCGAGACCTATGATCCAATGGTGGTGTTTCGCCCGAAGACCTGGTTACTCGCGGAGGGCTGGCGGAAGGCCGGAACCATCTCGTACCGGGAGATTCCATCGGCCCAGCGGTGATCGGCCTCGGACGAGGCCGAACAGAAGATAACGGGCTCGGGGAACCAAGCTTCGACGGCTTCGAGGGATACGCGGAGCCGCATTGACATCGCTAGTGGCAGGGACACTGGATCAGCGGGCCGGCCCAGGTGGTCCAGTCCGACGTCGCCCCCCAGCAACTCGGCAGGCACGCCGCGTCGAACTGGCAGCCGCCGATGACGCCGTCTGCGTCCAGGATGTCGCGCTGCCATGCGCTCGCCCAGTACGTGATCGACGTCGGAGACTGCCCGCAGAACGACGGCGTGCTGACCGGAGCCCGGTCGACGACCAGGAGCGGCCACGAGGCAGCCGCTTCGTGCTCCTCGGGCTGTGCCGCGCAGCCGCTCACTCCCGCCATCAGAATTGCCAGCGATATGCTCCTCGAGATTGCGCTCATCGAATGCCTCCCTCGCCAGCGTGCATGACCCAGGGCATCAAGCCAAGCCACACGCGGCTGTGTAACGCGCTCCCGTTGCGACGGGCCGCAGGTCGGAGTGCATCCGTTGAAAATTTGCAGCGTAGACAGGCCCGCGGCACGCCCGTTAGCGCTTCAGGACGCCGAGCCCGCGCAAGATCTTGTGCGCGCCAACGATCGTCGCGACCACAGGGGCCACCAGCAACAGTTTCGTGCCCAAGGTGGTCATTGCCAGGGTCTTCAGCAGACTTCCTGTGGCAGCGACGACTTGGCTGAGGGTGCTGTACATCAGCACGCCAACCACGATGCTGCCAACGAGGAGCAACGGACCGAGCACCAGGTCCTTGACCCGTTGCGACCGCTTCTCTGCCTCGACCGCATCGGCGACCATCTGGTCGGGATCGGTGAGCAGCGGATTGCCGCCGACATCCTCACCATGCTGCGCTCTCATCCGCTTCGCCGCGTCCTCGAACCCCATGCGCGGATGGTAACGAGACCGTGGACCACGTCAAGGCTCCTGTTGATGGCAGCCTGATCCCGTCGCTGCCCGCATCGCGCCTGGCACCGGGTACGATACGAGCGGAATCATGGGCGGCGAGGCAGAGCTCACCATCGCGGCGGCCACGGAGGCGGACCGGCCCGCCGTCGAGGCATACCTGGCCGCTCGCGGCGACACCTGCATGCTGCTGCGCTCGAACTTGCGAGCTGCAGGGCTGGCGTGGCGCGCGCCCGACGGTGACGTGCTGCAGGCGCAGTACGTGCTCGGACGGTCCGGCGGCGCCGCGAGGACATCAACTGGGCCGATCCGGGCTGATCGGCGGCGCGAGCCATGTCCCAGCGGCGCGGTGATCGGCGTCGCCGGCCACGCCTGGAATGGCAACCTGCTGATCCAGGCGGATGCGCACGTCGGCGACCTGGTGGTCGCGGCCGTACGGCGGAGTGGGCGGCGCGTCGCCGGGCTGCTCGGCGCGTTGGACCAGGTGACCACGGCTCGGGCGGCCCTGGGCCTCGCGGCCACCACGGCGACCCTGGAATCCGCCGAGACGCTGATGGCGCTCTCGCTCGATCGGCTCGCGATCCCGCCGGCGCTGCGCGATGGCCAGATGACCGGCCGGCGTGCACGGGCGCGCGACCGCGCGCTGCTCGTCGCCTGGCGCGCCGCGTACCTGGTCGAGACCGGCCAGAACGACGCCGACGCCGACGCCGACGACCGCGCCGCGGTCACGATCGACGGCATGCTGGCGGCCGCCGAGCCGGCGATCTGGATCGTCGAGCACGGCGGCGCCGCGGTGGCGACGTGCACGCACAACGCGGTGTTGCCCGATGCCGTGCAGGTCGGCGGCGTGTTCACACCGCCGTCGCTGCGCGGCCGCGGCCACGCGCGGGCGGTGGTCGCGACGTCGCTGATCGACGCGCGCGCCGCCGGCGCGACGCGGGCCACGCTGTTCACGCCGCGCGCGGATGCCATCGCGGCGTACCGCGCGGTCGGGTTCGAGCCGGTCGGCCGCTACGCGATCGTGTTGTTCGGAAGCTAGCCCCGCTCGCGCCGGTCAGTTGAGCGCGCCGGCCACGGCCGGTGCACGAGTCAGGAGGCCGCCGAGCAGCTGCGCGATGCTGTCGAGCGCCGCCTGATCCGGTAACGTCAGGGTGAGCACGGGGCGGCCCGCCGCGTCGGCCTCGACGGCACCGGCGAGCTGATCGCGCAGGAAGGCGCCCAGCGGGTTGGCTGCCGGTGCGTCGTTGGCCGGCGGTAGCAGCTCGCCCAGCAGGCGGAACGCGGCGGCGACCAGCTGGCCACCGGCCTCGGCGACGCGCTGCTTGTGGTCGGCGCCGCGCTGCGCCGCCTGCTCGGCCTGAGCGCGCTCGGTCTCGCGGACCGGGGCCTCCGGCTTGGCGCCGAGCAGGACCTCGAGCCTGCGCTTGAGCTCGTCCATGCCGCTGGCCATATCCACACGATCGACCGCGGAGTCCGGGTCGAGCGCGGCGAGCGCCAGCTCGTGCTTGGCAGACAGCGTCGCGAGCAGGTTCTCTTCGAGCGTGCCCTCGGTGACCAGGACGTAGGCATGCACCGGCCGCTTCTGCCCGAGCCGGTGGGCACGACCGATCCGCTGCTCCAGGACGGCGGGATTCCACGGCAGGTCGACGTTGACCACCGTGTCCGCGGCCTGGAGGTTGAGCCCGGTCGATCCCGCGTTGGTCGTGAGGAACAGCTGGCAGCCGGCGTCACGCTGGAACTCGTGCACGAGCTGCTGGCGCTTCTTCTGGGGCACCGTGCCGTCGAGTCGGACCCAGCGCAGGCCGTGCGCGCGCAGCACCGGCTCGATCAGGTCGAGCATCGTGGTCCACTCCGAGAACAGGACGATCTTG
>DASWRS010000426.1:0-16315 GCA_036403075.1 Kofleriaceae bacterium
CGCGCGCGGCACCGGCGCCGGCGGATCGCCGACCGCGGCGAGCGCGATGTAGAGCGGCGAGTCGCGATCGCGCAGCCGGAGCCGGATCAGCTCGCCCAGCGCCCAGCGCCGGTCATCGCGGCTCGCGTCGCCGAGCGCGACCGCGGCGAGCGTCATCAGCGACGCCTCGGGGTACGCGACGTCGTCGTCGAGATCGCCGCCGACCCACAGCCGGTCGCTCGGGTTGAGCGCGTAGACGTGGCGGCGCAGCACGGCCCCGAGCCAGGCCGGCACGCCGTCGACCCGCGCCCCGTACGGCCGGACGATCCGCGCGGCGAGCGCGTACTCGGCGACCGACAGCGGGCCGTACTGCCAGCCCTCGTCCCAGTCGCCGCCGTCGAGCACGCCGCCGGGCGCGAGCGCCGCGGCCATGTCCTTGCCCCACATCCGGTCCGCGACCTCGGCCCACAGCTGCTTGCCGGCCTCGCCGGCCTCGCCGGCCTGGGCGACCGCGATCGTCGTCGCCGCGAGCAGGTAGCCGGCGTGGTAGTTGCTGCCCGGATCGTGCGGGTGGTAGCCGCTGCGCTCGTACCAGCCCAGCCACGCCGCCCAGCGCTGCCGCGCGCGCGCCCGCAGCGCCGGCGTCATGCCGGGCGCGTCGTGCAGCCAGTCGTAGGCGATCGCCGTGTACGGCGCGAGGTTCCGGATCGCGTAGCCGCTGTCGCGGTTGGCCGCCGCGTCGCCGCCCTTGCCATCGCCGAGCGTGTCGAGATCGTCGAGCAGCGCGGTGAAGTACCGGATCGCCGACGCCGCGTGGCCGCGCTCGCCGGTCGTCGCCCAGGCCACCAGGCAGGCCTGCAGCATCTTCTTCCACTCCGAGCCCATGTACTGGGCGCCAGCGTGCTCGCGCGTGTTGTCGGCGTCGTCGCACAGCTCGATCACCCGGCGGACCTGGCCGTCCTTGCGCTGCGCCTGCCACGCCGCCCGGAGCCCGGCGTCCAGCAGCATCCGCGGGTGTGGCCCGGCGGGCTCGGGCGGCGCGGCGCGGACCACCGCCGCGCAGGCCATCACGCAGATCGTCACGCAGATCGTCAGCGAGAGCCGGGCGGCGAGACGCACCGTGGCAACGTACCTGCTACCGGCGTGCCGGACGACCGGACACCTGTCGTTTGCCACGTTTGGGCGCGGCCGCGGCGCCGGCGAGCCCCGGGAGCGGTGTCCCGGCGTGCCCGCACGCCGCATCCGGCCGTATCCGGCTCATCAGGCGCGCCTCACCAGAAGCCGCGCGGCGGCCGAAGATTCCACAGCTGGCGCTTGCAGCGTCGCGCGCGGCTACCGGATCATCGGGGGCTCGTCGCCATGCTCTACAACCTGCACCTGCTGAGAGTGATCGCGGCGCTCGGCGTCGTCTACTTCCACACCACCTCGGTCGCCGGGCTCAAGCTCGACTGGGACGTGGGCAGCCGCGGCGTCGACGTGTTCTTCGTGATCAGCGGCTTCATCATCGCGTACATCGGCACCAGCAAGCCCGAGCAGTTCTTCCTACGCCGGGTGATCCGGGTCGTGCCGTTCTACTGGGCCGCGACCCTGTTCGTGTTCGCGATGGTCAGCGTCGCCCCGGCGATGTTCCACACCACGACCTCGAGCGTGCGCCAGCTGATCGCCTCGCTGCTGTTCTTCCCGCGCGAGGCCGCCAGCGGCGAGATGGTGCCGACCCTCGTGCTCGGCTGGTCGCTCAATTACGAGATGTTCTTCTACCTGTGGTTCGCGATCTCGCTGCGCCTGTCGCAGCGCTGGTCGCCGGTGATCTGCGCCGGCTGGCTGATCGCGCTGATGCTCGCGATCCACGCGATCGGCAGCCCGCACCCGATCGCCGCGTTCTACGCCCGGCCGATCATCCTCGAGTTCTGCTACGGCATCGCGGCGTTCTACGTGTTCCGCTGGTGCAGCGCGCGCAAGGACGCGCTCGCCCGCGTCCCGGGCCTGGTGTGGCTGCTCGCGATCGTGTTCGTCGCCAGCCTGGTCGCGATCGTCGTGCTCGAGGAGTACTACCGCGACACCGTGCCGCGCCACCTGATCGCCGGCATCCCGTCGTTCTTCCTCGTCACCAGCGCGCTCGTGCTCGAGCGGGTGTTCGGGATCGCCACCAAGAACAAGCTGATCTACCTGCTCGGCGAGGCCTCGTACATCATCTACCTGGTCCACCCCTACATCATCTTCAGCGTGCTGCGCGTGTTTGCCCGGGGCGCCGGGTCGTGGTCGTCACCGGCGCTCGCCGCGCTGATCGCCGGCATGCTCGTGCTGACCAGCGCGATCGCGATCGCGATCCACGTGTGGTTCGAGAAGCCGATGATGGCCTTCCTGCGCGCCCGGCTGACCTGAGGTCCGGGGCCGCGCGCGTCAGCCCGGGTCGCGCGTGCTGCGCTTGAACCGGGGCAGGGGCTGGGTCACGGTGCGACCCGGCATCTCGGCGGTGGCGCCGGGGGCGGGCTGCGCCGGGACGGCGGGGCCGCCGAGCCTGGCGACCGCGGCGCGCAGCCGGGCCTGGGCCTCGGGGGAAAACCAGGTCTCGAGCCAGCGCGTGACCTCGTGCTCTGCGGTGCGCGCGATGGTCTCGAGGATCGGGGCGCGCAGCGCGCGCTTGATCTGGGCGACCGCGGGGGCGGGCTGCGCCGCGAGCTTCTCGGCCCTGGCGGTGGCGCGCGCGAGCAGGTCACCGGCCGGCGCGAGCTCGTGGACCAGGCCGAGCGCGAGCGCGTCGCGCGGGGCGAACAGCGTGCCCTCCAGCGCGATCGGGACCAGCGAGGCCGGCGGCACCGCCGCGCGCAGCGCCTCGATCACGATCGCGGGCAGGCCGATGCCGAGCTGGGCCTCGTTGAGGCCGATCCGCGCGGCCGGGTCGTCGACGGCGATCCGCCAGTCGCACATCAGCGCGAGCACGCAGCCGCCGGCGATCGCGTGGCCGTTGACCGCGGCGACGATCGGCTTCTCGCACGCGAACACGCGGGTCATCGCGCGCGAGAACAGCTCGATGAAGCCGCGGAGCGCGACGAAGTCGAAGTCGATGATGTGGGTCAGGGCGAGGCCGCCCGAGAAGTAGCGCTCGTAGCCGGTGAGCACCGCGGCGGTGGCCGGGCTGCGCTCGAAGCCGTCGATCATCCGCTCGAGCGTGTCGAGCAGGTCCGGCGTCATCGCGTTGGCCTTGCCGCCCTCGAGCCTGAGCACCACGACGTCGTCGTCCATGACCGCAGCATGCGTGCAGCGCGGCGCGGGCGCAACCGCTGGTCGGGCGGGCCGGGCGGCCGGCGATTTGTTAGCCTGCGTGGGTGCGACCCGACCTCCCCGCGGCGATCGCCTCGGCGCTCGAGCGCTGCGAGCGGCCGAGCCTGGTGTTCGACCTCGCGCGGATCGACGCCAACCTCGCCGCGATCGCCCGGGCGGCGGCGGCGTCCGGCGTCACCGCGCTGTTCGCCGCCAAGTCGTTCCCGCACCCCGCGGTGCGCGCGCTGGCCGCGGCCCACCTCGCGGGGTTCGACGCGGCGTCGCCGGCCGAGGTCGCCGAGGTCGCCGGGCTGGTCGGGCGCGGCGCCGCGGGCGCGTGCGGTCCGGCGGTGCTGTCGGTCGCCGATCCGAGCGGCCGCGCGCTGGCGGCCGCGGCGGGCTGGCGCGGCCGGCTGATCGCGAGCTGCGAGACCATCGCCCAGGTCCACGCCGCTCCGGCCCGCGCCGAGATCGCGATCCGGCTGTCGGCGTCGCTGACCGGCCGCGATCCGGCGATCGGCGCGGTGCAGGACGGCACCGGCCACCGCCGCTCACGGTTCGGTCTCGACGTCGATCCGGCGCGGCGGTCGGCCGCGATCGCCGAGCTCGCTCGCGCGGCGCACCCGCGTCCGGTCGGCTTTCACGTCCATCACGGCGCGGTCGCCGCGACCACCGGCGAGCGGTTCGCCGCGACCGCGCGGGCGCTGCTCGCCGCCGCTGCCGAGGCCGCCGCCGAGGCCGCCGCCGAGGCCGAGGTCGTGCCGCGGTTCCTCAACCTCGGTGGCGCGTGGCATGCGATCGGGGATCTGTCCGCGGCGCTCGCCGAGCTCCGGGCCGCGCTGCCACCGGCGCTCGAGATCCTGATCGAGCCCGGGCGGTGCATCGCCGAGGCCGCGGGGTTTGCGTCGAGCCGGATCGCGGTCGCCCGCGAGCTCGACGATCGCGCGCTGCGCGTGCTCGAGCTGTCGCGGAGCTGTCATCTGCGGTGGAGCCAGCCCGAGCTGGTGGCGCCCCCGCCGCGGACCGGCGCCGGCCGCACGACCGTGTTCGTCGGCCCGACCTGCTACGAGGACGACGTGCTGGGCGAGTGGACCGTGGAGCCGGCGCGGTTCCCCGCGGGCGGCCGCGCCGTCCTGCGTCACATCACCGGCTACGCGGTAGCATGGAACACCGGGTTCGGCGGGGTCGCGCCGGCCGACGTCGTGATGATCGACTGACGGCGTGCGCCAGGCGTGCAGCCGGTGTGGTCGCTGTGGCCGAGCGGTGCTACCACGAGCGTGCGATGAGGAGCACCGAGCTCACGTACGGGAGCGTTGATCTGGCGGGGGCGGATCGGTGATGTCCCCCAAAGCGTCCTCTCCGAGTTGACACGCCCGGCAATCCGCATGCTTAGAATGCAGGCTAGGAACCGATATGCGCAGTGAACGCGTCGACGAATCGCCACTCACGCCCCCCCGGACCGCGGCCTCGCCCAAGCGCATCCAGAAGGATGACGAGGACGAAGAGGACAAGGACAAAGTCGAGGACGAAGACGAGGACAAAGACGACGAGGAGGACAAGGCCTCGGACGACGACGACGACGACGATGATGATGACGACGACGACGACGACGACGACGACGACGACGACGACGACGAAGACGACGTCGAGGTCGCGGACGAGCCCGAGGACGAGCCGAGCACCGCGGTCGCCGTGACCGACTGGAGCAGCGAGGAAGAGGAAGAGGAGGAGGAGGAGTGGAAGGAGGAGGAAGAGGACAAGGAGGAGGAGGAGGCCGGCGGCTGGCGCGACGGCAGCGAGCCGCCGTGGGGCAAGGAGGAGGTTGACGAGGAGGACGACGAGGACGAGGACGAAGACGACGAGGATGACGAGGACGAAGACGACGAGGATGACGACGACGAAGACGACGACGACGAAGACGAGGCCGAGGAGGCGGTCGTCAAGGCCCGCGTGAAGCCGATCTTGCCCGACGACGACGAGAAGGAAGACGACAAGGACGACGACGAGGACAAGAAGGACGACGACGACGACGAGCGCGAGGCCTACGATCCCCCGGACGAGCGTCCGCGCCGCGGCCCGATCCCCCCGCGTCCGCCCAAGCCGCTCCCGCAGCCGAGCAAGCCGATCATCGTCCCGGCCAAGCCGCTCTCGATGCCGGCGGTGCCTGCCGCCCGGCCTCCGGTCGCCCGGCCCGTCGCCCCGGCCGCGGCCCCGGCTCCGGCGGCCGCGCCGCCGCAGTCAGCCCCGGCTCCCGCACCGGCCCCTGCGCCCGCGCCGGTCGCCAAGGCACCGCCGGCGAAACCGGCGGCCAAGGCACCGGCCGCCAAGCCGGCGGCGGCGAAGAAGCCCGCGGCACCGGCAGCCAAGCCGGCGCCGGCGGCGGCGGCGGCCAAGAAACCGGCGGCCAAGCCGGCGGCGGCGGCCAAGAAGCCCGCGGCCAAGCCTGCGGCGAAGAAGAAGTAGCCCGGCGGCTAGAAGCCTTTGCTGCGCAGGAACAGCGGCAGCACGATGCCGATGAACGATGCGCAGATCGCGATCACGATGAAGAAGTCGCGCCACGTCATCCGGACCCGGAACGTCGGCAGGTGGTAGCGGATCGCCGAGCTCCAGGCGCCGACCAGGGCGAAGAAGATCCACATCACCGCGTGGTAGGCGAACGACAGCGTGTTGATCTGGAACACGATGCCGGCCATCGACGCGAGCAGCGCCAGGCCCCACGTGGTCGCGACATCGCTCCCCGGGACGTTGCGCAGCTGGCGCAGCCCGACGATCAGCGACTTGAACGACAGGTAGAGCACCGCCATGAACAGCACGAACCCGGGGAAGCCGAGCTCGGCGAACGCGAGCACGAACGTGTTGTGCGCGGTCAGGTAGTGGTGCTCGGCGAACTGGCGCGCGCCGACCCCGAACACCGGGTTGCTCCGGAACATCGATAGCCCGGTCGACCACGCGTCGTAGCGCTCCAGGGTCGACTGGTCGGCGGACTCGCCGCTGCGGCCGCCCAGCATCAGCACCGGGATCGCGACCATCGCCGCGGGGATCAGCGACTTGGGCCCGTAGCGCCGCACGATGAAGATCCCGGGCACCAGCAGGCCGGCGACCAGCCCGCCGCGCGACTGGGTCATGAACACCGTGTAGAACACCAGCGCCGCGCCCAGGCCGTAGAAGAACACGCTGGGCGCGCGGCGCTTGCGGATCGCGAAGGCGATCAGCAGGGACAGCGCGCCGGCGCTGATCGTGAGCGCGACCTCATTGGGATCGTGCAGCTCGCCGCGGTACCGCACGCGCTCCTCGATCGAATACGTCCCGAACAGCCCGACGTGCTCGCAGCGGTACTCGAACCCGGGCTCGGCGTCGGGGCCGCGGCACTGCTCGTTGTTCTCGCACGGCCGGCCGTCCGGCTTGCCGATGATGTCCGCGTTGCTCTCCTCGCCCGCGACGCACTGGAGATCTGCGAGCCCCTGGTGGAAGCACACCAGCGCGATGAACAGCGTGGTCGCGGCCACGACGCCGGCCACCAGCTGGAAGGTCCGGAACCGCTGCACCGCGTGCGCGATCGTCCCGTAGAGCGCGAACAGGCTGACCAGCTCGAGGGTCCGGTTCACCAGCTGGTCGGGCAGGAGCACCGCCGTGCCGATGATCGCCCACACGAAGAAGCCGATCACCCACGGCAGGGTCGGCGCTGCGATCGGTTGCAAGCGCCGCAGCCGCACATCGATCACCCAGCCGAGCACGGCGAGCGCCGTGAACAGGTGCAGGAACGGCACGCGCTGGAGCAGCGGAAAGAACTCCTGCGGCCTGGCCAGGATGAAGATGATCAGCGCGGCGATGCCGGGAATCGCGAACAAGCGTCCGGACCATACCATCGCCGGCAAAGGCGGTATGCTGCCGATCCGTGATGCGCGAGCGAGTTGCGACGTGGCTCCACCGGGCGGGCGCGCTCGGTGCCGTCATGGAGCTGCGCCGGCGCGCCCCCGTGCCGATGCTCAGCATCCTCACGTACCACCACATCGCCGACGCCAGCCCGTCGTACCCCTACGATCCGGACGTCGCGGACGCGACCCCGGCTCAGTTCCGCCGGCAGATGGAGACCGTGGCGCGCTACGGAACGCCGATCGGGATCGACGATCTGGTCCGGGCGCTCGGCGGCGGGCCGCTGCCCAGGAACCCGGTGATGGTCACGTTCGATGACGGCTATCGCTCGTGCCACGACCTCGCGCTGCCGATCCTGCGCGCGGTCGGCGTGCGCGCGACGTTCTTCGTCGCGACCTCGTTCGTGTCCGAGCGCCGGGTGTACTGGTGGGAGCGGATCGCGATCGTGCTCGGCCTCGCACGGCGCCAGGCGCGGCGCCCGGCGGCGGCGGTCCGCTACCCGCGCGACCTGGCGCTCGACGTCGACGATCCGCGGCTCCCCGCCACGCTGACCAACGTGATCAAGAACACGGCCGAGCTCGACGTCGAGCGCTTCCTGCGCGAGCTCGAGGCCGCGCTCGGCGTCGCGTGGACGCCCGAGCTCGAGGTCGGCCACGCCGATCAGCTGATCATGACCTGGGATCACGTCCGGGCGCTGGCCCGCGCCGGGATGGACGTCGAGTCGCACGGCCGCCGTCACCGCGTGCTGCAGACCCTCGACGATGCCACGCTGCGCGACGAGCTCGTCGAGTCCCGGCGCGAGCTCGAGGCCGAGCTCGGCCGGCCGGTCCGGGCGCTGGCCTATCCGGTCGGCCGGCGGATCCACGCCGAGCGCCGGATCCGCGACGCGCTCGCGAACGCGGGCTACCAGATCGGCATGTCGAACAAGACCGGGGTCAACCGCTGGTGGCCGCCGGCGCTGCGCGGGCTGTCGCCGATCGATCCGTTCGACGTCCGCCGGCTGGCCACGGATCGCGAGCTGTCCGATGCGATGTTCCTGACCCAGCTCGCACTCCCCCAGCTGGCGTACGGCTCGTCGCACGGCCATTGACCCCGGCGACCGGGCGCCGCGGCCGAAAACTGGCGGTGGCGCGTCGCGGCCGGGGACAATATCGCGATGCGAGAGCTGCGCCGCGAGAGTCCACGGATCGGGATCGAGGCCCTGTGCTGGGAGCTGGTCGGCGGGCGCGAGATCAGCGGGATCGCGGTCGACCTGTCGGCGCTGGGCCTGCGGCTCGAGCGGCCGTACACCGGCGGACCGACCCGGCGCGAGGTGCCGCTGGCGCTCGAGGTGCCCGGGATCGACGAGGTGATGTGGGCCAAGGCCGACGCGTGCTTCGACCAGCTCGTGCCGTCGGCCGGACCGGCGGGCGGGGCGCTGGGCCTGGTCCGCCGCACCGGCTATCGCATCGTCGCCGCCGCCGCGCGCGACCTGCGCATGCTGAGCGAGCTCGTGTTCGAGGCCGATCGCGCCCGGCGCCGGCGCGAGGCCGCGGCCGCGCGTGATGCCTTTGACGGCGGTGACGTCTTCGACCTGGCGCTCGCGAGCTGCTACTCGCGCGGCTGAGCGTGGCGGGCGTAGACCGCGAGGTAGGCGTCGACCATGCGGTCGTAGCTGTAGCGCGCGAGCGCCGCGGTCCGGCCGCGCGCCCCCATCGCCCGCGCCCGCTCGCGGTCGGCCTCGAGCGCGGCCAGCGCCGCCGCCAGGCTCTGCTCATCGACCGGCACGACCAGGCCGGTGACCTGATCGTCGACCACGCTGGGCAGCCCGCCGACCCCGGTGGTGACGATCGGCAGTCCGGCGGCCATCGCCTCGGGCACGACCAGCGGTAGGCCCTCGGTCCGCGACGACATCGCGAACACGTCGAACGCGTGGATCAGCCGCGGCACGTCCATCCGCCGCCCGGTCAGCACCACCCAGCGCGGCTCGGGCAGCGCGGCGACCGCCGCCTCGACCTCGGCCCGATCCTCGCCGTCGCCGACGATCACCAGGCGGACCCGCGACGACAGGATCGGCGCCATCGCGCGCACCAGCATCGCCTGGTTCTTCGACGCGGCGAGCCGCCCGACGGTGCCGACCACCCAGGCGTCGCCCAGGCCGAGCTCGACCCGCGACGCCGCGCGGGCCTCGGGGTCGGGCGTGTAGCGGTCGAGCCGGATGCCGTTGGGGATCGTGTGGAGCTTGTCGAGCGCGGTGTCGTGCTGGGCGCGGGCCTGCGCGGCGGTGGTATCGCTGACCGCGACGAACGCGTTGACCAGGCGCGCTGCAGTCCGCCGCAGCCAGCGCTGGCCGCGCCCGCCGGGGTTCATCCCGTGCTTGGTGTGGATCGCGGCCGCGCGCGCCAGGCACGCCGCGGGCGCACCGTAGATCAGCGGTAGTGGGTTGTGGGTGTGGACGACATCGGCGCGGCGCTTGACCAGCTCGCGGGCCAGCCGCGGCACCAGCGTCGGATCGAGCCCGTCGCGCTTCTCGACCCGGCCGACGGCGATCCCGGCCGAAGCGAACTCATCGGCCATCGCACCGTCCGGCTCGGGCGACAGCGAGATCACACTGACCTCGTGACCGCGCGCCTTCTGGCCGATCGCCAGATCCAGTGCAACCCGCTCCTGCCCGCCGACGCCATACGACGACAGTACGTGCACGATCGACCACACACTACCGGAGTAACCGTGCGCACGAGCCAGAGCAAGTGCGGAGTTCGCTCGCGCACCATGATGCGCGCGTGAGGAAACGAAGCACGCTATGCTGAACGCGACCACGTGCCTTCTCCTGATCTCGGCATCGGCCTCGTCCTCGGCGTCGGCGTCGGCCTCGGCACCAACCTCGGCCTCGTCCTCGGCGTCGGCGCTGGCCTCGTCGCGCTGGTGCTCGCCGTCCTGATCTGGCGGACCGTCCGCCGCCGGCGCGCCGCGCGCCCGCGCCCGATCGTGCTGCGGCGCCCCGGCACCAGCGCCTCGGAAGGCGACATCCTGGCTTCGCTCGGGATCGGGCCCGGCGACGGCGAGCTCCAGGCGGCGTGCACCCGGGTCGCGCGCCGGATCCACAACGAGGGCGTCCGTGTCGTCGGCTTCGTGCCCGCGGCCGACAGCGTCGCCGTCCCGCCGATCTTGATCCACCTCGGCATCGCCTTGACCGAGCTCACCGGCGCGACGATCGCGGTGGTCGACGCCAACGTGCGCTACCCCGGGCTCGGCGCGCTCAACCAGGACAAGGAGACCGACTCCGACGAGTCGGTGTTCTCGACCCGGTGGCTGCGCGGCTCGCTCGCCCTGCTCTCGCCGCCCCAGGTCGAGCGCGCCGGCGAGGTCGTGCCCCAGCTCGCCCGCGTCCTGCTCGACGGCTCCGACCTGTTCGCCCACGTGCTGGTCGATCTCACCGGGTTCGAGCTGCTCGGCGAGCACGCCTCGGCCGCGGCGTGCATGGACGCGGTCGCGCTGGTCGGCCGGGCGCACCACACCCGCGAGCAAGAGCTGTTCGAGCTGGCGCGCCTGATGCCGCACGGCCGGTTCTTCGGCGTCCTGCTCGTAGGGTAGCGAGCACCGAGCGGATACGCGACAGCGTGCGTACGAGCGCACTCACAGTGCGCCTGGTCGCCTTGCGGTCGCTGGATCGCTTGAACTGCTGTCGTCGATCGTGGTCATCTTCCAGGCGATGCGTCCTTTGGAGCAAGAGAAGATCGCAGTGATCGGACTCGGATACGTCGGCCTGCCGGTCGCGATCGCGTTCGGTCGCAAGCTGCCGACCGTCGGGTTCGACATCCGGCAGCGCCGCATCGACCAGCTCAAGCGGGGTCACGACGACACGCTCGAGGTCAGCGATGATCAGCTCGCGTCGGCGCGGCAGCTCGAGATGACCGCCGATCCGGCGAAGCTCTCGGACTGCACGTTCTACATCGTCGCGGTGCCGACGCCGATCGACGGCAACAACCGCCCCGACCTCGGGCCCGTGATCTCGGCCAGCAAGACGATCAGCCCGCACCTCAAGAAGGGCGACGTCGTGGTCTACGAGTCGACGGTGTACCCGGGCGTCACCGAGGAGATCTGCGGGCCGATCCTCGATGACAAGTCGGGGCTCAAGAACGGCGTCGACTACTTCCTGGGCTACTCGCCCGAGCGGATCAACCCGGGCGACAAGGAGCACACGTTCGACAAGATCTTGAAGGTCGTGTCGGGCCAGAACCCCGAGACCCTCGATCGCGTCGCGCGGGTCTACGGCTTGGTCGTGACCGCCGGGGTCCACAAGGCGGCGTCGATCAAGGTCGCCGAGGCCGCCAAGGTGATCGAGAACACCCAGCGCGATCTCAACATCGCGCTGATGAACGAGCTCGCGCTGATCTTCGACCGCATGGGGATCCGGACCGCCGACGTGCTCGAGGCCGCCGGCACCAAGTGGAACTTCCTCAAGTTCTCGCCCGGCCTGGTTGGCGGCCACTGCATCGGCGTCGACCCGTACTACCTCACGACCAAGGCCGAGGAGCTCGGCTACCTGCCCGAGGTGATCCTCGCCGGCCGCCGGATCAACAACAGCATCGGCCCGTTCCTGGCGCAGAAGTGCGTCAAGATGCTGACCGCGTCGGACGTGCCGCTGCGCAAGGCCAAGGTCGGCATCCTCGGCTTGACGTTCAAGGAGAACGTCCCCGACCTGCGCAACTCCAAGATCCCCGACATCGTCGCCGAGCTCGCGACCTTCGGGATCGAGGCGCTGGTCCACGACCCGCTGGGCAACCCCGAGGAGGCCCACGAGGAGTACAAGATCCGGCTCGCGCCGCTCGACCAGCTGACCGGCCTCGACGCCGCGATCCTCGCGGTCGCGCACCGCGAGTACATCGCCAACCCCGGCGCGATCTTCGAGCGGGTCCGCGACAACGGCGTCCTGATCGACGTCAAGAGCGCGCTGCCCCGGAACGTCAAGCCGCCGCGGGGGATCCGGCTCTGGAGTCTATGAAACGCACCCGCTACGACGATCTGTGCGAGGAGCTGGTCAACTCGCCGCGGCGCTGGCTGGTGACCGGCGTCGCCGGGTTCATCGGCTCGGCGCTGCTCGAGCGCCTGCTCGATCTCGGCCAGAGCGTGGTCGGGGTCGACAACTTCCTGACCGGCCACAAGCGCAACCTCGAGGACGTGCTCGCGATCAACCCCGACGAGCGGCTGCAGTTCCGCTTCATCGAGGGCGACCTGCGCGATCCCGCGGTCGCGCGCGAGGCGTGCAAGGACGTCGACATCGTGCTGCACGAGGCGGCGCTGGGCTCGGTGCCGCGGTCGATCCACGATCCGCTGGCCTCGCACGCCCACAACGTCGACGCGTTCCTGAACGTGTTGTGGGCGGCCAAGGAGGCCGGCGTCGGCCGCATGGTCTACGCCTCGTCGTCCTCGGTGTACGGCGACCACCCGGGGCTGCCCAAGCACGAGGACCGGATCGGCAAGCCGCTGTCGCCGTACGCCGCGACCAAGCGCGTCGACGAGATCTACGCCCAGGTGTTCCACGACGTCTACCACCTGCAGCTGATCGGCCTGCGCTACTTCAACGTGTTCGGCCGCCGCCAGGACCCCGATGGCCCGTACGCCGCCGTGATCCCGCGCTGGATCGCGAACCTGGTCGCGCACAAGCCGGTCGTGATCTTCGGCGACGGCTCGAACAGCCGCGACTTCTGCTACGTCGACAACATCGTCCAGGCCAACCTGCTCGCGGCGACCGCGCCGGATCGAGCGGTGACCGGCACGGTCTACAACTGCGGCTGCAACGGCCGCACCGATCTCAAGCAGCTGTTCGCGATGATCCGCGACAACCTCGCGAAGACGGTCTCCGAGGTCGCCGGCGCCGAGCCGGTGTTCGAGGGCCCGCGCGCCGGCGACGTCGCGCACTCGCAGGCGGCGATCGACAAGATCACCGCGGCGCTCGGGTACGCGCCATCGCACATGGTCGAGGACGGAATGGCCGAGACCGTCGCGTGGTTTGCGCAGCGCCTTCGCCGCGCATGATTAGCCGCGCGGCTGCGCCGCGGATGGCTCAGAGATTTGCTAGACTCCGCGGGCCCATGGCCGACGATGCATTGCCCAAGCCGGAGCCCAAGGAGATCGACGAGAAGCTCGCGCTGCAGCTACGGCACCTCGCCGAGGATGCCGTGCTGAAGGGCCAGCCGTACGGCGACGAGCGCTGCGACAACTGCCTGTTCTATCTGAACCCCGACCAGAACCTGTCGTACTGCTGGCACCCCAAGCTGCGGATCCTGGTCGGCGGCGCATGGTGGTGCCAGTGGTGGGAGAAGACCGAGGACTAGGCCACGACAGGCCGGTACCGGGAAAGGCGCAAGGCGCGAGTGCAGCTCGAGGACAAGCTGGTCGAGGATCGCGACGCGGCGCACGCCGAGTCGCAGCAGCGCGAGGACGTCGAGGACCGCGGCGAGGACACGCTGCCCGCGCCGGTGACCGAGGCGCTGCACGACGCGGCGCTCGAGCATCGCGGCGAGCTGCTCGGCGCGGTCCGGATGATCCTCGATCGCCAGCACGTCGAGATCAGCCAGCTGCGCATGCCGGTGCGCGAGTCGAGCGCGCTCGACGCGCTGCAGGTCGCCGTCGACGGCAAGAGCAGCGATCTGAACCAGTTCGTCTACGCCAGCGACCGCCGCGACCTGCTCGAGCGCGCGCTCGGCGTGCTGCAGCCCAACCTGACCCGCGCCGACGACCAGACCGCCCGCGAGCTCCACGCCCAGTTCGCCGACCTGGCCGAGCGCGTCGCCGAGCTGCGCCACGAGCTGACCGATCTCGAGGACGCGCAGGACGAGCTGCTCGAGGGCCACGAGAAGGACGCGCTGCAGGCGCCCGGCGCCCCGCCCAAGCCGCCGCCCAAGCCCAGCGATCCCGACGCGCCCCGGCCGGCGACGACGCTGACCGGGCCGGAGATGGATGACCTGCCGGCGACGCCGCCGCCGGCGACGACGCTGACGGGCCCGGACCTGCCGGCGACGACGCCCGCGCCGACCACGCTGATCGGCCCGGAGCGCCCCGAGCCGCCCCGGCCGGCGAGCCTCTTGACCGATCCGGGGCAGCGCGACCTGCCCGAGGCGCCGCCGCCCCCGAGCACGCTGGGCGCCGATGCCGCGACCCAGGCCGACGGGCCCGCCGGCGGCGACCCGGCGAAGCCCGGCAGGCCGTGGTGGCGGAGGCCGTTTGGTTAGCGGGCTGGCCGCCGCGATCGGCGCCGTGCGGCTCCACGCCGAGGCGGCGCTGCTGCGGCGGCTCAACGCCGGCGCCGGGTTCGCCGACCCGCGGATCGCCTCGCAGATCTACCTGCGAGACGACGCCGCGCTGGCCCGGCTCGCCGGCGGGACGCTCCGGCCGCAGGGCTCGCATCGCAAGGCCGCGACCCAGCTCGCCGAGGCGATCGCGGCGCTGCCCGGAGGCGGCGGCGATCCGCCGGGCCGGCTCGCGGTCATGACCGAGCGGCTCGGGGTCGATCCGGCCGCGAGCGGCGTGCTGCTGGTCGCGGTGGCCTACGCGCTCGATCTCGACACCCGCGAGCTGTGCCACGCGCTCGCGCCGCGGCGCTCGCCGGCGCTCTACCTCGAGACCTGCGCCGACGTGCTCGATGCCGATCCTGCCGCGCTGATCCGCGCGGTCGCGCCGGGCGCCGCGCTGCGCCGCGGCCGCGCGATCGCGATCGAGGGCGACGGCCTCGCCGCGGCGCTCGAGGTCCCCGGGCCGGCGCTGGCGTGGCTGTGCGGCGACGACGCGCTGCAGCCGCCGCTCGCCGGCCTGGTCGAGCTGATCGCCGCCGGCGCCGAGCTCGGCGTGGTGCTGCCGCCCGCCGCGGTCGCCGCGCTCGACGCCCTGCTGCCGCACCTGGGCGGCGCGGCGCCGCTCGCCGTGGTCGTGCGCGGTCCGCGCGGTTCGGGCCGCCGCGCCGCGGCTCACCGGCTCGCCCGGGCGCTCGGCCGGCCGCTCGCCGTGATCCCGATCCCGGCGCTGATCGCGCTCGAGAACCGCACCCGCAGCCCGCTGCTCGGCCAGGCGCTCGCGGCGGCCCGGCTGCGCGCCGCAGTCCCGCTGCTCGGCGATGCCGACGCGCTGTACGACGAGCGCGGCGAGGTCGCGCCCGAGCACGGCGACGCGATCGGCCACGCGCCCGGTCTGTTGATCGCGGCGTCGTCGGGGCGCGGCGGCCACCTCGAGCTGCGGCGGCCCCAGCTCGGGGTCGCGCTGCCGCGCACCGAGCTCGCCGACCGCGAGACCGCGTGGCGCGCCGCGCTGTCGGCCCACGGCGCGGCGGGCGAGGCCGTCGAGCTCGCCGCTCGCTACGTCATCGGCCCCGGCGCGATCAGCGACGTCGTGGCCGAGGCCGCGCGCTACGCCGCCGCGGCCGCTCGCCCGGTCGATCGCGACGCGCTCGAGGCCTCGGTCGGCCGCCGGCTGTCGCTCCGGCTCGGCACCTACGGCGCGGTGGTCCACCGCAAGGCGCGGTTCTCCGAGCTGGTCCTGCCCGACGACGTGATCGACACGCTGCGCGACATGATCGCGATGGTCCGCGAGCGCGCCCAGATCCTCGAGCGCTGGGGCTACCAGCGCCACCTCGGGATCTCGCGCGGCGTCGCCGGCCTGTACTCCGGCGAGCCCGGCACCGGCAAGACCATGGCGGCCAGCGTGGTCGCGTCCGAGCTCGGCCTCGAGCTGGTCCGGATCGACCTGTCGGCCGTGGTCTCGAAGTACGTCGGCGAGACCGAGAAGAACCTGGGCAAGATCTTCGACGAGGCTCAGGACGCCCACGCGATGCTGCTGTTCGACGAGGCCGACTCGCTGTTCGGCAAGCGGACCGAGCTCAAGACCGCCCAGGACCGGTTCGCCAACCTCGAGGTCAACTACATCCTGCAGCGGATGGAGACCTTCGACGGGGTCTCGGTCCTGACCACGAACGCCGAGAGCGCGATCGACCCCGCGCTGCAGCGCCGGCTCAACTTCCGGATCCGGTTCCCCGAGCCCGAGGTCGACGAGCGCGAGCAGCTGTGGCGCCAGCTGCTGCCGCCGCAGGCCGGCCTGCACGGCGGGGTCGACTTCCACGCCCTCGCCGAACGCTTCGATATGACAGGCGGTTACATCAAGAACGCGGTGGTCCGGGCCGCGGTGATCGCCGCCCGGGCCGGCCGGGACCTGACCGCCGAGGACCTCTGGA
>DASWRS010000427.1:0-5966 GCA_036403075.1 Kofleriaceae bacterium
AGGTTTGCGATGGCCTGAATCAGACCCAGGCGGTGAGCTTGGCGACCTCGGCCTCGGCCGCGGTCACCGCCGGATACACCGCGATGCGGGTCCGGAACTTGCCGTCGCGCTCGAACTTGACGACGCCGTCGATCTTCGAGAACAGCGTCCAGTCGCGGCCGATGCCGACGTTCACCCCGGCGTGGAACTTGGTGCCGACCTGGCGAACCAGGATCGAGCCTGCGGAGACCGCCTCGCCGGCGAACCGCTTGACGCCGCGCATCTTCGGCAGCGAGTCGCGGCCGTTACGAGTCGAACCCTGTCCTTTTTTGTGTGCCATGGCGGTACCTCTGCAACCGAGCCGTGAGGCTCAGGCGTCGATCGCGGCGATCTTGACCGCGGTGTAGTCCTGACGATGCCCATTCTTGCGGACGTAGTTCTTGCGCCGCCGGAACTTGAACACGACAAGCTTCTGGCCGCGGCCCTGCTCGACGATCGAGCCGGTGACCTTGGCGCCTGCGACGATCGGCTTGCCGATCGCGATGCTGCCGTCCTCGGACGACACCAGCAGCACCTGGTCGAACACGACCGGGGCCCCGGCGTCACCGGCGAGCTTCTCGACCACGACGGTCTTGCCGGGCTCGACGCGATACTGTTTTCCACCCGTCTGGATCACGGCGTACATGACAATCTCCGCAAAAGGCTTTCGGAATCGCGGACTTTATCGATCGCCAGGCATTCGTCAAGGGGCAGCAGCACCCCGTGTCAGCGGCCCAGACGTTTGTGCAATAGATCCGAGGTGATGACCGGATTGGCACGGCC
Source organism: Kofleriaceae bacterium (assembly GCA_036403075.1). GTDB lineage: Bacteria > Myxococcota_A > Polyangia > Haliangiales > Haliangiaceae > JABFXX01. The sequence continues at coordinate 802 of DASWRS010000427.1, forward strand.
CTTGGTTTCTTTCATGACGGCCCCGACGAAGAACCCGAACAGCCCGTCCTTGCCGCCCACGGTGTAGGCCTCGGCCTGCTTGGGGTTGGCGGCGACGACGCGGTTGATGATCTCCCAGAGCACCGCCGTGTCGGAGATCTGCTGCAGCCCGCGGCGCTCGATGATCGTCGCCGGCGCCTCGCCGGTCCGGAAGCTCTCCTCGAACACTTCCTTGCCGATCTTGCCGCTGATCGTGCCGCTCTCGATCAGCACGACCAGCGCCGACAGCGTCGCCGGCGCCATCGGCGAGCGCGCGACCGGCGTGCCGGTGGCGTGGAGCGCGCCGAGCAGCTCGGTCAGCACCCAGTTGGCGAGCATGCGACCGCTGCGGTCGCCGGGGTGCGCCGCGACCACGGCATCGAAGTAGTCGGCGAGCGAGCGCTCGCTGACCAGCGTGCGCGCATCGTCGGACGAGACCCCCAGGACCCGCTGGTAGCGGTCGTAGCGCACGCCCGGCAGCTCGGGGATCGAGCGCAGGATCGACGCCATGATCAGGCCGTCGACGACCAGCGGCGGCAGGTCCGGGTCGGGGAAGTAGCGATAGTCGTTCGCCTCCTCCTTGCTGCGCATCGGCTGGGACTGGCCGCGGTCGGCATCCCACAGCCGGGTCTCGCGGACGATCCGCTCGCCGGACTCGAGCATCCGGATCTGGCGCGCGATCTCGTGCTCGATCGCGTTCTCGACGAACCGGAACGAGTTGATGTTCTTGAGCTCGGTCCGGGTCCCGAGCCGGTCCTCGCCGCGCCGCCGGATCGACACGTTGGCGTCGCAGCGCATCTGGCCCTTCTCCATGTCGCCGTCGGAGATCTCGAGCCAGCGCACCAGCCGGAGCAGCGAGCGCATGAACTCGCCGGCCTCCTCGGCGGAGCCGAGCTCGGGCGCGGTCACGACCTCGACCAGCGGCACGCCGGCGCGGTTCAGGTCGACGTGCGACGACACGCCGACGTGCGTGGTCTTGCCGGCGTCCTCCTCGAGGTGGATGCGCTGGAGCTTCACGCGCTTGAGCCCGCCGCGCAGGATCACGTCGAGGTGGCCGTTCTCGCACAGCGGCTCCTCGAACTGCGAGATCTGGTAGCCCTTGGGCAGGTCGGGATAGAAGTAGTGCTTGCGCGCGAACCGCGATCGCGCGCGGATCTGCGACGAGGTCGCGACACCGAGCTTGAGCGCGAGCTGCAGCACCGCGTGGTTGAACACCGGCAGGGTCCCGGGCAGCCCGAGCACGAGCGGATCGGTCAGCGAGTTGGGCGGCGCGCCGAACTCGATCGCCGACGGCGAGAAGATCTTGGTCCGGGTCGCGAGCTGGACGTGGACCTCGAGGCCGATCACCGGCTCCCAGTCCTCGAGCGGCTTGGCCAGCGAGCTCGACGAGCCGCGCGGCATGCCGGGCACGTCGTCTCCGGCAGCGCGCGGCGTGCCCTGGGCCAGCCCGTCGGCGAGCGTCTGGCGTCCCGGCCGGGGCTGGGTCACGCGGCACCTCCGGGGATCGCGGGTCCGTCGAGTCCCCCGGGCCCGGCGGCCCCGGCGGGCCCGGCCGGGCCTGCGAGCCCGGCGAGCCCGGCGACGCCCGCCGGACGCTGCTCGCCCAGGCCGACCGCCGCCTCGATCACTGCCGCCGTGCGCAGCAGGGTGGCCTCGTCGAGCGCGCGGCCCAGGAGCTGGGCGCCGATCGGCAGGCCGTCGCCGGCCAGGCCGCACGGCACGCTGATGCCCGGCAGCCCGGCGAGGTTGCACGACAGCGTGAACACGTCGGCGAGGTACATCTCGACCGGGGTGGCCTTGGCGCCGAACGCGAACGCCGGCGTCGGCGTGGTCGGCGTCAGGATCACGTCGCAGTACTTGAACGCGCGGTCGAAGTCGCGCTTGATCAGCGTGCGGATCTGCTGCGCCTTCTTGTAGTACGCGTCGTAGTAGCCCGAGCGCAGCGCGTAGGTGCCGAGCATGATCCGGCGCTTGACCTCGGGGCCGAAGCCCGCGCCGCGGGTCCGAGCGTACATCTCCGTCAGGCTGGCGGCCTCGACCCGCCGGCCGTAGCGCACGCCGTCGAACCGCGCCAGGTTGGACGACGCCTCGGCCGGCGCGATCAGGTAGTACGCCGCCAGCGCCAGGCCGGTGTGCGGCAGCGATAGGTCGACGGTCTCGGCGCCGCGCTCGACCAGCGCGCCGGCGGCCCGGGCGACCGCGGCGCGGACGTCGTCGTCCATCGCCTCGAAGTACTCCTGCGGCAGGCCGATGCGCAGGCCGCGGATGTCGCCGGTCAGGCCATCGGCGAACCGCGGCACCGGCGCGTCGAGCGAGGTCGAGTCGCGCGGATCGAAGCCGGCGATCGCCTGCAACACCAGCGCGGCGTCGGCGACCGTGCGGGTCAGCGGGCCGACCTGATCGAGCGACGACGCGAACGCGACCACGCCCCAGCGCGATACCCGGCCGTAGGTCGGCTTGAGCCCGACGACCCCGCAGAACGCGGCCGGCTGGCGGATCGAGCCGCCGGTGTCGGTGCCGAGCGATGCCGCGCACAGGCCGGCGGCGACCGCGGCCGACGAGCCGCCCGAGCTGCCGCCCGGCACGCGCTCGGCGTTCCACGGGTTGCGGGTCTTGCGGTACGCGCTGTTCTCCGTCGAGCTGCCCATCGCGAACTCGTCGCAGTTGACCTTGCCCAGGATGATCGCGTCGGCGGCGCGCAGCTTCTCGACCACGTGCGCGTCGTACGGCGGGATCCAGCCCTCGAGGATCTTCGACGCGGCGGTGGTCGCCAGCCCGCGCGTCACCAGCACGTCCTTGAGCGCGATCGGGACGCCGGCGAGCGGGCCGATCGGCTGGTTCGCGGCGCGTCGGCGATCGACGTCGGCGGCCGCCGCGAGGGCCCCGGCGGCATCGACCGCGAGGTACGCGCCGAGCTCGCCGTCGATCGCGGCGATCCGCGCGAGCTGCGCCTCGACGACCTGGGTCGCGGTGACCTCGCCCACGGCGATGCGCCGCGCGGTGTCCGCCGCCGACCAGAACGCCGGGCTCACGGCTCGGTTCCCGTGCCCGTGCGGCCGGGCGCGATGCTCGACGGCACGACGAGCAGATCGGCCTCGCGGCGCGGCGCGCCCGCCAGCGCCAGCTCCGCCGGCAGCGACGGCTCCGGCACGTCGACCCGCAGCCGCAGGTCCATCGGGACCGCGTGGACCATCGGCGGAACGCCGGTGGTGTCGACCGCGGCGATGGTCTGGAAGTGCTCGAGGATCGCCCCGAGCTCGCGCTGCATCCGATCGAGCTCGTCGGGCTCGAGGCGGAGCCGCGCGAGCAGCGCGATCTCCTCGACTTCGGTCCGCGTCAACTCCGGCATCGCCTGATCGCCTCGTGTCTCATCACCCTCGTCATCGCCTTGCCTCGCCTCGTACATAGGGGGGCTGGGGAACCGAACCGCATCCTCGCACCATCCGGATCGGGAGCGGGAGCGCCGCGGCCGGGGATCACGCGGTCCACGATCGACGGGCGGGGGTCGGCTGGCACGGCGCTACCGCGGCTCGGGAAGGGGTTGCGGCTGCAGCTCGGGTTTGCCGCCGAGCCGGCCGGCGATCTCGGCGCCGAGCCGCAGGTAATCATCGGCGATGCGGCCCGCGCCGGCGACGTCGCCCTTCTCGAGCGCCGCGATCAGCTCGCGGTGGTGCTTGCGGACGCTGTCGCCGGGCGCCGCGAGGTTGGCGAGCAGCGGCATGAAGCCGCGCACGCCGTCGCGCACCGTGTTGATCAGGAGCAGCATCACCTGGTTGCCGGACAGCTGCGCCACCGCGACGTAGAAGTCGAAGTCGACGGCGAACAGCTCGAGCGCGCCGGTGACCTGGTCCGCGCGGTCGGCGAGCGCGCGCAGCTTGCCCAGCCCCGGCTTGTCCCGGGTCGCCCGCGCCGCCGCCAGCCGCGCCAGCTCGCGGCCGAAGATCCGGCGGAACTCGAGCAGGTCGCGGATCAGCTCGGGCTTGCCGCCGGCGAGCGGCAGCAGGTGCTGGACCAGCTCGATCCCGCCGGTCTCCATGAAGTTCTGCACCCGGGTGCCGTCGCCCTGGCGGATCCGCACCAAGCCGAGGTGCTCGAGCTTCTTGAGCGCCTCGCGCAGCGACGCGCGGTTGACCCGCAGTCGCTTCGAGAGCTCGCGCTCGGGCGGCAGCTTCGAGCCCGGCGGGTACTGACCATTGAGGATCAACGAGCGCAACTGCTCGGCGATCTCCTCGGCGACGCGTTGCTTCTCGACCGGCTTGAGCATCCGCTGCCGCGAGGTTAACCCAGCGCGCTCACTGATAGAAGGGCCCGGGAGCGCCGGATCTGGCGCTTGAGGCGGCGGCGTGGAGCGTGGTACCGACACCAGATGTCCGGCCGGCCCGCGCGGAGCAGCGAAGCGTCGCCGCCTCGCGTCGTGGTCGTCGACGGTCAGGCCGAGCACGAGGTGTTCGACGTCGTGGACTTCTCCGGCCAGGTCCTCCGGGTGCGGTCGGCGTTCCTGTTCGAGGTCGGCGAGGAGCTCAGCATCCGGATCGAGCGTGGTGGCGGCACCGCGGACGCGCTCGCCCGGGTCCGCGCCCACACCGGGCCGGACGACGCACGGATCACCGAGCTCGAGGTCTCCGAGCTCGTGGCTCCCGCGGCCGGCCCCGCGGCTCCGACCGGCCCGGGTGGCCCCGGTGGCCGCGACGGGGCCAGGTAAGCCGCCATGGTGGTCGCCGAGCTCGATGACGTCACCTACGACCTCGAGGTCGATGGCGAGGAGGTCCGCCGGACGCTGCACCGCCGGGTCTGGGAGCGCGGGGCCTGGGCCACCGTCGCGATCGCCTACCAGGAGCGCGCCCCGGGCGGCGGCTGGAAGCCCGCGAAGCTCGCGCTGATCCGGCTGCAGCGGGTGCGCGATGCCTGGAAGAAGCACGCCGCCGTCACGCTCGCCGGCGGCGACGCCATCGCGCTCGGCCAGACGATCGATAGCTGGCGCGACGCGCTCGCGGCCGCCGAACCGCCCGCCGCCGCCGACGACGACGGCTGACGCCGGCGCCCGGGCCGCCGAACACGCCGGGCCAGCGCGGCCCGCCGAGCGTGCCGCCTCAGCGCCTTCGGTCCGGCCGACCAGGTCCCGCGGCGTGTCGCCATCGGCGCCGCGA
>DASWRS010000428.1:0-6403 GCA_036403075.1 Kofleriaceae bacterium
AGTCGTTCAGGTGCGCGTTGGGGGGCGCTGCGTTGGCGACGGCGCCGCCGGTATGCATCGGCAGCATGTGGACCGCGGGGGTTCCATCGACGAGCGTCAGGTCACCGGTGGCGGTGGCGCCGGGATCGGCCACGCAGGCCGCGGCGAACAGCGATACCGAGGCGGAGAGAAGCTTCAGCAAGCGTACAGCAGTCATGGGGCTCCTTTGGGAATGTGCGCTTCGAACGAAAACACCACGCAGCATCAACGACTCCCGTCAACGAAATCCAAGGAACCCCAGATCACGTCCCTACATCGCGGCATCGACCGGCAATTTCGAGCATCGCATCCAGCACGGCCCTGGTTGTGCAGCAACGGCGGGTCGGAGACGCGACGCAGTGCATGCACCGCATTCACGCTTCCGCGCCGCCGTTGCCCGGACTGACGGGCGCAGATCGCGACGGTGCTCAGTTCGCGATGCAGTCGTTGCGCGCGTTCGAGAACTCGAGCTGGATCGTGTAGCTATGGCCGTTGCCGGTGGTCGTGCCCTGCTGGCCGTTGCAGATGTCACCGATCTCGCCGAAGCTCGGGTCGTACCACGCGAGCGGGAAGCCGATCACGGTCGCCAGGCCGACCGCCGGATCGGTGGTCGCCTCGACCAGCTCGTGCGAGGCCACCGACGTCGTGTTGTTGACGACCGAGCTGCCGCCGCAGACGCCGTTGCAGGCGCCGCTCAGGTCGGGAAGGACGCCGTAGTTGACGTTGAACTGCTGCCCATTGACGTCCCGGACCGTGAACGTGCCGTGGTACGCGCAGAACACCACGCACGACTGGCTGCCATCGGGCGCCGTGACCTGCATGTTCGGCGCGAGGTGCACCGGGTAGTAGTTGTTGGGGTCGTTCGGCTGGGGCACGGTCCCCTGGTTGATCTCGAACAACACCTCGGTCCGGATGTCCGAGTCGCGGATGTTCCGCGTCGACCGGCCGGCGACCACGCCAGGGCGGCCGCTGCCGTGGCCGATGCCGTACTGCGACAGCATCGTGTACAGCGGGCTGTTCGGCACGTCGTTGTAGAACGGGCTCAGCGTGCCCTGGAACTGCACCGTCGGGTTCCAGAAGATCGGCGAGACGTGGATGTTCGGCAGCGTCGGGCCACCGAAGAACTGCAGGTGGGCGCCGGGAGGTGCGACGTCGGCAACCTGGCCCGCGGTCCGGACCGGCGTCATGTGGACGACCGTGGTGTTGTCGACCGCGACCAGCTCGCCGGGAGCCTCGGAGTCGGCGACGCAGGCCGAGACCACGAGCGAAGTCGATAGCGACAGGAGCTTCAGAAGGCGTGTGACAGTCATGGGTATCCTTTCGAAGAGGGATCAGGAAGACCAGCGGCCGGCAGCAACAGCATCTCCGCCACGCCGACACATCGAGCACCTATCGACGAGCTCACAGACGAGCTCACAGAACGAACGACAGGAGCCGAATAGCCCGCTGGTAGTCAACGCAGGCACCATGCCGTATCGCGCCATGGCAAAGGTGCAGATCCCTGGCCGCATTTTGCGGCGCCCCACAATAATCCTGGATCCAGGAAACACATGAATTGGTTTTAGTCCGATATGGCAATGTCCGCCGCTCGAATGAGCCGGGAGTGTCGCAATCGCTTCGGGAGTGTCCTTCTCGCTGTTTCGCTTTTGAAAAAGTGGGGCAAGGGCCGATCGGAGCGGGTCAAGACCCCGGGCGGTATTGCACGGCGGCGGTAGACTCCTTATCCCGCCGGCCGAGATCGGCTGTTGAATTCGATTTGCATATTCGATTTCAAACGAACCATCGCGAATTGCTCGACGGAACCGGATTGCCGGCGATCGCGAGGTGCCTCTTGCGCGGCGGAACACAGCGACGGTCGCGGCCCGATCCGCCCTCCGGAACCCGAGCTGGCGGCGATCGCTTTCCGAGCGCGGTGCAGCGGAATACAGCAGCAGATCATCGGCCGTTCCGCCGCACTTTGCTGCAGTATCGTTGCGATATTCTTCTGGCTGGCCGGCTACATTCACACGCGGCCTTGTAGCTCTGCATATCGTAATCAGAATGCATGAGCGTAGACTCCACAGACTGATGACGACTCACGGTGGCTTTTGCAACGTCACCGGCAGCCGCACTCCTCCTGCCCAGTCATGTGCAGCGTGGAGCATGCAGCGATCGGAGGCGCCGCAACAAGCTACAATAAAACGCGGTAACCGCTCCTCGATGGCAGAGTTGACAACTCATTGGCAGAATCCAACTCATCTTATTTGCGTGCAGCATGCCGCAATTGGTTGCGGCTCATAAGCTGCACACGAGTTCGTAATGCATCGTAATGCAGCCGATGCGAATTTGAGTTGACAGGATAGTTACTCACGTGCTGTTTTATGCTCCGTTTCGGGACCACCAGGAGTGGGGATCTTGGGCTGGTCCTGATTACCAGTTCTCACCAGTAGGAGTTCACTACATGAAACTCAGCACAAAGCTCAGCGCGCTCGCATTTCTTTTGTTCGTGATCGGAACTTCATCCGTCGCGTCCGCACAGGTCACCTCCCGGTGTGCCGAAGACCCACTGGGTACGGCCGATGCCATGGGTCGGAACGCGTGGGCCGCAAACTGCGGCTACATCACGCCGGCTGCCCGGGACTTCTTCAACACCGACGGCGAATACATCGTGTTCACGACGGGATGCGGCCACGCCGGCTGCACTCCGTTCGTGCCGGTGACCGCCACGGCAGGCTGCATCGTCGGCCTGGTCAAGCTCGAGTACTGCATGGCCGGCTGCTACACGCCGGAGCAGAAGGTCGCGTTCAACGGCGCCTACAAGGGCGTCCAGCATGCGTACGAGACCGGGACCACGTCGGTCACGGCCTTGACCCAGGGTTCGACGTTGAACAACCTGGGATGGGCCGAGCAGGCGATTCGCACGTACGTCGCGGGCGAGACCACCGAGGATATCTTCGTCCTCAGGGACAAGAAGGGCGATGTCCTCCAGGTGACCTCGGAGCACCCGCTGGTCCTCGAGGACGGCACCGTGGTGAAGGCCCGGACCCTCAAGAAGGGGGATCGGATCGTCAAGGCCAACGGCAAGTCGGTCAAGCTCACGTCGGTGTCGACCTTCTCGTTCACCGGCACGGTCTGGAACGTCCAGCCCGCGAGCCACGACAAGACCGAGAACATCCTCGCCGCCCAGGGGTTCCTCACCGGCTCGGTGCGGTTCCAGAACGAGTGGGCCGACGACGTGTTCCGTCTCAGCCTGCGCGACGAGCTCGACGTCGGTAATCTGTAACGAGCGTCGACCCGACCCGACCGGCGCGTGACGCGGTCGGGGCGGTCGTGAGGTCGAGGTCGGTGTCGATGCCGATGCAACCCCGTGCGCTGGGGTCGCGCCGCCCTCTCCTCTTGTTCCCGCGGTTGATTCTGAGGTTCCAGGGAGTAACGCATGACCACGCAAACACCCGGCACGCGGCCATCGCGGCGCCGTTTGATTCTCATTCTCGCAGCCGCGGGTATCGCGGTGATGGGAATCGTCCTCGTTTCACGGTTGGCGACGCCCGGGTCGACAACCACACCTGCGGCGACTCCGCGGGACGCAGCGACGGCCGTAAAGCCGTCCGGGACCACGCGGCTCACGCACGCGGCGTCACCCTCCTCCGCTTCGCCCGAAGTCAAGCTATCGGAGTCCCATGTCGACCCCGACGTCGCGCGCAAGGCGGCGCTCGAGTACGAAAAGGGCCGCTTCAACGCGTTCTTCGATGACAAGGCATTTCTCGCCAGCTCGCTTGCCGACGGCAAGCTCAGCGTCAAGGCGGTGAAGGACCAGCTGCTGAACACCGACGAGCTGAAGGCGCTGGCACCCGGTGTGCTCGTCCTCACCTCCAAGCCTCCCGCCGTGGTCGAGCGCATGGCGCTGATCGACACGCTCGAGGCGATGATCGAGGATGATGCGACCGCGCTCGACGCGCTGGCCGAGATCGGCTCGACGCCGATCGACAGCAGCCTCGCGGTCCAGACCAAGCGAGCTGTGGCCGCCGAGAAGTACGATGTCTTCGTCGCGCTGGCGCGCAAGAACTGGGAGCTCGCCAAGCAGACGTACCTGGATCTGCATAATCCGGCGCTGATGGATCTGCTGAAGCCCGCTCTGATCGGTGGGCTCGTCGACTCCGGACTCTCACGCGCCCAGGCGGTGAGCACGGTCGAGGCGCTCACGGCGCCGACCTCGTCCCAGGACGGCTGAGGCCAGGACGGCTGAGGATGACCCTGCTGCCAATCGCTCCGCCCCGGACATTCGACGTGGCGAGGCGACACGTTTATAAGTCGGCCATGAAGTATTTTTGGCTATCATGTCTCGCCGGGCTTTCCGTCCTCGGCTGTTCGGACGATTCCGAGCTCCGGAGCGCTGCCAGCGCGGGCGGCAGCGACAGCGGCAGCGGCGCTGTCAGCGACGTCGGCGGTATCGGCGACACCGGCATCATCCGTGGCCCGATCACCGGCGATATCACGCACTACAACTACACATTCGATCTCGCGACCCGACACGCCACCGCAGGCATCGATGTCCAGGTCGCCTTTCCCGGTGGAGACTGCTTCTCGACCGGCCTCGAGCTCCCGGCCCTGTCCGGCACGACCTGGAACGGCGCGCCGGCGCGGACGGTCTCGGTCATGAACAACGCCGTCCAGATCTGCGGCAATGGCGTCGCCGCCGGTACGCCGCTCGGGATCACCGGCGGCGTCACCGTCCCCAGCGCGACGTTCCTCGGCCTCGACGTCGGGTTCTCGACCAAGCGGGACCTGAGCGGCGGCAACTTCACGTACCTGATGAGCTGGATCGGTGGCTGCGACCACTTCGGCCCGTGCGATACCGCGCCGTCCAAGCTGGCGAGCTATCAGTTCACGGTGACCCACGGCGCGAGCGACGTCGTGCTGTGCCCGGGCGATCGCACGACGGGATCGGGCATGACCCAGTGCTCGCTGGGCGCCGGCACGAGCGCGCTCGCGCCGATCTACTCGAGCTTTGCGATCGCCTCGGACCCGCTGTGGGTGCGGAACGACTTCGTCACCGCCGCCGGCGTCAACGTCGTGTTCTACGAGGTCCCGGCGGGGCGGATCGCGCGGTTCCTCGACCCGACGAGCGTGTCGGCGTTCCTGACCTGGATCACCGGCCTGCTCGGGCCGTATCCCTATGGCACGCAGCTCCGCGTCGCGGGCGCGCCGACCAAGTGGCTCGGCTTCGAGCATCCGGGCAACATCATCGTCGACCAGAGATTGCCGTTCTCGGGCCCCTACCAGGACTCGGGGATGCACGTCTTCATGCACGAGACCATCCACCAGTGGGCGGGCGACCGGACGACGATCGCCAGCGTCCTGGACTTCGGCTGGAAGGAAGCCACGGCCGAGTACCTGTCGTACGTGTTCGAGGACGAGCAGCGACCGGTGGGAGAGGCAGCGACCTCGCTGCTGTACTGGTCCGCCGTGTCGCTCGACCGTCAGCACTTCCTGCGTCCGACCGATTCGCCGGCGCCGGCGATCCAGGACTTCTACGGCGACGTCTACACCACCGGCGCGATGATGTACGTGCAGCTCGAGACACTGCTCGGGCGCCAGAAGGTGATCGACGGCATCAAGAGCCTGCTCGTCGCGCCGGGGGCCAAGTCGTTCGACGACCTGCGCCATGTGCTCGAAGTGTCGTCGGGAGCGAACCTCGCGCCGTACTTCAGCGCCTGGGTCTTCGGATCCGGCAAGCCGGAGTGGCCGACGTTTGCGATCGCCACGTCGCAGACCGGCAACCAGGTGACCGTGACCCTGACCCAGCAGAACGCGTCGCACAAGCTCTACGGCTGCAAGGTCGAGATCCAGGTCAGAGGCGCCACGTCGAGCGCCGTCGCGCTGGTCGACTTCGGCGTCGCGCCGACGAGCGCGACCGCGAGCGCGACCGTGACCTTGGCCGAGCCGGTCGTCGACGCGGTGTTCGAGCCGCGCCACCGCGTGATCGGGCGCGTCGCCGGGGCGCCGGTCGTGATGGCGCCGGTCGGCCAGGTCTGGCCGCTGTAGCCACCGCGCGGGACGCCGCGGGACGCCGCGAGACGCCGCAGGACGCCGCAGGACGCCGCGCGACGCCGCAGATCCGGCGGCCCGGCCGCTCAGTCCCAGCCGGTGTCGAGGCCGTCGCCCTCGACCGCGCCGTCGCCGGCCATCTCGGCCGATGAGGGCGTGGTGACCTCGGGCTTGTCGGTCGACGCGGCGCCGGCCGTCGGATCCTCGTCGCCGAGGTCCCAGCCGGGCTCGAGCTCGTCGGGCACCGGCGGCGGCTCCGGGGCCTCCGGCGGCGGGTACGCCACCGGCCGCGTGATCGCGTCGTGCGGCGAGATCACCACCGCGGCCGGAACGGCGGAGTCGCTCGGCGGCTCGGCCG
>DASWRS010000429.1:0-2319 GCA_036403075.1 Kofleriaceae bacterium
CGCGAGCAACGCGGCGCCGTTCTCGACGCTGATCGCCAGCGTGCCCTCGGTGCACACCACGACGCTGTACCAGCGCTGGGGCGACTGGTTCGCCTGGCTCGCGCTGCTCGGCCTGCTCGCGTCGATCGCGCGGCTGGGGCGTGCGAGCTCGTTGCGCCACGTCGCCGCGGAACGCACCGGGCCGCCCGGCGGCAACGTCGAAACGACGCGCGATCCACGATGAACCTGCGCGCGGCCGGGGCGCGCGTCCTGTCGGCAACGCCGCTGTACCGGCAGCCCACACGACGCCCATCGACACGCGGATGGAACCGCAGCTCCCGGCCGTGCCAGCCGCGAACTCATGCCCGGCGCTCCAGCCGGCGCGGCATTCCCGATCAGACGCTGTCGCCGAAGTGAGCCACGTGGAACGCGGCTTCTCTGCGATGGGCAGCCGCGCCAGCGCGATCGGCGGTGGCGCCCGTTCGCGGCGGGTGGCCGAAGTCAGGCAAGAACCAATTAACCTGGGTACGGTCTGGTCCCGGCCTCCGGCGGGTACGCCTCGAAGTAGCGCCCGGCGAGTTCCTTGATCGGCGGCGGGACGGGTCGGGAAGTTCGCCAGCGGCGGCCAGGAGCGCGCCGAGCCAGAGCGCGGCGTAGACCTCGGCGGGTCCGGGTTGGGTGGGAGGTAGACATACGGAGGTCAGCGAGATCCCTACCCGACCTACCAGCAGGCAGTAACATGCCGAAACCTATAAGTGAACTACGGTCAGATCCGGTCAATTAGTCCATTTCACGTTATCTGCGTGATAATAAGTTTTTGCTTTCTGGTCCTGGGATTTTTATATTTCGTGGATGATCTTCGAGACGCCAACCCTTACCGGCAGCGAGGAAGCGGTACTGGAGAGCATCCGCAAGCTATGGGGCGAACTGCACGCCGGCCTCGAAACGCAGCCGAGGCGGTGGTCAGGATTGCTCGCACGCAACCTCCGGGCAAGAGCGATCCAGGGATCCAACAGCATCGAGGGCTTTCACGTCACCAAGGAGGATGCGCTTGCCGCGGTCGACGGGGATGAACCCGGAGAAGCGGAAGATACCGCATGGCAAGCCATCACGGGGTACCGCACGGCGATGGACTACGTTCTTCGTCTCGGGTCGGCCTCGGAGTTCACCTACGATGCAAACCTGTTGCGATCCTTGCACTACATGATGGTGCACAACGACGAGCGTGCGAACGCTGGAGCATGGCGATTGGGTGCGATCTTCGTGAAGAATGACGCCACTGGCGAGACCGTCTACACCGCGCCGGATCGCGAGTTGGTTCCGAAACTAATCGACGAGCTGTGCAAGCACCTCACTGCCGGCGATACGAAGAGTACAACGAGGATGGTGCGCGCAGCGATGGCCCATCTCAACCTCGTGATGATTCACCCGTTCTCCGACGGAAACGGGCGCATGTCACGATGTCTTCAAACGCTCGTCCTAGCGCGCGGTGGTGTCCTGAGCCCTACGTTCTGTAGCATCGAGGAGTATCTCGGGCGCAACACCACGCAGTATTACACCGCCTTGGCCGAAATTGGTCAAGGCTCGTGGAATCCCAGGCGGAATGCGCTTAGCTGGATCAGGTTCTGCCTCTCTGCGCACTACATCCAGGCCAAGAGCGCGAAGCGACGACTCGAATATACGACGATTGTCGGCCAATCGGTCGAGAAAATACTGAGCGATCGGGGCCTGCCCGATCGCGCCGCTGTGTCGCTTACAAATGCAGTGCTCGGGTTCAGGGTTCGTAACGAGGGGTACCGACGAGAGGCCGATGTGTCCGTTGTGGTCGCGAGCCGCGACCTGCGGGCACTCGCTGAAGCCGGACTGCTGAAGCCATACGGAGAGAAACGAGGGCGCTACTATGAAGCTGGCGATGCCCTGGTCGATCTGCGCCGATTGAAGCAGGACGGGCGCATCCCGGATCCGTTCACGCATCCTGAATGACGGGCCACTCTCGACCTACGGCACGATGTCCGGGCGGTCTCCACCGACCCGACCATCGCACCCGATGCGCCAGCTGGGTCGTGTTCGCCGGCGAGCCGACACGATAGGCCGGGATAGGCCGGGGTCCTTCAACGCTCGCGAGAACTGACCCGCCCCTGCTCGCGAGAAGTGAGCCAGGCCGTGACTTCGGGCCGGCGATCGCGCTGTTCCTCGTGGCCGGGCCCCTCACGTTCGCCGCGGGCGTGCTGCTCTACCGCGCGCTGATCCGGCGCGGCGGGGGCGGCGCCGCGGTGATCGGATTCGCCGCGACGCGCGTCGCCTTCGAGTACCTGCTCGCGATCGTCGGGCCGCACGGCA
>DASWRS010000430.1:0-2931 GCA_036403075.1 Kofleriaceae bacterium
TACTCGGCCAACAGCGACGAGTATCCGGTCACCCAGAACCACTGGGTCGCGTGCGCGAGCTGTCACCTCGAGGGCCGGAGCGACGCCGTGACCTGGCGGTTCGCGCAGGGCCCGCGCGACACGCCGTCGAACGCCGGCGGCATGCTCGGCACCGGGTTTCTGTTCCGCACGGCGACCCGGACGCGCGTCCAGGACTACTGGCACACGATCAACGACGAGCAGGGCGGCGACCTCGATCCGGACACCGCCGCGCCGCTGCTCGACGCGCTCGCTGCCTACGTCAACTTCGGGATCCCGCTGCCGGTGCCGCCGGCGACCGATCCGGCGCGGGTCGCGCGCGGCCGCGCGATCTTCGAGCGGCCCGACGTCGGCTGCGCGAGCTGCCACGCCGGCCCGCGGTTCACCGACTCGGGCCAGGGCAACCCGCAGCTCGCGCTCGACGGCGAGCTCCGGTTGCACGACGTCGGCACGTGCGTCACCGGCGGCGCGTGGCCCGACACGCCGGTCGACGACGTCGACGGCCACCCGCGGACCGCGTGCGCGCTCGACACGCCGTCGTTGTCCGGCGTGGCGTCGTCGGCGCCGTACCTGCACGACGGCAGCGCCCCGACCCTGCGCGACGTGCTCGAGCGCACGCGCGGCCGGATGGGCGACATCTCGAGCCTGTCTCCTGCCGACGAGGACGCGCTCGTCGAGTACCTGAGGTCGCTATGAAGCTCGCGCTGGATCTCGCTCCCGCCGTCGCCGCCGCGGCGCTCGCGCTGGCAGCATGCGGTGACAACCAGACGGCGCCCGGCGACGCCGCCGAGCTCGGTGGCATCCCGGTCGAGGTGCCGTGCACCGCGGCGTTCACCGAGAACTTCGCCGAGACCTGGACCGGCCCGGTCAACTGCGCCGCGGTCGACGCCGCGGACGGCCACACCACGCTGCGGCTCGCGATCCCGTCGCGGACGATCCGCGCGCCGTTCGAGATCTCGCTCGATCTCGGCGCGGCGCCGGCACCCGGGACCTACAGCTCGCAGACCCTGGCGACGCCGTGGAGCGCCGACGCCTTGCACGAGCTCGACATGACGAGCTGCCTGTACCACGCCGGCACCGCCGCCGTGCCGCCGGGCACGTTCACGCTCGCGCTCGACGCGATCGGCACCCGCGCCCACGGCAAACTCGACGTCGTGCTCTACGTGCTCGCCCGTCCCTACACGTACTGCGGCGAGACCAACATCGAGCACCTGGCCGTCACGTTCTAGCGCAGCATGCGCACGCCGGCGGGCGTCCGGATCTGCGCGACCAGCTGCGGCCGGGCGGCCGGCGCGATCTCGACGTGGCGGTCCGCGCCGATCGACGCCAGGTCGCGGCGATACGCCGCCGGATCGGGGTGCCCGGCCTCGAGCCGCTCGAGCCGGTAGCCCAGGTCGGGCATGCGGCTCGCGGGGTGCGGCCCCTCCGGCCACTGGATCAGCGACGGCACCAGGCCGCCGTCGATCAGCGTACCGTCGCCCGGAAACGTGATCTGCCAGCGCAGCTCGCCGCGCTGCATCGGCTCGATCGCGCCGAGCGGCCGGCTCGACGCCCGCAATGTCGCCGCGAGATCCTCGGTGCGCACCACCCAGGTCAGCAGCCGCGGGCTGACCCGGAGCTCGGCCTGGAGCGCCGGATCGTCGAGCTGGAACCACCGCGGCCGCGCCGGCGGCGCCGCCGCCGGATCGATCGCGATGACCTCGAGGAACACCGCGTCGCCGAGGCGCAGCAGGTGATTGTGCGTCGCCATCCGCGGGTGCGCGCCGCCGTACAGCATCTCGACGCCGAGGGCCGCTCGTACGTACGCCACGCCGTGCTCGAGCGTGTCCGCCGCCACGGTGATGTGGTCGAGCTCGGTCATGGCGCATGCTGGCACGAGCCGAGGGGCGCCGAACTGCGCGGCCGTTCGCGCTCGTCATGTCGGGTGCGGTGTGCCAACGTCTACCCGCAGATGTTCGGCGCCCTTCGACAGCAGGTCCCGCAGTGGCTCCGCCGCGCGCGCGCGGAGGCGAGCGACCGCGCGTGGGGCGCGCAGTGGCGAGCGATCCGCGCCGCGGCCACGCCGTGGATGAAGCAGGAGTACGAGGCCGCGCGCGCCAGGCTCCGCGGCGAGCCACGCCGCGATCTGGTCATCGATCGCGACGCGCTCGACGGCTGGATCCGCGCCGCCGCGCCGCCCGGCGTGCCGGTCGACATGGTCGTCTTGCCGGGCAGCGAGCTGCGGGCGCGGTTCCCCGACGGGCCGACCGAGCGCCGCAGCCACCACCTGCTCGGCAAGCTGCGGATGACCCATCGCGCGCTGCCGAGCGAGGCGGTCGTGGTGGTCGCGCTGTACAGCGACGTGGCCGCGGACTACTTCGTCGAGAGCATGGGCGGCGACATCGCCAACGCGATCAACGGCCGCCACGGCGACGGCGTGGCGATGTCCGACGCGCAGGCCAGCATCCCGATGGTGCTCAAGGAGATCGCCACCGCCGCGGGCCTGGGCACGATCGGCAAGAACGCGCTGTTCTTCTCGCACCGCTTCGGCTTCAACTGCAAGCTGACGGTCGTGCTGCTGAGCGCGCCGGTCAGCCGCTACGACCCGACGCCGCAGAACACCGACTGGAAGCTGCCGGACTGCTCGACGTGCAACCTGTGCGTCGAGGCCTGCCCGGTCGGCGCGTTCGACAATTACGTGATCACCAAGGTCGAGTCGTGCGATCGCCTGATCGCCAGTGACTACTTCGGCCCGCGCCGCGATCACATGTGCCGGGCGTGCATCACGCGGTGCCCGGTGTCCAACGACGTGCTCAAGCTCCGGCGCCGCGAGGGCGCGCCGCAGCGCACGTTCTGGGACAACGAGGCCCAGCTGTCGCTGGTGGCGGACCTGTTCATGTACCGGCCGTCGTTCTGGGTCTGGGCGCTGCAGCG
>DASWRS010000431.1:0-28922 GCA_036403075.1 Kofleriaceae bacterium
TCCGGTTCGCCCGCCAGCTCGGGATGCTGCCGCTGACCGGCACGAGCAGCCCCCAGCACATGCGCGACGACCTCGCGATCGACGACTTCACGCTGACCCCCGACGAGATCGCCGTGATCGACGCCGCCGGCGAGACCTGACGGAGAACCGGCCGGAGCCAGCGCCGCGGCCCTCGAGCGCAATCCAGCTGACACAATTTGTGCGTGTGGTACCCGGCCGGGCGGCGTCGCCTACCTGGTGAGGAGTACGACCACCATGCCATTTGCAACCGGTGTGCTTGCTCACCGTGACTCTCTCGCCGCCGCTGCACAGCTGCTACACGGGCGCTGCTTCGATCGGATCGAGCTGCAGACTCCGAAGTTGAGCTACGAGCCGCGCTGGAGCTGCCAGTGCACGCACTGCGCGGCAGTGTGGGTCGCCTCGAAGTCCGGCGACGTCATGCGAATCGATCTCGACACCCTGAGCGGCCGGCCGGCACAGACCTGGTTTCCGGGCAATCGCGAAGCTCGAACGATCTATCACCTGCACGACGGCGGCGCGCTCGATGGAAAGTCGTTCCTCCTGATCGGGCGCGACGACGGTGCGCTCGATATGATCTCGGACCAGCACGAGGACTGGACCGGCCAGCAACCTCCGCAACGCCATCACGGATCGCCGAGCAGCTTCCACCTGGACTCGTGGTGGGCATGCCCCGACGAGCGCCACGTCCGGACGGGCTTCCCGGCCGCGGCCCCCGCAGGCATCAGCTACACGATGGGGATCACGGCACTCGCCGTGCTCGCCCGACCCGGAGTGCCGGACACCCTGGACATCCTGGTCGCGACGCGCCGCCCGTCGCTCTATGTGATCGAGGCGGTCCGCGGGATGATTCACCTCCGGAACCGGATTGCCATGCCGGGCTGGATCCAGTGGATCATCGGCCCGCCCGACGACGATCGCGTCATCTGCATCTCGCGCAGCGGCGATATCGTCCGGTTCTATCACGAGGAGCTCCTGGCAGGCCGTGAAGGAGAGCGAAGTACGCTGTCTCTGCTTCCGACGGCCGCCTTGCCCTTCGGAGATGGCGGCGTGCTGCTCGGCACGGCCACGGGATTGGTGCTCGCACGGGAGGGTCAGTCCGAAGTCGTGGTCCCGGTGACGCATTCTCCCGTGCTGTGCCTCGATCGCACCGAGCTGACGACCGATGGCGCCAAGCATGTCTACGTGGCAATGGGCCTGGAGGATGGCAGGTTGCGCGTCATCGACGCCGACCTGCTCCGCGCGATGGCCAGTGGCAGTCCGCGGTCGAGGATCCATAACCACGACTTCGCGATCGAGATGGGCGATGCGGCGCGCGCCGGCGATGCGGTGCTTGCGATCGAGAGCCTCCAGCTCAACGCCGGCCCGGCCAGCACGGCGTACGTGCTGGCCGTGCTGCGCGATCATTCGGTGTGTCTGTTTCACGTGATCAGCGACCAGACCCAGCGCGCCCGCGTCCTGGATCTGTGGCACGATCATGTCCGTCGCATCACCGGCGCTGCCGACCCCGCCGGTTCGCGTGCACCGCCGAGCGCCGAGCTCGACGCCGTGGCTGCACCACCACCGGCGAGCTGCGACGCCAATGCCTGGAACTACATGCTGATCGATGTGGTCCTGCCGCGTCTGTGCGCGATGGTATCGACCGGGGATGATACGCATCGCCGCATCGTCGCGCTGGCGTGCGACAAGGCCAGGGGCGCAGATCGTTTCGTGCTGCGCCGGCTGTCCGACCTGTCGAGGCAGCTGACCGGCGGTGACGTCGGTCTGCTGCTCGAGCTCAGCCGCTCGATCCTCGGTGCCGTGCCCCATCGCAACGATCGACGGTGGGCGGCCTTCATCGACAGCCACCTGCGCGAGCTGAACGGCCTCGCGCGTCACGCGCGCGATGGCGATCTCGCGCGCCTGGTCGCGTGGACGCGCTTTGTCCGCAAGTACGTGCTGCTCGGCCACACGTTCGCCGCGAAGCAGCTCGGCCTGCGCGAGCTCGTGGAGCACAACCACGAGACCCGCAAGTACTTCGACGCCCTGATCTATCAGACGCGCCTGTCGCAGCGCGGCTATGATCTGCGATGGGAGAGCAGCGTCGCCCAGGACGTGTCGGAGCTGCACACCGTGGTCTGCGACGGACGCACCATCGTGCTCGTGGTCACGGTCGACGGCCTGCTCGGCTTTCTCGACGGCAGCACCGGCCGCCGCCTCGCGATCCGGTGCGGCCCGAGGCTGCCCGAGGCAGATCCGCTCGGGGATCGCGTGTTCGAGCTCGCGCCGTTCGGCGCATGCGACGAGGGCCCCGGTCGAACGCTCGCGTGCGCGATCACGCGCGCGGACCCGCGCGAGAACATCTTGTTTCGCGTCGCCGTGAGCTGCACCGGCGCACCGGCGCCGGGGCTCGCGATCGTCGAGGTCGGAGCCCTCGAGGCGAGCACCGTGGTCATCGACAGCGTGGTCACGGCGGTATGCCAGGACGACCACGCCCGCGTCCACGCTCTGCAAGCGGTACCGGGCTGGCCAGACGCGTTCCTCGCCGGCCTGGACACGCGCGACTCGCCGGTTGGATTGCTCCGGCGGCTCGCCGCAAGACCGCCGGCTGGATCCCCGGCCGACGCGACCGCGCGGCTGGACCGCTGGACACTCGAGCTCACCAGGGACGATGCGCCGATCGAGGGTCCCGACGCCGAAGGACCGTCCAGGCTCGCCGAGCGGCCGGACCGGATGCCGACCCGCGCCCTTGCGGTCGCCGTCGTCGACGATTCGCGGTATCTGGCCGTCGCGGGCTCCGATGATGGCCTCGTGCGGGCGATCTCGTTCACCCGAGGTGATTCCGCCCGTTCGTGGCAGGTCAGCGCGTGGGACCGGGTCGCAGACGCCGTCTGCAGCGTCGCGCTCTGCCGCCGAGCTCATCCGACGCCCGAGCCCGCCGACCCGGACGACAGCCTGTTCTCCTGCTACCTGGGCACCGCCGCGGGTGACACGCTCGCGCTGGGCTTGACCCGCGCGACCTCGGACGCCGGCATGTCCAGCTCGTCGTTCGCCGGCTACCACGCGCAGCCGCTGTGGCGCGACACGCACGATGGCCCGGTCCTCGCGATGCGCCTGTGGGGCACCACGCTGTACGAGCCGAATGAAGTCCTCGTCGTGGTGACCGAGCGGGGACGGCTTTGCCTCTACAACCACTCGAACCCCGCGAGGGACCGCCTGTCGGCCGCGTACAACTACTACTTCCGCGGGATGCGGCTCGATCGGGTCACGATGCCCGAGCGGTTTCACGCCTTGACCCTGGTCGAAGGTGGGCGCGAGTTCATCGCCGCCGGCCCGGGACGAAAGCTGTACATGGGACAGCTCATGTACCTGCGCAACTCGGTCGACCGCGTGGATCGCGAACGGCTGGCGCGGCACCGCCCCGGGAACGAGCCGTGTGAATCGGCCCCGCTGCCTCGCGAGATGTGGGCACGTCTGGGCCACTTGTTCGCGGCCAGCCGCCACGACGAGCCGTTCGAGGTAGCCGCGGACGCCCGCCACGAGCTCAAGCTCGACCTCTGCGATCTGATTCGCCTCGAAGGTGGCGTGCTGTCCGCGCACGCGCTGCACGAACGCCTGGCATTCTCCGAGCGCTGGGATGATCTGGAGCCCGACGGTCTGCGCAAGAAAGCCCTCCAGCTGCTACGCGAGCTCGATCCCGAGAACCCGGAGGATGGCGAACGGATCAGGATCGTCATCAAATCGCTGTGCCGGGCGTTCCTGCTGCGCGATCCGCGGGTGCTCAGGGCGGAGATCCTCGAGACCAGCGATCCGGCGCCGGCCTGGCATGCCAGGACCGCGACCGCCTGCGAGGTCATGGCCGAATACCTCACCCGCGACCTGGCGTACTCGACGAGCGCGGCGGCTCGGTTACGCGCCATCGTGATCAAGGAGCTGCTGCGCGTTCCGGTCCTGCACCACATGACCCGGGGCGAACACCGGGACCGCGTCCGGGAGGCGGTTGAATCGGCACTCGACAGCTGCCTGCATGACGACGATCGCCTGGTGCGCGTCGAGGCGCTACGGGCGCTGTCGGTGACGCTGCGCAATGCAGGCGTCATGGCCGGGACCGAGCATTCCGATCGGGCGCGGGTCATCGCCGCGTTGTTTCCCCAGGGCCTGGGCAGCCTGACCTGGCTGCTCGAGCTGATCGTGGGAGGGCTTCAGCGGTTCCCGAGCTTCACCCGGCGCACCGTCCTGGTCAGCGGCGCCTGGTACCTGATCTCGGCGCTGCTGCCGGTGTTCCACCTGTTTCCCGATCACACGCTGGCGCTATGCGCCTACCTGGCGCGGAACAGCTTGAGCACCGAGGTCCTTGCCATGTGCTTCCGCTCGCTGCGCGGTCGGCAGATGGCGGCGATCCGCAGCCGGATCAAATATCTCTACCTGCTCCCGGCGAGGTATGCCCGCGACGAGTACATCGAGCACTACAACCAGGAGAAACCCGGCCACCGCAAGCTGCTCGAGGAGATGTTCCCCGGGTCGGGTCCACGCGCCGCCGTCGACGACCCCGGGCTCGTCCCGGAGCTCGTGCCGGAATGGTACGAGCTCGACGATACGGTGATGGCGGAACGCCGGACGCAGCTGTTCGATCGGCTGGCGCGGATGTGGGATGTGGAGGACCACGACCAGCTGAGGAGAAACGTGAAGACGTTCCGCTCCGCCGGTCCGCGTCGCGCTGCACCCGGGGCGCAGGATGCTCCGCTTGCCGTGCTGGAGGGCACCGTGGATCAGCTGGCGTCCATCGCCGAGAAGCTGGCGAACGGGGAAGCGGGCGCGTTCGACCAGCTCGTCGAGCTGGGTGAGCTACATCGCGAGAACATCGCCGGAAGGTCGACGCTGACGGCTCCGCTGCGGACGATCGTCTCCAGCATCATCGCGGCATGGCGCGAGGTCTACAAACCGCCGCTCAAGGAGGGCAGCACGCTGAGCCGCATCTACAAGCTCGGTCGCCCGATCGCAGAAGGCAAGGTGATGAGCGTGTTCGACCTGACCGAGCCGCCGGACCTGAAGAACCGGTACGTGATCAAGGTCCTGCACCTGGACACACCGCAAGCCGCGGCCCGGTTCGTCGACGGTGCCCGGCTCAACCAGAAGCTCTGCACGCAATCGCCGGACTGCGTGGCCGAGGTCATCGACGTGCTGGAGCGACCCTGCCGGGCCTTGATCATGCGCAGGTACTCCGAGGTCCTCGAAGACAGCCTGCGCAACGACTTCCACAGAAATCCCAGCGCGCTCAAGGGCCACAGCGAGGTCGAATGGACCGCGTGGGTGGCCATGCAGATCGGCCTGGCGCTTCGCACGGCGCACATCCGAGGGCGCTATCACGGCAACGTGAAGCCCACGAACATCCTCATCGCTCACGAGCACGACGTGCCGGTGTTTCGCCTGGGCGATTTCGACCTGGTCGCCTCGCCGGCCGGCCTCGTGCCGAGGTGCCTGTCCGAGAACTACCCGCTCGAGCCGCTCGCGCTGCGCAAGTGTGACGACATCGTCGCGCTGTCGCTGGTGCTGTATCGGATGTTGACGGGAGAGACCATCGATCCGCACTCGACGACAAACCTCCACCCGCATGCTCGGCGCCTGCGCAAGCTCGCCGGTGGCGTGAGTCACCCGCGCGCGCAACGCGTCATCGACACCGTGGCACGCGTGTTCGAGGGCGGCGAGCCTGCCTTCGACATCCAGGCGTTCCTGGACTCGCTGAAATCGCCGCCGGATTCCGAGCGCGGCTCGCCCCAGCCGACCGTGACGATCCTGTTCCTCGCCGCGAACCCGTCCGACCGGCCGCGGCTCGAGCTCCAGCGCGAGGCCGAGGGGGTTCACAAGTGCCTGCGGGCGACCGGCCGCGGCTCCGTGTTCCGGCTCGAGCAGCGCTGGGAGGTCCGGGCAGACCAGTTGCAAGGGCTGATCCTCGAGTACCAGCCGCCGATCGTGCACCTCAGCGGTCACGGCACCAACGTCGGTGAGCTCGTGTTCCACGGTGTCAACGAGGTCAGCGCGGCGCACGAGGTCCAGACCATCGCCAACGTGTTCCGGATCCTCCGCAAGTACGTGCGCTGCGTCGTGCTCTCGGCGTGCTACTCGCAACCGCAAGCCGCCGCGATCGCGGAGCATATCGACGCGGTGATCGGGATGAGCGCCGCGATCCCCGACGACGACGCGCGGACGTTCGCGGGCGCGTTCTACGAGGCGCTCGCCGAGGGCGAGCACGTCAGACGAGCGTTCGAGCTCGGCTGCAGCGCGATCGCGATCGCTCGAAGCGAACGACGCGGGCCGGCGCGCGATGTCGCGGTGCCCGAGCCGTCGCGAAGCCACGACGCGACGCAGGTCCCGCAGCTGCACGTGCGCGCCGGCTTCGATGCCTCGGACCTGCGGTTCGTCACGAGAACCCCACGCTGAACGCCGCGGTCATCGCGATGCTCGCCCGGCGGTCGCGGGCGCCGATCCAGCCACCGATCCAGCCACCCCGGACGTCGCGGTTGCAACCGGCGTGCGGCCGCCGTGTCTTCCCGGGATGAACGCGGTCACCGCGAAGCTCCCGCCCGGCGCCACGAGCCGGGAGCCGGACAGGACCGAGGAGTCGCTGGTTCGCTCGCTCGCCGAGCTGCGCGCGCTCGAGCTCGAGCGCCAGGCCGAGGAGCGCGCGGCGATCGAGGCCGCCGCGGCCGCCCGGCATCGCGACCGCGAGGCCGCCGAGCAGGCCGTACGCGACGCCGACGCTGCGCGGGTCGCCGCCGAGCTCGCGGCCCAGGTCGCGGCCCAGACCGCGCGCGCCACCGCCGAGCGCGAGGCGCGCCTGCAGATCGAGGCGATCGAGGCCACCGAGCGAGCCCGCCGGCTGGTCGCGCTCGAGGAGCACCGGAACGCCGAGGAGCTTGCGATCCGGCGCGAGGCCGCGCTGCGCCAGCGGCCGGGCTGGCTGCTCGCGCTCGCCGCGGGTGCGATGGCCGCGGCCGCCGTGCTGGCCTGGCTCGCGCTCGATCGCCATCGCGAGGCGAGCGCCGCCGCCGAGGCCCGCGACCGCGCGCTCGCCGGCCTGGCCCAGGTCCAGGGCATCGCGGACGCCGCGCACCAGGCGCTCGACGAGCGCGACCGCGAGATCGCCGCGCTGCGCCGCCGGATCGACGAGGCCGGTCGCCGGCTCGCCGCGGCCGGCGCCGAGCATGGCGATGGCCGAGCCGGAAACGCCGCCCCGCCGCCGCACCCCGGACCCGCGCGGCCTCACCCCCGAGACGCCGTCCCCCGGCCGCCCAACCGACCGCTGGTGATCAGCAACGACTGCCTGGCCAACGCGCTGTGCGATGACGCGGCGAAGCCCTCGCCGCTCGCCGATCCGGGCGCGCGTCGAAAGTAGCCGCGGCGGCAGGCGCCGCCGTGCCGCGCTGGCAAGCCGCGGGACGCGTCGGTCGCGATGACGCGGCGTTGGCGCCTGGCGCGGCGCTTGATGAGCGCGTCGCCATGCGTTCGACCGCCGTGATCGTCCTGGTAGCGTGGTGTGCCGTGTCGTGGTTTGCCGGCGTTCGCCGGGTCGCCGCGCAGCCGGCGGCGGCCGAGCCCCGATCGCCGCCCGGCGAGCGCGCCGCGGACGACGAGCCGCAGTTCCGCTGCAAGGACCACCCCGGGCCGGTGATGGTGACGTTCAAGGCCGAGGCCGAGGTCAGGGACCTGATCGCGTGGGTGATGGGCTTGACCTGCAGGAGCTTCCTGCTCGATCCGCGGGTGGTCGCGACCGGCCGCAAGGTCTCGATCATCGTGCCCCGGCCGGTGACCCCGGGCGACGCCTACCACGTGTTCCTCGCGGCGCTGGCGTCGATCGGCCTGACCGTGGTGCGGCGCGGCGACGTGCTGCGGATCGTCGAGGCGGCGGCCGCACGCAAGGAGGTCCTGCCGCTGATGAAGAGCGGCACGCCCGACGACATCGAGCAGTTCGTGCGCTACGTCTACAAGCCGAGCTACATCGCCGCCGAGCCGCTCCACCAGGCCTGGCAGGCGATCAAGTCCGACGCCGGCGAGGTGTTCCTCGTCGGATCGGTCCTGGTGATGACCGACTACGCCAGCCACGTCCGCGAGATGCTGGCGTTCGCCCGGCTGATCGACGTCCCGGGCGGCAGCGACGGCATCTACACCCTGCCGGTGCACCATGCCGACGCGGGCAAGCTCGCCGACAAGCTGACCTCGATCCTCGGGCTGGCCAGCGGCGGTGCCTCGCCGCCCCGGCCGGGCCCCGCCGACGCCGGCAGGCTCGAGGCCGGCAAGCCCGAGACCGCGGCGGTGCCGTCGAAGATCATCGTCGACGAGCGCACCAACACGCTGATCCTCGCGTCGGGCGACGCCGGCTACCAGCGGGTCAAGGCGCTGGTCGATCGGCTCGACGTCGCGCTCGAGATCGAGGGCGGCAGCTCGATCCACGTCTACCCGCTCGGCAGCGCGATCGCCGACGAGCTCGCGAAGACCTTGACCGCGGCGATCAGTGACGGCCGCGCGGCGAGGCCCCCGGGCGGCCCCGGAGCCGCACCGCCGCCGGCCGCACCCGCTGCGCCGGGCCCGCGCGCGCCGGGCGCCGCGCCGGCCGCGCCCCCTGGCCCGGTGCTCGACGGCCTGGGCGCCGCGCTCGAGGGCCAGGTCCGGGTGATCGCCGATCCGCCGACCAACGCGCTGATCGTGATGTCGAGCGGGCGCGACTTCCTCGCGATCAAGGACGTGATCAAGCAGCTCGACCTGCCGCGCCGCCAGGTCTACATCGAGGCCGTGATCCTCGAGGTCGATGCCGGCAACGACCTGACGCTCGGCACCGCGTGGCACGGCGGCACGCAGCTCGGCAAGGACGGCGCGGCGGTGTTCAGCGGCGTCCGGACCCGCGACGTCAACTCGATCACCCTGCTCGACTCGCTGCAGAAGGTGACCGGGCTGTTCAGCGGCGTGCTCGGCCCCACGCTCGACGGCTCGCCGGCGCTGTTCGGCCAGAGCATCCCGTCCTACGCGGTGCTGTTCCAGGCGCTCGCCGAGCAGACCCACGCCAACATCGTGTCGTCGCCGAGCATCATCGCGGTCGACAACGTCGAGGCCAAGTACAAGGTCGGCATGAAGATCCCGGTCAACAAGGGCACCGTGCTGACGCCGTTCGGCGGCGGCTCCGCGGCGCAGCGCAACTTCGAGCTGACCGAGTTCCCGCTCAAGCTCGACATCAAGCCGCACATCTCGAGCGACGACATGGTGCTGCTCGAGGTCAAGCACGAGGCCGACGAGCTCACGACCGAGACCGACCAGGGGCCGCGCTCGAGCACCCGCAGCTTCGAGACCCGCGTCGTGGTCCACGATCAGGAGACGATCGTGCTCGGCGGGCTGACCCAGGAGCGCGACGCCGCGACCACGACCAAGGTGCCGGTGCTCGGCGACCTGCCGCTGCTCGGCTACCTGTTCAAGACCACGGTCAGGACCCGGCACAAGACCAACCTCTTGATCCTGTTGACGCCGTACGTGATCAAGGACCGCCGCGACCTGCAGGCGATCCACGAGCGCAAGCTGCGCGAGCACGACGAGTTCGCGCGCTCGTTCTCGGGGCTCGCGCACGCCGCCTACGAGCCCCACGTCGACTACCGCAAGAAGCGCGGCCTGATCGAGGAGATCAACCGTGCGATCGAGGACGTCGAGCAGGACGCCGCCGCGCGCGCCGCGATCCGCAACGCGGCGCCGCCCGGCGCCGAGGCCGGCGGCGTCGACGTCCGGCCCGCCCCCGCCGATCAGCGATGACCGCGCGCGACCTGCGCGCCGCCGCCGGCGTGGAATCGCCCGCCGAACCGCCCGACCGTGACGTGGCCCTGGCCGCGGAACACGTGGGGCCGGGCGTGGATGAACGCGACCCGCGGGTAGAACGGGTCGTACCACCAGTACGGGCCGAAGCCCGCCCACAGCGGCCACGGCGACGCGGCGTCGTACGCCACCGCGTCGGGCTGGCGGTCGACGCGATCGAACGAGGTCCGCGACGCCACGGTCCGCGCCGGCGTGTTGACCTGCCACAGCAGATCGAACCGCGGCAGCTGTGACGCGCCGCGGATCGTGTCCGGCAGCGGGAAGTAGAAGTCGAGCACCCGGCGCTCGTGCTGGGCGATCGTCACGTTCGGCAGCGTGCCGATATCAGCGTTGACGTAGATCGCGCGGCTCCTGCCCTCGCCGGGGATCTCGACCAGCTGCTGCGTGG
Source organism: Kofleriaceae bacterium (assembly GCA_036403075.1). Classification (GTDB taxonomy): domain Bacteria; phylum Myxococcota_A; class Polyangia; order Haliangiales; family Haliangiaceae; genus JABFXX01. The sequence continues at coordinate 10,235 of DASWRS010000431.1, forward strand.
TATCGAGCGTCCAGGGCTGAGCGTCACCGTCGTTGGTCACGATGGCGCGGACGTGGAGCGCCGGGACCGACGTGCCGTCGCGCTGCAGGTCGGTCACGCCGTACGACACGACCTCGACCGCGCCCTGCGGCCGCTCCTGCGGGATCGGCGTACGCGTTGCGGGCAGCCCGGCCGCCGTCGCGTTGGCGGTGTCGGGTTGGTATACATAGCTAGAGTTTCCGGCACAGCCCAGCACGCCGGCGATCATCATTCCGGCGATGATGCCGAGGCGCGGTGAGCAGATTGACGATGTGATCGACATACAATTCTCCTTCGTTGTCTCCTTGCAAGAACTGATATCGTGCCGCCGGCCCGGCGCCGCAACCGACGATCGAGGGCCGCTGGCGAGGGGAGCATGTCACGTGCCAGCGCGGCTGCGTCGTCGCGGCACGATCGGCGTGCGCCGTGCGTGGCAGCGCGGTGGTGCAGCGTCGGAAAACCTCGCAAACACCGGGGCTCGCCGGCCGCACCGCATGGACGCCGCGGGGACACCGCGGATCACCGACGGTGCCGCGCCGTGGCATGCACGATGCTCGACGAGGAGTTGGTCAGCCACCAAGGAGTCTCTGATGCGAGTGACGACAACTCTCTTGCTGTCCGCGTGCACCGTGTGCGCCGTCGGACAGGCCCAGCACACGGCGCGCGCGGATACCAACCAGCCGGGGCAACCCGGGCAGCAGGTGCCCGCGCAAACTCCCCCTCAAACTCCGCCTCCGGTTCCCACCGATACTCCCGCGGGGCCGGCGAGTAATTCGCCAGGAGATCCGACAGGCAATTCCCCCAACAGCCCCAGTACGCCGGATAACCAGACTCCCGGAAATGGTGCGGACCAGACGTCGGCGACTCCGGACACCAGCCCGGGCACGACGAGCCCCGCGCCGAACATCCCGCCGCCGGTCACCGACACCAGCCCGGCGCCGATGACCGGATCGGGCGGTGGATCGAGCGGTGGATCGAGCGGTGACTCGGGCGACATGGGCAGCGACGACCGCTTCAGCTACCGCTGGTCGGAGCCGATGCTGCGGTCGGGCATCGGCGTCAGCGCGATCCTCGGCGGCGGCGTCACCGGGTTCACCGACAAGACCATGCGGAACACGACGTCGGACATCGGCGGCCTGTGGGACCTCCGGGTCACGATCGGCTCGCACCTGCCGCTCGCGCTCGACATCAGCTACCTCGGTTCGGCGACCAACATCAACGGCCTGCCGACCGGCAACCGCGGCACGCTGATCGGAACCACGGTCGAGGGCGCGCTGCGCTACAACGTGATGCCGCACTTCGCGTGGACGCCGTACGTGTTCGCCGGCGCCGGCTGGCAGCGCTACGACGTCACCCAGACCAGCGTCACGCTGTCGGACAGCGGCATGAACAGCCAGGACAACCTGCTCGAGTTCCCGCTCGGCGCCGGCCTGGCGTACCGCATGAGCGGCTTCGTGTTCGACCTGCGGGGCACGTTCCGCGCGACCACCGACGCAAACCTGGTGCTGAGGACGCCGATGGTGACCTCGCCGAGCAGCAGCGACTTCGCGCCGATGCACACCTGGGAAGCCAGCGCGGCGCTGGGCTACGAGTTCTGAGCATCGGGGCTGCGCCCCAGCCCGCCGAGCGTGAAGAAGAACGTCGCGCCGGCGTCGATCGTGGCCTCCGCCCAGATCCGACCGCCGTGGCGGAGCACGATGCGCTGCACCGTGGCCAGACCGATGCCGGTGCCGGGGAACTGGTCGGCGGAGTGCAGCCGCTCGAACGGCGTGAACAGCTTGCCGGCCTTGGCGGCATCGAACCCGGCGCCGTTGTCGCGCACGAAGAACGTCCGGCCATCGCTGCTGCCGATCGCGATCCGCGGCGCCGGCGAGCGCGCCGTGAACTTCCACGCGTTGCCGATCAGGTTCTCGAGCACGGTCCGCGCCAGCCGCGCATCGGCGTTGGCCAGGAGGCCGTCGGCGACCTCGGCGGCGACCGCGCGCTGCGGGTCGGTGACCGCGAGCTGGGCGACCACCGAGCGCGCCAGCGCCGACAGGTCGACGCGCTGGACCTCGAGCTCGCTGCGCGACACCCGGGACAGCCCGAGCAGCGCCTCGATCAGCGCGGCCATGCGGGCGACGTTGGCCTGGATCCGGGTCAGGTAGTCGACGGCCCGGGGATCGATCTGCTCGCTGTGGTCCTCGCGCAGGATCTGGGCGAAGCCACCGACCGCGCGCAGCGGCGCCCGCAGATCGTGCGCGACCGAGTAGCTGAAGGCCTCGAGCTCGCGGTTGGAGGCCTCGAGCTGGCGCGTGCGCTGCTCGAGCACCGCGGCGATGCGCTGGCGATCGGAGATGTCGCGGATGATCGCCGCGAACGAGACCTCCCCGCCCACGGTCCAGCTCGCGATCGACATCTCGGCCACGAGCTCGGTGCCGTCGCTGCGCAGCGCGGGTAGCTCGACGGTGCGGCCGAGGATCTGCGAGTCGCCGGTCGCGAGGTAGCGCCCCAGGCCGTGGCGGTGGGCGTCGCGCATCCGCTCGGGCATGAGGCTGGTCAGCGGCTCGCCGACGAGGTCGACCGCCGGCCGGCCGAACAGCGCGGCGGTGGCGTGGTTGGCGTAGGTGATCGTGCCGCGCTGGTCCGCGGTGACGATCGCGTCCGACGTGGCGCGCGCGAGCGCGCGGAACCGCTCCTCCTGCGCACGGCGCTCGGCCTCGGCCTGACGGCGCTCGGTGAGATCGCGGACGACCTCGGCCAGGCCGATCAGCTCACCGCCGGTGCCGCGGATCGCCGTCACCACCGCCTCGGCCCAGAACTGCGAGCCGTCCTTGCGGAGCCGCGGACCTTCGTCCTCGAACTTGCCCGAGATCGCGGCGGTCGCCAGCGCACGCACCGGCTTGTCGCTCTCGCGATCGGCGGCCGAGAACATCACCGCGTAGTCCTTGCCGATGATCTCGGCCGCGGTGTAGCCGGTCAGCGTCTGGGCGCCGGCGTTCCAGCTGGTCACCACGCCGCTGGCGTCGAGCATGTAGATCGCGTAGCCCTTGATGCCGTCGACCAGGAGCCGGAACCGATCCTCCTGCCGAGCCCCGAGGTACGGGTCGGCGACCAGCACCACGGTGTAGTCGAGGAGCTCCTGGGTCGCCGAGAGCGCGCCCACCAGCCGCGCCGGCGCGGCGGCGTAGGCCTCGACCAGGTAGGGAAGCAGGCGGTGGTGGAGCTCGCGGATCGCCGCGTACCACGTCGAGAATCCGAGGTCGAGCTCGGCGAACCGCGCCCCGAGCAGCCGGGTCTGGGAGGTGTAGGGTTCCCAGTCGCCTTCGAGGATCGCGGTGCGCAAGAGCTTCCGGGAGTGACAGCCGTGCCGGGCGAGCTGCTCGAGCGCCTCGGCGCGGATCGTCGGCACGAGGTCGGACCGGCGCGGCGCGGCGGCGATCGAGGGGTCGATCGGGGGGTCGATCGGGGGGGCCTTCACCCGCGCCATCACCGCGTCGTAGACCGCCAGGAAGTCGAGCAGGCCCGCACGCCGCTCGACCGCAAATCCCGGGGATTGCGTGGTACCCACCGCGCCACGATAGAGCAAGGGCGCGACCCGCTGGTGGATCCGGAGCATCGGATCCGCCGGGCGCAAAACCTGCGGGCCTCCCCTGCACCTCACACGTGCAAATTTGCAGCCCGCGCCGTGCGCACCCGTGCGTCGCGCGCGCGCAGCCTCGACCTCGCCGGCCGGCTGCGCTGCATCGCACGGCCCGCGGCGCGGTTTGCCGCACGCATGCAACGCCTGGCACAATCGGAGCTCGCTCCGGCGCGGCCGCGAGCAGTCCACGTCATGCGGATCGGTCAGATCTTGGTCGAGCAGCGCTGGGTCGACCCCGCCGCGCTCACACTCGCGCTCGCCGAGCAGCCCGGGACGGGCCAGCGGATCTGCTCGCTGCTCATCGCGCGCGCCCAGCTCGACCCCGACCACGCCGCGCGGGCGCTCGCCAGCCAGCACGACGTGGCCGGGTTGCTCCAGCGCCACCTCGAGCGCCGCGACCGGGCGCTGGCCCGCCTGCTGCCCGCGGCGATCGCGCGGGCGCACCTCGCGCTGCCGATCGGTCGGACCGGCACCGGCGAGCTGATCGTCTGCGTCCGCGATCCGGGCCCCGCGGTGCGCGCCGCGATCGCCGCGGTGGTCGCCGGCCCGATCCTGATCGCGGTCGCGCCGGCGCACCAGCTCGAGGCGCTGGTCGAGCTCGAGTACGCCGCGATCGCGCGACCCGAGGACGGCGGCATCGAGATCGACCTCTCGACCCGGCCGATCGCGATCCTGCACGACGTCGTCCCGGCCCCGCCCGCCCCGCGCGCGGCGCCCGTGCGTGCGGCTGCAGCTGCGGCGGCGGCTGCAGCGGCGGCTGCTGCTGCGGCGGACGACGCGATCGAGGTCGACCTCAGCACCCGCCAGATCCCGGTGATCGGCGATCCACTCGACCACCTCGGCTCGCTGACCCTGGTCGAGCTCGACGACGCCCGGGTCGCGCGCGACCCGTCGCAGAGCGGCCAGCACGAGGCGCTCGTGCTGCCGCGGACCAGCACCGGCATCTACCAGCCTCCGCGCACCGCCACCGTGTCGCGGCCACCGCCGCGCACCGCCACCGTGTCGCGGCCACCGCTGCGCGCCCCGGGCGCCCCGGGCCACCCGCGTCCGCCCGGCGGGTCCCTGCCGCCCCGGCCGCGCGGGCCGGTGCTCGACGCCGCGATCGCCGCGATCGAGCGCGCCGCCGAGCTCCCCGCCGCGGCCGAGGCGGCGATGCAGTACCTCGCCGGCCGGTTCCACCGCGCGGTGTGGTTCGCGGTCCACGAGGGCGCGGCGCTCGGCGAGCGCGGCCACGGCGACCAGCTCACCGCCGAGGTCATCCAGGCGATCGCGGTGCCGCTCGGCGCCCCGTCGATCCTCCAGCTCGCCCACGACACCCGGCAGCTGGCGACCGCGCCACCCCCGGGGGCCGGCGCGATCCAGGACCGCCTGGCCCGCGCGCTCGGCCACCCGGCGAGGCTGGCGGCGATGCCGGTCGAGGTCGACGCCCGCGTCGCGTTCGTGATCGCGGCCGGCGACCCGATCGACGACCCGGCGACCGCCGGCCGTGACCTCGAGCAGCTCGGCCGCGCGCTGGCCGGCGCCTACCAGCGTATCGGGACACGTTGATCGCCCCTCCGGCGCGCCATCCGACGCGCCGTCCGTGTATGCTGGTGGCCGGGTTGGGGGCTTCGTCGATCCTCATCGTTCATCCTGATCGCAAGACCCAGCGCACCGTGCAGCGGGTCCTGGGTAGCACGGGCTATCGCGTCGACGTCGCCGATGATCTCGAGCAGGGTGCACGGCTGCTCGGCCACTTCCAGCCGGTCCTGGTCGTGGTCGACGGCAGCGCCGCCTCGGCCGACGGCGCCGAGGCCCTGCTCGCGGCCGCCCGGGCGCGCGGCACCGAGGCCTGCATGACGCTGGTCGACTCGGTGCAGGTCGCCCAGGCGCCGCGGATCCTCGGCCTGGCCGCGGTGACCAACCTCCTGGTCCACCCGATGCCGGTGCTCGGCGAGGAGCTGACGATCACGGCGCAGAAGCTGATCCGCGACGACCTGTTCGGCGCCGAGAAGTACCTGTTGTGGGGCACCGAGCTGTGCGCGGCTGGCCTGACCCGCGCGAGCCAGCGCGCGCACATCGTGAGCGATCTCGCCGAGCAGATCCGGGCGCGCGGCCAGAGCGCCCGGGTCGCGTCGATGGCGATGCTGGTCACCGACGAGCTGCTGTCCAACGCGGTCCACAACGCGCCGGTCGACGACCTCGGCGCGCACTACCGCGCCGACCTCGCGCGCGACGGTGAGCTCGAGCTCGACGTCCGCCACCAGGTCGCGCTGCGCTGGGGCTGCGACGGCCGCTACCTGGCGATCGAGGTGACCGACCGGTTCGGCAGCCTCGATCGCGAGACCATCCTGCGCGCGCTGGTGCCGAGCGAGGTCAAGGACGGCGGCGCGGGCGCGGGCCTGGGCATCGCGCTCGCCTACCGGTCCTGCGATCACCTGGTGTTCAACCTCGCGCCCGGCAAGCGCACCGAGGTGATCGCGCTGATCGACGTCCGCCACCCCCCCGGCGAGCGCGTGCCCGCCTCGTCCTACAACGTCTTCGTGGAGCGCTAGCCCATGGCCAAGTCGCGCGGTCGGATCCTGATCGAAACCCAAGGCGACGTGCTCGCGATCTCCGGACCGATCGACGAGTCGGCGCGGCTGCCCGAGCTGCTCGACCGCGCGACCGCTGGGCGCCTGGTGCTCGACCTCGCCGGAGTCACGTTCATCAACTCGCTCGGGGTCCGCGACTGGATCCGGATGCAGGCCGCCGCCCAGCGCGGCGGCATCGTGATCGAGCTGCGCCGCGTCGCCGAGCCGGTGATCCACCAGCTCAACATGATCATCGCCACCCGGGGCCCGCGGGTGACGTCGTTCTTCGCACCCTACGCCTGCGACGGCTGTGGTAAAGAGGACGCAATGTTGATCGACGCCGTCGTCCATGCCCGGACGCTAGCGGAGCTGTCAGCGCCGGCGATGACCTGCGCCGAGTGCGGCGCGCAGATGGCGTTCAACGACTTCCCGGAGCGTTACTTCTCGTTCCTCTCGGTGTAAAAGCCTCTCGTGCTCGAAGCGTTCGCCCACTGGGTCGAGGACATCGTCCGGGCCTTCGGTTACCCCGGCATCTTCGTGCTGATCACCCTCGAGAGCACGCTGGTGCCGATCCCGTCCGAGCTGGTGATGCCGCTCGCCGGGTACATGGCGTCGCAAGGTGAGTTTTCGCTACCTGTGATCCTGGTCATCAACACGAGCGCGGCGCTGCTCGGCTCCGGCCTGTGCTACTGGATCGGCGTCGTCGGCGGTAAGCCGTTCCTCAGCAAGTACGGCAAGTACTTCCTGATCCGTCAGCACGACATCGATCGAACCGAAGCATTTTTTGCCAAGCACGGCAACAAGACGATCTTGATCGGCCGGTTCCTCCCCGTGATCCGCCACGTGATCTCGGTGCCCGCGGGGATCGCCCGGATGCCGTTGCGCGGGTTCTTCCTGCAGACGTTCCTGGGTGCGACGATCTGGGGTGGCACGTTGATTCTGCTCGGCTACTACGTCGGTGCGAACTGGGAGGCCTTTGCCGGAACCCTCAAGCGCGTTGACTTGCTCATCGGCATCATCCTCGTGCTAGCCCTTGTGGCATTGGGAATCAGGTTCGTGGTACGTCGGCGGCGCGAACGGCTGTGAGAACAGTGCCCCATCGCCGACACCAACACGTCGAGCTAAGTAACCATCCGTGTCGTACCCAGGCCGCAACCCCACAGAGCCTCCTGCGCTCTCTTCGACGGCACCCGCGCTGCCGGCGGCCCCGCGCGCCAACACCTCGCCTGGCATGCCCACCCTGTCGGGGCTGGCGGCGGCCCAGGCCGTGCAAGCCCTCGGTGTCAAGGTGCTCGACCGACATGAGACCGAGCTGATCGAGGCGGCGATGACCGCCGTCGGGGCCCACTCGCCGGCCGACGCCCAGGTGCTCCAGGGGCTCATCGCCGAGCTCAAGGCGACGTCGGACCTGCTCGATCGCCAGCGGCCGCTGCGCCGGCCGACCGCGCTCGGTGGCGAGGCCCGCACCGAGTCGACGCTGATCGAACACCTGTGCACGATCGACGGTCTGTCGGGCGACCTCGCACTGCCGCTCAAGGCGACGCAGTCGCGCACCTATCTGCTCACCAAGATCAACTTCCTGCGTGGCTTCGTGAAGGCGACATCGGTGCTCGGCGATGTCGCCGGCTCGGTGCGCATGACGCACGACCTGCGCGAGGAGCTGGCGCAGTCGATCTACACCCTGCTCGCCGAGGAGCTGTTCCTGGCGCTGCTCCGCAAGCCCGACGTCAGCCGCCGGACCAAGCAGCGCGCGGCGGATCAACTGATCACCGTGTGGGACGATGCCGCCCTCGAGATCGACGACTTCGCGCCGCTGCTCGAGTCGGCGTGGCACGCCCGCAACCGGATCAACAGCGCGTACGGCACGCTGCTCGGCGCCACCGAGACGTTCCGGCTGGTCACCGAGGACTGCAGCCCCGAGGTCCTCGAGTTCTTCGGCCGCGAGGGCATGAGCGCCGACGAGAGCGCCGCGTTCGAGGAGTTCCTGTTCAACATGACCAGCGAGGAGCTCGCCACGCTGCGCCGCGCGATGCAGCAGCAGCACCTCTCGGCGGTCAGCCCGGCGTGGGCCGCCGAGGTCCTCGGTCGCCAGATCGAGGAGCTCGAGCACCGCCACGAGATCGATCCGATGGCGCTCTACCGCAGCTATCAGCGCCGCCAGCTCGCCGCGGACTTCCGCCTGATGTCGAACTCCCCGGGCCCCCGGCGCACCGCCGAGGGTTACCTGATGGTCTATCTGCTCGATCAGCAGTAACCGGCAGCAGTCACCGGCAGCAGTCGCCGGCCCGCAGCGGCGGCCAGCCGTGGCGCGCAGCACAGCCGGCCGGCGCCGCGCCGGGGCTGGCTGAAAATATCGGCCCGGCCTAGGCCGTGACCGCGGGCTGCTGCGGAGCGCTCTTCATGTGCTTCTCGATCAGCGTCGCGAGCGCCGGGATCGCCTCGATCACGTTCTTCTTCGCACCCTCGCGCATCCGGCCGTACATCTTCTTGGCGGTGGTATGGGAGGTCCGGGCCGCGCGGCCGTCGGTCACCGACAGGAGGTCCTCGGCGACCTCATCGCTGCGGGCGACCAGGAAGTCGGAGAACGACGAGGTCTTGCTCGCCGACCAGCGGTCGTGGTGCGGCTGGAGCTTGCCGAGCCACTCATCGAGCATGGTGTCGACCACCTCGGGCACGAAGCGCTTCTTGATCGCCTTGATGGTGGCGTACGCACCCTTGATGACGATGCCCTTCTGCTTGACCTGGGCGTCGATCAACTCGACGCAATCATCGATCACATGCGGGCGAACCGGCTGCTTGCCGAGGATCTCGACCAGACTCGTCATTCACGTGTCCTTGCTAAACGATGCGCGTACCATAGTGCCTGCCACCCGGAGCGTCCAGCGCCGGGGTCGTTGACATCGGCCCGTTCCCAGCGGTCTGTGGACATCGGCCGGGTCGGCGCGGTCGTCCCTGTCGGGCCCGGCGCAGCGTGCGATCGAGCCCTCACGCACACCGCCGCCGGGATCACGCGCGGATCACGTCCGGCTCATGGCTTGTCGGGAAACGCGACGCCGTAGCGCGCACAGCGTGTCCGCATCTGCGCCTGATCGCCGGGCGGCAGCTTGGCGTAGCTGGCCAGCGCGGCGGCGGCGTCGCCATCGATGCACGAGGCCGACACCACGATGCGCAGCATGCGGACGTTGTTCGGGTCGCGGGCGAGCATCCGCTGCGCGAGCGCCTTGGCATCGTCGTAGTCGCCGCGGTCGTACGCCTTGTTGGCCTCGGCCATCGCAGCCTCGAGCCGGGCGCCGGCGAGCTCGGGCTCCGCGGCGGCGCTGCCCGACAGCGCGGGCCCTGGCGGCGGCGCGGACGGTCCCGGCGGCGCGGCCGGTCGCGCCGGTGCGGCGGCGGCGCGGACCTCCGCGGCGGACGGCGGCTGCGCGGCCAGCGGCCGGGTCGGCTGCGCGGCGCGGGCGCGGGTGGCGAGCGGCTCGCCCGGCTCGCCGGTCTGGGCCGGCGCGGCCGCGGGCGACACCAGCGACGAGCGAACCTCGACGAACAGGTACACGCCCAGACCGAGCACCAGCACGGCGCCGATCGACAGGGCGGCGTGGCGGACGGTCACAGAGAACCCAGATAGCATGGGCCGACGACCCCGGCGGTTTCGAGGTACCATTTCCGGCAGATGGGGACCGCTCCGAAGGCGCCCAGAGGAGCCGAGCCGCCACTGCCGGCCGTGAAGATCGGCGACGTCGTCCTCGACCGCTACCGCATCGTCGAGCAGATCGCATCGGGCGGCCACAGCGTGGTGTTTCGCGGCCAGGACGAGCGGCTGTCCCGCCCGGTCTGCATCAAGGTGTTCTCGGGCCTGGGCGGCAACTCCGGCGTCGGTCGCACCAGCTACGAGCACTTCGTACAGGAGGCGTTCGCGCTGTCGCGGCTGACCCATCCCAACACGCTGCGGATCTACGACTTCGGTCACCTCGGCCCCAAGGACGCCGAGGGCATGCCGCTGCAGGTCTGCGAGTACATGAACGGCGGCACGCTGTCCAACGTGGTCCGCGAGCAGGGCCAGCAGTCGCTCGCCGAGACCGCGCGCGTGGTCCACGCGATGTGCCTCGCGCTCGGTGAGGCCCACGGCCTGGGCATCGTGCACCGCGACATCAAGCCCCAGAACATCCTGTTCGGCGCGGTCGGCACCAGCAAGCTGCCCAAGCTCGCCGACTTCGGGATCGCCAAGTGGAGCGCCGACGACGACAACAAGCAGCAGCGCGCCGAGGACACCGCGATCGTCGCCGGCCAGAAGCTCGCGATGTACTCGCCGAGCTGGGCGGCGCCCGAGCAGCTCGCCGGTCAGCCGGTCAGCCCGGCGACCGACATCTACTCGCTGGCCTGCGTCGCGGTCTACATGCTGTCGGGCAAGGCGATCTTCGCCGACGAGGATGTCTACGCCGGCTACCGCAAGCGCCGCCACGCCGAGGACCTGGTCGGCGACGCGCTGCGGCCGCTCGCCGTGCCGGCCCCGGTGATCGCGGTGCTGTCGCGGGCCCTGGCGTTCGATCCCAAGAGCCGGCTCGCCCGGATCGAGGAGCTCGCGCAGCAGCTCGCCGCCGCGCTCGAGCCCGCCGAGCCGCCGCGGCCTGCCGAGCCCGCGCCGCCGCCGCCGCCCACGCCGCCACCGCCCGCGCCACCGCAGCCGGTTGCGGCACCGCCCGCCGTGCCGGCGCCGCTGCCCCGGGCGCCCGAGTCGACCCCGCCGCTGCAGCCGCTCGCCGCACCGGCGGCGCCGCCCGCCAGCTGGGTGCCGCCGCCGATCGTGCCGCCGTGGATGACCGCGGTCGCGATCCCGCAGGGCGTGCCGCACCGCCTGCCGCTGTCGGATCTGCCGCAGATCGTCGGCGACCGCCGGGTGCATTACCTCCATGCACCCAACCAGGTGGCTGATCTGATTGGCAGTCACAATAGTAAGGTCCGGGTGACCTTCATGTCCGGCCCGACGGGCGCGCGCATGTTGCACCTGAAGGGCCTGACCTGCTTCGTCGCGCCGCTCGGCGGCCGCCCGTCCCCGGCGGTGCAGATCGAGCAGGCGAGCGATGTTGCGCTGGTCACGCCGCGCGCACAGGAGATCGGTCACATCCGGGTCGCCACCGGCACCACCGGCGTCGGCCAGACGGTGTTTCCGCTCGGCGCCGAGCTCGTCTCGGTGTCCGCGGACGACTGCATCGACGCGATCCTGTTCGACTTTGGACCAGGATCCGAAGCATACTTCGTCTACACTCGCGGCCGGCCGATTCCCAAGTCGCGCCGAGGCTGAGTGCCCGCATGTCCCATCCCCCGCCTTCGAGCCCGCCGGGCAGTCCTTCGCGCAAGCAGGCGCCTGCGGTGCCGCTGCTCTCCGAGGACTACGCCGACTTCGAGGGCGACCCGACGTCGATCAACCAGATCCCCAGCGCGCAGGTTCCGATGCAAGCGGCCCGGCAGGCCGGCGTCCACGTCGCCGTGGCCCAGCAGGCGCCCGGCCCGTTCGCGTCGCCGTCGCCGTCGCTGTCTCACATCGGCGCGCCGTCGGGCCAGCAGTACGGCACCAACCCCGGGCTGGCCGGCCCGGGCAACCCCGCGATGGGCCCGCCGGCGCATCCGTCGCACGGCCCCGGGCACACGGCCGGCCACAACGGCGGCATGACCATGACCGCGATGCCCGGCCCGCCGCAGGCGCAGGTCTCGGGCGTGATCGCCCAGCCGACCCCGTACGTATCGCGCAGCCGGATCTACGCGTTCGTGGTCGACGAGACCGGCCTGCCGATCGAGCTCGGCTCGGGCCGGTTCGCCAAGTGCTATCTCGGCGAGGAGCGCTGGGTCGAGTCCAAGACCACGCTGCGCCGGCCGGTCGCGATCAAGGCGCTGCAGCGCGGGGTCAGCCCCGAGGACCAGATGCGGTTCCAGATGGAGAAGGAGATCCTGGAGCGCGTCCAGGGTCATCCCAACATCGTCGAGCTGCTCGGCTCGGGCGAGGGCGACAGCGCCGGGTTCGTCCCGCCGATGATCCGCGACCGGGTCGAGAACGACTTCATGGTCCTCGAGCTGCTCGACATGTCGCTCGAGGAGCGGCTCAAGGGCGCGCGCCAGAAGCGCCGCCGCGACGACCTGCTCGCCGTGCCGCTGCGCGAGCGGATCTTCCGCGTGCTCGAGTACGTCGTCCCGGTCGCGACCGCGGTCGAGTTCTCGCACCTGGTCCGCGACACCTGCCACCGCGACATCAAGCCCGCCAACATCCTGGTCAAGCTGCCCGATCCGAACCTGCGCGGCTCGCAGATGAAGATCAAGCTCGCCGACTTCAACGTCGGCAAGGTCGCCGATCCGGACCTCGACGTGTCGATGACCCGGTTCCAGGCCGTGCCGGGCACGCTGTACTTCCAGAGCCCCGAGCAGGAGACCAACACGTTCGAGCTCCTGGTCAACTGCACCCAGGGCTCGCCCGAGGTCGAGTTCTTCGAGGACTTCTACATCGACATCTACGAGAACGACTCGTTCGCGCTGTTCAACCGCAACGAGATGTACTCGATCGCCGCCGCCGACCGCACGCGCAAGAAGCTGCTCTTGAACCGACCGTTCGCCGAGCCCAGCGAGACCAACGTGCGCGGCCGCGTGGTCAAGAGCGTCGGCCGGCCCGCCGACATCTACTCGCTCGGCGCGGTGTTCTACTATCTGATCTCGGGCGCCTACGCCAACCCCAAGAACCTGTTCGACGCGTTCCGCAAGTTCGTCGAGTACGAGAAGCGCGACGAGAACAACTCGATCGCCGCGTACATCGAGCACGAGTACCGCACGATCCAGAACATGCGCGCGCCCAAGCCCGAGGGCCAGGGCGCCGCCGAGCTCGCGCCCGAGGACCGGTTCTTCAGCTACAAGCACTACCTCGACGGCAACGGCGAGCTGATCGATCCGATGATCATGATGATCATCGCCAAGGCGATGATCCGCAACAAGCCCGACAGCTACTGCCTGTCGTACGACCTGCGGACCACCGGGATCTCGGCGATGGTCCACGATCTGCTGTCGCTCTACATCGCCTACGGCATCGATCCGTCGGCGCGGATCGCGTACTCCAACGACGGATATCAGGCGCCCAAGAAGGGCGGCGCGATGCGGCGGGCGTTCGACAAGTTCTTCAAGAAATAGCGCGTCACGGGGCGTTCACGGTTCCGGGCGGACCAGGGTCGCGACCGAGGCCACCATGCCGACGACGAGCGCCGCCGCCAGCAGGGCTCCCGACACGCCGGTGCTCCCCAGGTGCAGCACGAGCTCCCAGAGATGGAACCGCACCACGCCGAGCACGCAGCCGGCGAGCGCGACCCCGGACTGCCACGCCTGCATCGGCGGCCGCGCCAGCCCGATCGCGCCCATCGCCAGCGGCAGGACGAAGATCGCCGCGTGGACCAGCGCCGCGAGCCGGTCGGCCCGGAAGTCGTCGAGCAAGAGCGAGCGCCCGGAGAACGGGACCAGCAAGGCCAGGAGGCCGACGACCCCACACACCACGAGCGCGCGCTTCCAGTTCTTCACGTGTCACTCCTTAACGGCGGTCCTGCAGGTCCGGTCTACCGGTCCGGATCATGACAGCTTCCGGCGCTTTCTCGGCGGTTCTCCGGCCGGTTCTCGGGCCGCTTCTCCGGCCGGTTCTCAGCCGCTTCTCGGGCCGGTTCTCGAGCCGCTTCTCCGGCCGTTCGCGCGCCGGTTCTCCGGCCGCTTCTCCGGCGCTTCTCGAGCCGCTTCTCCGGCCGCTTCCCGGCGTTCGCGCGCCGCTTCCCGGCCGCTTCCCGGCCGCTTCCCGGGCCGCTTCTCGGGCCGCTTCCCGGGCCGCTTCCCGGGCCGTTCTCCGGCCGCTTCTCCGGCCGCTTCTCGGGTGGCTGGCGGGTTGGAGCCGAGGCCTGATTGCCGTAGCCTTGGCGGATGCCCCGCCTGACCGTCCAGGCCGATGACCTGTCCCCGACCGGCGAGCCGGCCGCCTCGCCGCTGACCGCCGCCGAGGCCGAGGAGCTGCTCGACGGACTGCCGCTGGTCCCGGCGATGGCCGGCTCGATCCCCGAGATGAAGGCGCTGCGCGAGCGCTGCCTGGCCGAGGGCATCCCCGCCCTGATCGGCTGCCCGCCCGCCGCCGGCAAGGCCAAGGGTTGAGGGACCCGGACGCACCTCCTGGTCGAGGAGGATGAGATTCCGCGGCTCGCGGCGCTGCTGCGCTCGGACTGGCGCGACGGCCTGGAGCGCGAGGGCCTCGCGCCGGTCGAGATCGCCATCGCGGCCGACGCCGAGCACCTGCCGTGCCCGGCGTGCGGCACCGCAGCCGCGCTGGTCGACGGCGCGTGCTCGGACTGCGGCCTGCAGCTCGAGTAGCGGCCCGCAGCTCGAGCGCGGACGCAGGCCTCAGCGCCTCCCGTCGGGGGCGCGCAACGCAGCGCGGACTCGGACGCGGGCCTCAGCGCCTCCCGTCGGGGCGCGCACCGCAGCGCGGTCGCGGGCCTCAGCGCCGCCGGTCGACGGCGCGCGGACGCGGGCCTCAGCGCCGCCCGTCGGGGGCCCGCAACGCAACGCAGCGCGGACGCGGACGCGGGCCTCAGCGCCGCCGGTCGACGGCGCGCGGCGCCGCGCCGCGGCGGACGGCCGCGAGCCCGAGCGTCAGCGCGACGGCCGCCGCACACGCCGCGGCGGCGACGTCGAGCGCCGGGACCGCCACCATCCAGAACGGCGGCGGCACCTCGAGGTACGGCGGCGAGAACCACGCCCGGACCAGCGTCACGGTCGCGAGTGCCAGGCCGAGGCCGACCAGCGCCAGCCCGCTGGCCGCCGCGAGCCGATCAGGTGCCCGGCGCACCACGCGCCAGCTCGCGATCACCTGGACGACGACCGCGGCGGCGACCGCCACCGCGCCGAGCTGATCGAGCCGCGCCTGGCTCGGCACGTACGACGGCGACATCCGGCCGCGCGTGATGATCACCACCGCGACCAGCACCACCACGAAGCCGATCGCCCCGGCGAGCGCGGCCGGCGTGACCACGAGCGCGCCGCGCCGCCGCGCCACGCGCGCCAGCCCGGCGGCGATCGCCAGCCCGAGCGCGAGCAGCCCCAGGCGGGCCGGCACCGGCCGGGGCTCCGCCGCGCGCGCGGCTGCGACCACCCCGGCGAGCCGCAGGCCGCGCGCCTCGTCGGTCGCAGCGCGCCGCGCCGCATCGTCGGGCGCGAGCTGCAACAGCTCGACCAGCGCGCGGCCCTCGGCGTGACGCGGCGCCGGCACACCGAGCAGCGCCGCGACCGTCGGCGCGACGTCGATCAGCCGGGCCTCGCGCGCGACCGCCCCGGGCACCACGCCCTTGCCGGCGAGCACCAGCGGCACGTTGGACACCTCGCGCTCGACGCCGCCGTGCCCGCCGGGCGCCACGTGGCCGTGGTCGGCAGTGACGATCACCGTGTCGTGCCCGAGATCGATCCAGCCGAGCGCCTTGCGCAGCATCCGGTCGACGGCGGCGGCGGCCCCCCGGTACGCCTCGCCGACCCCCGCCGCGTGCCCCGCGCGATCGACATCGAGCACCAGCACCGGGACGAACGCGGCGTCGCCGGTCACCAGCTCGGCGAGCTCGGCCCCGAGCGCATCGAGCGAGCCGACCCGGCGCGCGTCGTCGAACGGCCACGCGATCGGCTCGGGCGGCGCGATCCGCGAGCCGCGCTCGACCCAGTCGACGCCGGTGATCGACTCCGTGTGGCGCAGGAACAGCGACCCCAGGCTGCCGAAGTCGCTCGCCGTCGCCACGCCGAGCCCCGCCGCGCGCACCCGGTCCATCACCGTGTCGACCGCGACCGGCGCCACCACGCGGTTGGCCCGCACTCCGCTGTCGCGCGGCGGAACTCCGGTCAAGATCGTCACGTAGTTCGGCCGCGAGATCGTCGGGTACGGCACCCGCGCCGTCGCCGCCACCCCGCGCCGTCGCAGCTCGTCGAGGTACGGCAGCCGCGCCTCGTCGGCGCCGAGCCCATCGATCACGATCAGCACCACGCGGCCGGTCAGCCGCGGCGTCCGCGGATCGTCGACGCCCCCCGGCGGCGCCGGCGCGCTCGCGATCGGCGGCGCCGCCAGCGCGAGCTCGTCGTTCCACCGCCGCGCGCGGTCGCCGAGCACCACCGCGCTGGCGATCGCGATCACGACGAAGGCAGCGGTGAGGAGGAGCCGCATGTCACTTCCGGTGCCGCGGACCCGCGCCCTTGCGCTTCGCGCGAGAAGGCTGCCGGTGACCTGGCTTCGCCCTGACTCGCTTTCTGGCAAGCTTCAGCTCGTCGAGCATCGCGAGATCTGCGAGGTCCTTGGGCCGCCCACTCGCCAGCTTGTTCGCGCGGAGCTCCGAGAGTCCAAGGACCGGCACCTCGCCAAATACCGTCGAGGCCGCGATCCGGTTTCGCCAGGCGGCGCGGAAGCTCACGCCGGAGATGCTGGTGAGCACGTCGATTCGCATCGGCACCCGGCCCATCGTGGTGATGTGATACGGCTTCGCGAACCAGCGCCAGTCACGCGCTGTCTCGTGGAAGCCGAACTCAGCGATCGCGGCCGATACGCGTCGCGCGTTTGCCGGTGTCGGATCGACCAGGATGTCGAGATCCCCCGTGTATCGCGGCCGTCCGTGCGCGGCCAGCGCGTGAGCGCCGACGAGCAGGAACCGGACGCCATGGCGCTTCAAAGCGCGAAGAAACTCGTGCCATTCGGATAGGAGCTCCACCGTACAGACTCCATCCGGCGCGCCGGATCACCTCGATGCCGGAAATTCGTTCCTCGACGGTGCGGCGCAGCCAGTACCGGACCTCCTGCGCCACGGCACCTTCGAATGTCGTCCAGGTCGCGACCCGTCTCACCGGTTCAGCATACAGGGTCTTGCCGCGCGAACCACCGGCGAACGTGCCGCCTGGTGACATCGTGCGCGGTCCAGAGCCGAGGCTGCTGTCCAGGTTGCGCGGACCGTGCGCACACCGTAGATTGCGCCGTCATGTCGACGCCCGAGTTACCGGCGCAGATCGCCAAGCGGCGGACGTTCGCGATCATCGCCCACCCCGACGCCGGCAAGACCACGCTGACCGAGAAGCTGCTGCTGTTCGGCGGCGCGATCCAGCTCGCCGGCGCGGTCAAGGCGCGCGGCGACCGGCGGCGCGCCCGCAGCGACTGGATGAAGGTCGAGCGCGAGCGCGGCATCTCGGTGACCACGTCGGTCATGACCTTCGACTTCAGCGGCTGCACCTTCAACCTGCTCGACACCCCCGGCCACGAGGACTTCAGCGAGGACACGTACCGCACGCTGACCGCGGTCGACTCGGCGGTCATGGTGATCGACGCCGCCAAGGGCATCGAGGCCCAGACCCGCAAGCTGTTCGAGGTCTGCCGGCTGCGCGACGTGCCGATCACCACGTTCATCAACAAGCTCGACCGCGAGGGCCGCGATCCGTTCGAGCTGCTCGACGAGATCGCCCATGACCTGCAGCTCGAGGTCTCGCCGGCGAGCTGGCCGATCGGCATGGGCCGCGAGTTCCGCGGCTGCTACGACCTGTTCGCCGATCAGCTGATCCTGATGGAGCGCACCCGCGGCGAGTACCTCCAGGAGGGCATCACGGTGTCCGGCCTCGCCGATCCCAGGCTCGACCAGCTCCTGCCCGACAGCGCGGTCGCCAAGCTGCGCGAGGACGTCGCGATGGTGCGCGGGCTGTGTCCGGCGTTCGACCTCGAGTCGTACCGCGCCGGCCACCTGAGCCCGGTGTTCTTCGGCAGCGCGGTCAACAACTTCGGCGTCCGCGAGCTGCTCGCCGGCCTGGCCCGGCTCGCACCGCCGCCGCGCTCCCAGCCCGCCCTCGAGCACCCGGTCGCGCCCACAGATCCGAACGTCGCCGGCTTCGTCTTCAAGATTCAGGCGAACATGGATCCCAAGCACCGCGATCGCATCGCGTTTGTGCGCCTCGCCTCGGGCCACTTCACCCGCGGCATGAAGCTCACCGTGCCGCGGACCGGCAAGTCGCTCGGCGTCCACAACGCGATGCTGTTCCAGGCCAACGAGCGCGAGCTCGCCGAGGAGGCCTGGGCCGGCGACATCATCGGCATCCCCAACCACGGCACCCTGCGGATCGGCGACGCACTCACCGAGGGCGAGACCCTGCATTTCACCGGCATCCCGAGCTTCGCCCCCGAGTTCCTGCGCCGGGTCCGCGCCGACGATCCGATGAAGGCCAAACACCTGGGCCGCGCGCTCGAGCAGATCGCCGAGGAGGGCGGCGCCCAGGTGTTCAAGATGTTCCTCGGCTCGGACTTCGTCGTCGGCGTGGTCGGCGCCCTGCAGTTCGAGGTTCTCGCCGACCGGATCCGCTCGGAGTACGACCTGCCCTGCCACTTCGAGGCCACCTCGTTCGAGGTCGCGCGCTGGGTCGACGCCGACGACCCCAAGCTGATCAAGAAGTTCGCCGACGCCAACCGCGACAACATCGCCGAGGACCACTC
>DASWRS010000432.1:0-11701 GCA_036403075.1 Kofleriaceae bacterium
ACGTCACCTACGACCTCGAGGTCGATGGCGAGGAGGTCCGCCGGACGCTGCACCGCCGGGTCTGGGAGCGCGGGGCCTGGGCCACCGTCGCGATCGCCTACCAGGAGCGCGCCCCGGACGGCGGCTGGAAGCCGGCGAAGCTCGCGCTGATCCGGCTGCAGCGGGTGCGCGAAGCCTGGAAGAAGCACGCCGCGGTCACGCTCGCCGGCGGCGACGCCATCGCGCTCGGCCAGACGATCGATAGCTGGCGCGACGCACTCGCGGCCGCCGAACCGCCCGACGACCACGACGACGACGACGGCTGACGCCGGCGGCCCGCCGCCGAACCCGCCGGGCCAGCGCGGCCCGCCGAGCGTGCGGCCTCAACGCTTCGGGCGGCCGAACAGGCCCCGCGGCTTGTCGCCATCGGCGCGCCGCGACTCGAGCCCGCGGACCTCGCTCGCGGCCTCGGCGTGCCCGGGCGCCGACGCGAGCACGTCGCCCTCGGCGCGCGCGCCCGCCGAGCACGCGGCTTCAGCGCTTCGCGCGGCCGAACAGGCCCGCGGCTTGTCGCCATCGGCGCGCCGCGACTCGAGCCCGCGGCCTCAGCGCTTCGGGCGGCCGAACAGGCCCCGCGGCTTGTCGCCGTCGGGACGCCGCGACTCGAGCGCGCGGACCTCGCTCGCGGCCTCGGCGTGCCCGGGTGCCGACGCGAGCACGTCGCGGAAATGGCGAAGCGCGTCCTCGTCGCGGCCGAGCATGCGCTCGACTCGGCCGAGGTAGAACCGCGCGGTGACCGCACGCGGCGCGCGCTGGATCGCGCGCTCGAGCGCGGTCCGGGTCGCCGCGGCGATCACCGGCTTGTCGGGCGCGGCGCAGAACCGCGACCACGCGAGCGCCGCGTGGTAGTCGGTCTCGTCGGGGTTGAGCTGGACGGCGCGCTCGAGCTCGGCGACCGCGGCCCCCGGCTGATCGCGGCGCAGCGCGAGCTCGCCGCGGCGGAACGCCTCCTCGGCGTCGAGGATCCGCCGCGCCAGGTCCTCCGCGCGCGCCTGCTCGGCCCGGATCGCTGCCTCGCCGCCGCGCCGCAGGATGTCGAGGTACCTCGACCGACGCCCCTGATCGCTCAGCACCGCGAACCCGGCATTGATCTGCGCGAACAGCCGCTGCGCGTGCTTGCCGTCGTCGGAGATCCCGAGCGCGGCCAGGCGATCGGGGTGGAGCTGGCGCGCGAGCGCGAAGTACGCCTTGCGGAGCGCGTCGGCCGGGACGTCGTGGCCGACGCCGAGCAGCTGGAAGTGATCGGCGCCCTGATCGAGGAGCTTGAGCCGCTGGGCGATCAGCGCCTTGACCTCGTGCGACTGCGGCGAGTCGACGCGCGCGACCTGGCGCACCGGCGCGGGTCGCGACGCCGAGACCCGCCGGACCACGACGCCCGGACCCGACTCGGCATCGAGCGGGCGGCGCAGCCCCGGGTTCGAGCTCTGCCGGCGGCGGCCCTCGTCGCTCGAGCCCCGCGCGCCGGCGCGCGGTCCGGCGTCCGCCGGCATGGCAAACACCCCGCTGGAACCCTCGCCCCCGAGCGCGTCCTCGCCCGGCAACGGGATCCCTCCGCTGGAACCCTCGCCCCCGAGCGCGTCCTCGCCCGGCAACCGGAGCGCTCCGCTCGACCCGTCACGTGCGAGCGCGTCCTCGCGCAGCAACCGGAGCGCCGCGCTCGAACCTTCGCGCCGGAATGCGTCGTCGCCGGGTAGCGCGATCACCCCGCTCGCGTTCCGCCGTGCTGCGTCGTCATGGGGCAAGCGGATCTCCGCGCTCGAGCCCTCGCGTCCCAGCGTCTCCTTGCGTGACCGCCCGCTCGACCCGCTCGACCCACTCAGGCCCTCGCGTCCGGGCGCGGCCTCGCCCGGCAAGCGGGGCTCCACGCTCGAGCCCTCGTGTCCCGGCGTTTCCTTGCGCAACCGCCCGCTCGACCCGCTCGACCCGCTCAAGCCCTCGCGTCCGAGCGTCTCCTCCTCCGGCAAGCGGGGCAAGCCGATCTCCGCGCTCGAGCCCTCGCGTCCCAGCGTCTCCTTGCGCAACCGTCCGCTCGACCCGCTCGACCCAGTCAGCCCCTCGCGTCCGGCCGCGCCCGGCAAGCGGGGCAAGCCGATCTCCGCGCTCGAGCCCTCGCGTCCCAGCGTCTCCTTGCGCGCCCGCCCGCTCGACCCGCTCGACCCACTCAGGCCCTCGCGTCCGCCTGCGTCGTCGTCCGGCAAGCGCGGCAAGCGGATCTCCGCGCTCGAGCCCTCGCGTCCCAGCGTCTCCTTGCGCGCCCGCCCGCTCGACCCGCTCAGCCCCTCGCGTCCGAGCGTCTCCTCGTCCGGCAAGCGGATCGACCCGCTCAGCCCCTCGCGCCCCAGCGTCTCCTTGCGCGCCCGCCCGCTCGACCCGCTCGACCCGCTCAAGCCCTCGCGTCGGAGCGCATCCTCGTCCGGCGGCGGGTTGGCCGCGCTCGCGCTGTTCCGCTGCGCGGCGTCCTCGCCCGGCAGCCGGATCGCCTCGCTCGAGCTCTCGCGTCGCGCCAGGTTGCCACTGGGCGGGCGCGCCCGCCCGCTCGTCTCTGACCCCGGGTCCTGCGTGGCGGCGCGCGGCGCGCGGATCGAGCCCCGCCCCGCGGTGTCGTCCTCGGGCCGGCGCACCGGATCGTGCGCGGCTTCGCGCCCAGGCGCGACGTCGGCGCGGCGCGGCGCGGCGCCAGGCGCGTCGGGCCGAGGCCGGTCCGCGATCGGCGGCAGCCCGTCGTCGGCATCGCGCCACGTCGGCGCATCGAAGACCTCGGCGGGTGGGCGGAGCGTGTCGGAGCCGCTCGCCAGCGGCGCCGGTCGGGGCGGCGGGGGAACGGTCGCGACCCGGGTCGTGGTCTTGCTCTGGACCGGCGGCTCCGGATCGCGCGGCGCGCTCGGGCTCGGCCGCTGCGCCCGCGACGGTTCGGGCGCCGGCGGCGGTGCCCCGACGGGCGGCAGCGGCAGCGTCCCGGTGCGCGGCGGGGTCGCCACGCGGGGCAGCGGCTGGGTCATCGTGCGCGGCAGCGGCTGGGTCTGGTCCGGCGGCGCGGGCGTCGGCGACCCGGGGCGCGTCGGCAGCCGCGTGTGCGGCTGTCCCGCCGCCCGCTCGAGCTCGCACGCGCCGCACGCGGCCAGCGCGTAGATCACCGCGCGCACGGTGCGGCCGTCGACGAAGCTGGTCGCGAAGTCCTCGATCTCGGCGAGCGTGCCGCCGTCGCGCAGCCGCTCGACCACCGGCTGCTCGACATCGCTGAACCCGAACTGCGGCAGGTCGTCGTCGGCCCCGGGCTTGAGCCGGAACCATGCGCCGAGTCGGTCGAGCTCGGCGGACAGCCGGAGCTCGGACAGGTTGGTCCGCGCCCCCATGTAGACCAGCGCGCGGACGTCGAGCTCGCAGCCGGCGAGGATCGCCAGCTCGGTGTGATCGGTGACCACGAACTCGCCCTGGTTGATCGAGAACGTGCGGGCGGCGCGCTGGGCGATCACCCGGCGCCGCAGCCGCAGCGCGTGCTCGGGCCCCAGGCGCGCGAGCTCGGCGATCACGTCGACGTCGTCGCGCTCGGGAGCGGCGGCCAGGCGCCGCGCGATCTCGGGAACTTGCGACGACGACACCAGGTGGCTGGTCAGCGCGACCCGCACCGTGGCGTCCGAGGTCAGCGGCGAGGTCGCCGCGACCACCGCGCCCTGATCGAACGCGACCAGGAACCGCTTGCCGTCCGCGCTGACGCTCAGCTGCCCGGTGAGGCCGCGCAGCCCCAGGGTCGCGAACGTCCGGCCCCACGGCCGATCGGCGACGCTGCCGCGCGCGAGCTCGGCCACGTCACCGGCCCCGGCGCCACAGCCGCCGCGCGACGTAGCCGAGCGCCGCGGCGACGATGACCACGACGACGATCCCGACGATGGTGGTGTTTCCCTCGGCGTAGCCCCACATCGTTTGCTACAGGATGGAAGGCCGGCAGGCTTCCGTCAACGCCCTGTCCCCACAAGGCGCCGGCCGCGCCGGGGTGCGCGCCGCGATTCGGCGCAGCGTGAACCGAGCGGTCGGGCGCGCGGCTCTGATAGAGTGGGACGCGGATGAGCACCTCGTTTCCGCTCGATGGTGCACGAGTGCGGTTCGCCGGCGCGACGAACATCGGCCGCAAGCGCGACCACAACGAGGACTCGATCTCGCTCCCGGACAACGAGCGGCTCGCCATCGTCGCCGATGGTATGGGCGGACACGCTTCCGGAGAGGTCGCGAGCCGGCTCGCGGTCGAGCTGATCACCGACCACTTCCTCGAGACCGGGCGGCAGCAGACGCTGACCTGGCCCTACAAGGTCGACCGCGACTTGCGGACCCACGTCAACCGGATGGTCACCGGCATCATGCTGGCCAACCTCGAGATCTGGGAGCGGTCGCAGCGCGAGCCGCGGCTCAAGGGCATGGGCACGACCTGCGTCGGGGTCTACTTCCTCGATGATTCTCTGATCGTCGGTCACGTCGGCGACAGCCGGTGCTACCGCGCCCGCGGCACCGAGATGACCCAGCTGACCGAGGACCACTCGCTGATCAACGACTACATCCGGATGAAGCGGGTCACGCCCGAGGAGGCCGAGAACTGGCCGCACAAGAACGTGATCGTCCGGGCGCTCGGGATGAAGGAGAGCGTCCAGGTCGACATCCTGACCGAGAAGCCGCACGTCGGCGATACGTACCTGCTTTGCTCGGACGGTTTGACCGGTATGGTCAAGGACGATCAGATGCTCCACATCCTCATGGTCGAGCGCGACCTCGATCGCGCGGTGGATCGCCTGATCGCCGCGGCGAACGAGGAAGGCGGCGTCGACAACATCTCGGTCGTGCTCGCCCGCGTCGAGGCCGCATGAGGTGGCTGGTGGTGCTCGCGCTGTGCGCGGGGTGCAAGCGAGACGCGGCCCCGCCCCCGCCGCCCCCGAAACCCGCGATGCCGGCGAGCGAGGCCAAGCGCGCCCGCGATGCCTGCCAGGCCTACGTCGACAAGGTGTGCGCCTGCGCCGAGAAGCTGCCGGCGATGAAGCAGACGTGCAGCGTCGCGCGGGCGTATCCCGACGCGATCCAGGTCGATCTCGAGGTCGCCGCGACCGAGGACACCAGCCGGCGCGACGTGCGGCAGACCCAGCAGAGCGTGCGCGCGATCGTCAAGCAGTGCATCGAAGCCGCGGCCCGGCTGCCGGCCGACGGCTGCCCGTAGCGGCCTCACGTCAAGGGACCGCCGGACGCCGCCTCGCCGGTCACCACCGGGTCGCCGGGTGGCACGTCGACCACCGCGCCGGCCCAGACCACCGTGTTCGCGATCGACGCGCGGACGATCGCGCCGTCGCCGATCACCGCGTTTGGGCCGATCGTCGGTGCGCCCGCGGGGCCGGGGCCGACCACGGCCTCCGCGCCGATCTTCACCGGCTCGACGATCGTCACGTCGGGGTGGATCCGCGCGGTCGGATCGATGCCGGACAGCTTGCTCGGCGGGTGGCGCAGCGCGGCGCCGCCGAGCAGCGCCCAGTTCGACGCGAGGTAGCGCTCCGGCGTGGAGTGCTCGGCGAAGTAGCCGTCCTGGTGCTCGTAGGCCGCGACCCGCTCGCCGGCGCGCAGCCACGGCAGGTAGCCCTGACGGATCGAGTCGGCCTCGCCGTCGGGCAGTCGCGCCATCACCGACGGCCGCGTAACGTGGGCGCCGCAGAACATGTGCTCGCCGTCGCCGAGGATGTCGGCGACGTACGGCCCGCGATCGTCGACCCGGACCTGCACGGCGCCCCAGTCGCGCGCGTCGGGCACGCGGCGCACCACCATCATGCCGAGGAGGTCGCCGGCGGCCTGGGCGGCGGCCCGGTAGGCGGCGACCAGCGCGGTGACGTCGAGATCGAAGATCAGCTTGCCGTTGATCGACAGGAACGGCTCGTCGCGACCGTCCGGGTCGAGCAGCGGCAGCGCGTGCTTGAGACCGCCGCCGGTGCCGAGGAGCAGCGGCTCGTGGATGTAGTGGATCCGCGCGCCGAACCGCCGGCCGTTGCCGATCTCGTGCTCGATCAGGGCCGCGCGGTGGTGGGTGTTGATCACCAGCTCGGTGATGCCGTGCGCGACCAGGTTGGTGATGCCGTACGCCAGGATCGGCACGCCGCAGACCGGCAGCAGCGGCTTGGGCCGCTCCGAGCCCAGCCGGCCCAGCCGCGTGCTCAGCCCGGCGCATAGCAGCATCGCGCGCATCGCCAGGAACCGTCGCACGGCCGCGCGCACCACGGCAAGTCGCGACCGGCGCCGGTCCCCGCGCACGGGATCGTCGTCGCACAGCCGCGCCAGCCGGCTCGGCCCGAGGTGGACACGCGGCATCACCGCCGAGCCTGCCGGGCCGGCGGCGGCAGGCCCGGGCAAGGCACGGGAGATTCGCAACTGCAGGCCGACGCGCGCCGCCGCCGGCGGTTTGCTACCGTGCGGTCGTGCGCGTCGGACCGCTGGATCGATCGCTGCTTGCCGAGGCGACGGCGGTGCTCGCCGCCGCCTGCGCGTTCGATCGAGCCGCGGAGGTCGCCGGCGAGAAGCTGTTCGGCGCCGGGCCGCGCGGCGAGCCGCAGGCGCTCGGCGCGTGGCTGGACGACGCGCTGGTCGGCGTCGCGTCGGTCGCCGGCAACCGGATCCGCGTGCTCGCGGTCGCCCCCGAGGCACGGCGGCGCGGCGTGGGCGGGGCGCTGCTCGCCGAGGGCGAAGCCGCCGCGCGCACGGCGGGCGAGACGTCGCTGCGCACGGTCGATCAGCCGGGGAACTACCTCGCTCCGGGGATCGACGTGCGCAACACCGATGCGATCGACTGGCTCGAGCGCCGGGGCTGGCGCCGCCTCCCCGAGGCGCGGCTCAACGTGCTGATCGACGTGCGCGACAACCCGCGGGTGTCGGCGGACCGCGCCGCCGCGCTCGCCGCGGCCGCCGCCGGCCGGGGCTACGAGGTCCGCCGCGCCCGGCCCGACGAGACCGCGCTGCCCGACGCGGTCGCGGCCGAGTTCGGCGGCGCGTGGCCGTTCGAGCTCGCGCGCGCGCTCGGCCACGAGCCACCCGGCGTCGGCGTCCATGTCGCGATCCGGGACGGCGCGTACTGCGCGTTCGCGGCCCACGATGGCAACAACCGCGGCCTGGGCTGGTTCGGACCGACCGGCACGTGGCCGGCGCATCGCGGCCGCGGCCTGGGCGAGGCGCTCCTGGTCGCCTGCCTGGTCGACGTCGCGGCGCACCACGCGCGCTGCGAGGTCGCCTGGATCGGCCCGCGGCCGTTCTACGACAAGGTCGCCGGGATCGCGGCGGAGCGCCGGTTCGTGGTGCTGACCCGCGCGCTGGCGTAGCAGCGGTCCGTCCGGCGGGGCCGTCAGTCGGGCGTCAGTCCGGCAGATCGACGCACCAGCGCAGCGCCGATCGGCAGTCGAGCCAGGCCTGCTCGTCGACGTCGAGGTACGGGACCTCGAGCGTGATGACCTCGAGGTTGCGCTCGTTGCCGTACTTGGCTCCGAACGAGCCCGGCGTGGGATACCCCATGTCGGCGATCACCGGGTAGCCACAGCGCGCCGACATCTCGGCGGCGAGCTCGGCGCCGCGCCCGTCCCAGTTCACCATGCGGTACGTCGAGTGCAGCGCGACCAGCCGCTCGGGCGAGGTCCGCTCGATCAGCTGGACCAGCGCCTGGGTCTCGGGCTGGTCCTCGGCGGCGTTGCCCGGGTGATAGCCGGGGCGCCGCGCGGTGCCCCAGGTCGCCGAGGCGAAGTTGCGGTTGAGGTCGACGTCGTTGGCGTTGTTGCGGGTCCCGGCGAGCACGCCGTCGACGTTGACGCACGGCACGATCCAGGTGTCGCGGCCGGGCGGGCGCTCGATCAGCTCGTCGGCGAGCCGCTCGAGCATCAGCTGGGTGACCGCCTCGTCGCCGTGGATCGCGCCGAACAGCAGCGCGGGCGGCCGCGGCCGCGCGTACGACGGCGGCGTGAAGTGGATCGCCTCGATCGGCCGGCCGAGCACGGAGTGTCCGATCACGAGCTCACGACGATGCATGGCAACCTTATTCGAGCTGCCGGCCGATGGCGCACGCCAGGCCGTAGCCGACGAGCACGAGGTACGCCGCGCCGACCGTGCCCGCGCCGCCGGCGACCCAGGACACCAGGGTCTCGTTGGGCGCGCCGGTGATCGCATCGACGATGTTGCCCTTGAGCACCAGGTGGGTCACGTGGACGACGAGCGACCACAGGATCAGGAGCCATGCCCACAGCTTGGCAGCGCCGGTCGCGGGCGATGGCAGCCAGGCCAGCAGCGAGATCACGGCGATCATCGCCAGACCGATCGTGAGCGCCGGCGCGACCTTCTGAGAGCCCGGCAGATCGATCAGCGCCTTGAACGTGCTGACCAGCGGGATCGCGCCGTTCTGCGGGATCAACATCGGCGCCAGCACGGCGAGCACGCCCGCGGTCACCAGCAGCCGCGCGACCATCGCGCCGCGGTACTCGCTGCGAACGATCAGGCTCGGCACCAGGACGAGCAGACCGACCAGCGGCACGAGCCCCTGCCACGGCGGTACGCCGACCAGCGCGATCGGCACCGCGATCCCGGCGAGCGCCAGGACCGTGGCGATCAGGCCGCGCGCCGCCGTCGACATCGGCAGCACGGCGAGCACGACGCTGAGCAGGCCGACCGCGGCGATCGTCAGCGGCGGCAGCCGCGCGGTGCCCGCGCCGTCGAGGACCACGGTCCAGAGGAACTGCGGCGACGGCGAGGTCGCGAGCGGCGTGACGAACGCGGCGATCAGCGCGAGGCCCCACAGGAACATCATCGCGCGCAGGCTGTCCTGCCACGGATCGATCGGCCGGATCACGCGCGACGCGGTCTGCGAGGACAGGTACGGCGGCGGCTGGGCCGCCGGGATCGCCATGATCGGCGCCTGCCGCGCCGGCATCGGCGGCTGCATCTGGCCGTACCCCTGGCCTTGCGCCTGGCCTTGCATCGGGCCTTGCCCTTGGCCGTACGTCTGCTGCGGGGGCGGCGGCACCAGCGTCGGGGCCATCGCCGATGGCGGCGCGACCGGCTGGGGGTAGCCGGCGGCCGGCCCGAGCATTCCCGGGCCCGACTGGGGCGGGGCCTGGACGAACATGGTCTTGGCGTTGGCCGCGCTCAGCGGGACGTAGGCCCCCGGCGGGCCGGCTCCCGGCTGCTGTGGCGGCGCGGCCGGCGGTGGCATCGGCGCGGGGACCGGCGGCGCCGAGCGCGGCGGCGGGGGCGGCAGCAGCGTCGGAGCCAGCCCCGGGGACATCGACGGCGGGTTCGGAGGCAGCGGCGCGGGCGCGGTGCGCGGCGGCGGGTTGTACGGCGCGGGCTGCGCGGCGGGCGGGCGGCCCTGGCGCGCCTGCTCGAGGACCTCGTTGGCGGAGTACCCGAAGGCGGTCTTGGCGAGCCCTTGCTGCACGGCCGGCGCGGGCGGCTGCTTGGCACCGCAGAACACGCAGTGCAGCGCGGCGTCCGGGAGGTCCTTGGTGCAGCTAGCGCATTTCTTCACGAGTCCCCCTGCAACGCCGGAGTATAGGTCTGCCGCCTCGCGCCCTGCAAACCCGAGTCGTGTACGGTACCGAGGTGGTCTCGCTCGGCGATGTCAAGCGCAGCGCCGCGACGCTGTTCGCGCAGGGCCAGCACCTCGCCGCGCTGCGGCTTTATGACGCGATCGTCGCGGCGGCGCCGCTCGACTTCGATGCCCGGATCCGGGTGGCCGACGCGGCGCTCGCGCTGGGCGATCCCGGCGCGGCGCGGGTGTACCGGGCTGCTGGCTGGTATTGCCTGCGCTCGGGTCATCCGCTGAGCGCGCTGGTCTGCGCCCGCGTGCTCGAGGCCCACGGCGCCGACGCGAGCGACCTGACCGCGGCGCTGGTCGTGACCTACGGCAGCGAGTCCGATGTCCTCGGCAAGGGCGCGACCCGGATCCCGCTGCCGCCCGAGACCGCCGCGATCGCGGTCCCCGACGTCCGGCAGCCGGCGCCGGCCGACGCGGTCGCCGCGGCGCTGGACCGCGCCGAGCGCGCCGCCGCCGAGCTCGCGGAGCTGCCGGCGGCGCTGCATCCGATCCCGCTGCTCTCCGCGCTGTCGGAGGCGGCGTTTCGCCGCGTGCTCGGCACGCTGCTGCTCCGCCGCCTGCCCGCCGGCGCGCTGGTGATCCGCGAGGGCGAGCCCGGCGACGCGTTCTACTTCGTCGCGGGGGGCCGGTTGCGGGTCTACGCCACCGACGGGCTGGGCCGCCAGACCGAGCTCGCCGAGCTCGGCGAGAACGCGGTGTTCGGCGAGATGGCGCTGCTGTCGGCGCAGCCGCGCTCGGCAAGCGTGGCCTGCGCGACCGAGGTCGACCTGCTCGAGGTCGGCCGCGCCGCGCTCGCCCAGCTCGCCGACGAGCTCGGCCCGGTGGCCGAGGCGCTGCACGGCTTCACCCGCGAGCGCCTGCTCGGTAACCTGATGGCGACCAGCCCGCTGTTCCGGCCGTTCAACCGGATGCAGCAGCGCGACCTGCTGCGCCGGTTCACCAGCCACGACGTCGCGCCCGGCACGGTGGTGATCCGCGAGGCCGAGCAGGGCCGCGGCCTGTTCGTCGTGCTGTCGGGCGAGCTCGACGTGTCGCGGCGCGGAGCCGACGGCGAGCCGGTCGCGCTCGGCGCGCTTCGCACCGGCGAGGTGTTCGGTGAGATGGCGCTGCTGCGCAATGCCCCGACCACCGCGACCGTGGTCGCCGTGCGCCCGGCGACCGTGCTGTTCCTCGCCCGCGAGTACGTCGCGCGGATCGTCGCGGCGGTACCCGAAATCAGGAGCTATCTCGAAGCGTTGGCCGGGGATCGGGAAATCGATAACCAGCTGGTCCTCGGCGAGGACGCGCCGGCGGACGAGCGCATCCTGATCTGAGCTGGCCCCCCGAATGCCCGGGGGCGGGTCGGGCAACTTGCGCCTATACTTCGCGGATGGACGAGCAACAATCCAAGCGCGGCGGACCCGGGCGGATCCTCTGGGTCCTCGTGCTCCTCGCGATCGTCGTGCTGTGGTGGTTCTTCCGCCCTGAAGGCAAGCACGGCCCGACGGCGGAGGCCGAGCACAGCGACGCCTACTTCGCGGCGATCGAGCCCGACGCGATCCTCGTCGACCTTCGAGACGATGCGACCCCGGCGACGGTCGCGGCGATCGAGCGCGACGCCGGCATCAAGCTCGCCCTGCTCGACGACACCGCCGCCCAGACCCAGCTGTACCGCGCCCACGTCGATCCGCTGCGCCGCGAGGCGATCCTCGGCCGGCTCCGGGCGCGCCCCGAGGTCGAGATCGCCGAGCCCGACTTCCAGATGGCGCTGACGCCCGAGGACGACGGCAGCCTGGTCCACGCGCCGCCCGCCGGCCCGTCGGAAGAGGGCTTCCCGAACGACCCGCAGTACAAGTACCAGTGGCACCTGAAGCAGATCGGCATGCCCGAGGCGTGGAAGCTCGCCGACGGCAACGGCGTGATCGTCGCCGTGCTCGACACCGGCGTGGCCTACGAGGACTACAAGAACTTCCACGTCCTGCCCGACCTCAAGGGCATCACCTTCGTCGATCCGTACGACTTCGTCGCCAACACCAAGCACGCCAACGACGACCACGGCCACGGCTCGCACGTGACCGGCACGATCGCCCAGGT
>DASWRS010000433.1:0-32691 GCA_036403075.1 Kofleriaceae bacterium
CGCCGCCCGGGTCAGGCGTCGGCGTGCAGCGTGGTGCCGACCGAGCCGGGCTCGCGGACGGCGCGGACGAGATCGCCGGCGGCGAGGTTGCCCAGGATGTGGATCGCGCCGACGCCCTGGTCGATCACGGCCATGGCCTCCTCGAGCTTGGCGATCATGCCGCCGGTGACGACGCCGTCGGCGATCGCCCGGCGAGCCTCGGCGCAGCTCAGGCGCGTGAGCCGCGAGCTCGGGTCCTTGACGTCGCGGAGCACGCCGGGCACCGAGGTGACGAGGAACAGCCGTTCGGCGGCCAGCGCGGCGGCGAGCTGGTTGGCGACGAGATCGGCGTTGATGTTGTACATCTGGCCGTTGGCGCCGGCGCCGAGGCAGGCGATCACCGGCAGGTAACCGGCGGACCACAGGGTCTCGAGCAGCGGCAGGTGGAAGCCGACCACATCGCCGACCAGGCCGAGGTCGACGGGATCGGGGCCGGCGCTGGCGTACGGCTTCGGCGGGCGGCGCACGGCCTGGATCAGGTGGCCCGAGGCGCCGTGCAGGCCGACCGGGGCCAGCCCGGCGGCGAGCAGCGTGCCGCACAGGTCGACGTTGAGCTTGCCGGCCAGCACCATCTTCATGACATCGAGCGTGGCCGGATCGGTGACGCGGCGGCCGGCGATCTGGATCGTCGGGATGCCGAGGCGGCGCTGCATCTCGGTGGCCTGGGCGCCGCCGCCGTGGACGATCGCGATCCGGGCGCCGCCATCGACCAGGCGCTTGACGTCGTTGGCGAGCGCGACGGACTCGTCCAGCGCGCCGATGACCTCGCCGCCGATCTTGATGACCGTGGGCCGCGCCGTCACGGCCAGTTCCCGACGTCTTCGAGGCTGGCGCGCTCGTCGCAGCCGAGCACGAGGTTCATGTTCTGGATCGCCTGGCCGGCGCCGCCCTTGATCAGGTTGTCGATCGCCGAGAAGCAGGTGACGGTGCGCTTGCCGCCGGACACCGGGCCGACCGCGAAGCCGACCTCGATGAAGTTCGAGCCCGCGACCGCGACGACCTCGGGCAGGCGGTGCTTCGGGCGGCGTGTGAACGGCTCGCGCGCGTAGGACTCGTCGAACATCGCGGCGAGCCGTGCGGCGTCGACCTCGGCGGCGAGCTCGACGAAGCAGGTGGCGAAGATGCCGCGGGTCAGCGGGGCCGAGACCGGCACGAACCGCAGCTCGACGCCCTTGGCGCCGGCATCGCCGAGGGTCTGGACGACCTCGGGGACGTGCTGGTGCTCGAGCGGCTTGTAGGTCTTGAGGTTGCCGGCGCGGCTCGGGTGGTGGGTGCCGGCGGCGGGCGCGATGCCCGAACCCGACGAGCCGGTGATGCCGGTGACGTGGACGGTGGCATGGTCGAGCAGGCCGGCGCGGGCGAGCGGCAACAGCGCGAGCTCCATTGCGGTCGCGAAGCAGCCGGGCGACGCGACGTACTTCGCGCGCTTGATCTCGGCGCGGTTGAGCTCGGGCAGGCCGTAGACGAAGCTGCCGAGCAGCTCGGGGTGCGGGTGCCGGGCGCCGTAGAACTTCTCGTACGTCGCCGCGTCGCGCAGCCGGAAGTCGCCGGACATGTCGACGATCTTGACGCCGGCGGCGATCAGCTCGGGGACCTTGGCGGCGGTGACCTTGTGGGGCAGGGCGAGCAGCGCGACGTCGCAGCCGCGCGCGGCCTCGGCCGGGGCCAGGTCCTCGAACACCAGGTCGGTGGCGCCGTCGAGGTTCGGGTGCACGGCACCGAGCGGCTCGCCGACGTGGTCGATCGACGCGACGCGGACCAGCTCGACGTCGGGGTGCATGAGGAGCCGGCGCGCCAGCTCGGCACCGCCGTAGCCGCTCCCTCCGATGATTGCCGCCTTGAAACGCTTTGCCATGGCGAGACAGGATATGCCACGGGCCGCGGGGGATGCGAAATCCCGCCAGGCACGCGAGGTGCGCGACGGCACGGCACGTCCCTCTCGATCACCGGCTCAGGATGTGCCATGGGTTGGAGCGATGGGACATGACGCACGGCACCCCGACCTGCTCCACGCGGCGCTCCAAGCGGTGAGCCGGCGCGGCGACGAGATGGTGGCGATGACCCGGCGCTGGGTCGAGATCAACAGCTACACGGCGAACGTCGCAGGCGTGAACGCGGTGGGCGCGATGCTGCGCGAGGCGTACGAGATGCCGGGGCTTCTGTGCACGGTGATCCCGGGCGGCGACGGCTTCGGCGACCACCTGGTGTGGCGGACGCCCGCCGCCGCGCACGCGCCGCCGATCCTCTTGATCGGCCACCACGACACGGTGTTCCCGCCCGGGCACTTCGAGGGCTGGCGCGAGGACGGCGGCCGCGCGGCCGGGCCCGGCGCGCTGGACATGAAAGGTGGGCTGGCGGTGATCCGCGGCGCGCTCGCGGCGCTGGGCGAGGTCGGCGAGCTCGCCGCGCTGCCGCTGGTGGTGGTGTGCGTGGGGGACGAGGAGGTCGGCTCGCCGAGCTCGACGCCGCACCTGCAGGAGCTGGCGCGCGGCGCGGCGTGCGCGCTGGTGTTCGAGTCTGGCCGGGCCGGCGACGCGATCATCACGCGCCGCAAGGGCGTCGGGGCGATGACGGCGGTCGCGCACGGCAAGGCGGCGCACGCCGGCAACTTCCACCAGGACGGCGCCAACGCGATCTGGGCGGTGGCCAGGTTCGTCGACGCGGCGCAGCAGCTGACCGACTATGCGCGCGGGGTCACGGTCAACGTCGGCCAGATCACCGGCGGGACCTCGAAGAACACGGTCGCCGAGCACGCCGAATGCAAGCTCGACATGCGCTACGAGACCGTGGCGGACGCCGAGACGCTGGTCGCCGCGCTCCGGGCGGCAGCCGAGGCCGCGGCGGCCGCCGTGCCCGGCGTGCGGATCGAGATCTCCGGCGGCGCGAACCGGCTGCCGCTCGAGCGCACGGCGGCGTCGGCGGCGCTGCGCGACGAGTACGCGGCGTGCGCGCGTGCGTCGGGCCTGGGCGACGGCGAGGCCGCGCTGCTCGGCGGCGGCTCGGACGCCAACACGGTCGCGCCGCTCGGCGTGCCGGCGATCGACGGCCTGGGGCCGCGCGGCGCCGGGTTCCACACGACGACCGAGTACGTCGAGCTGGCGACGTTCGTGCCCAAGGCGCTGGCGCTGGTCCGGTTCCTGTGGGGGCGCCGCGCCGCCGGTTGACCCACACCGCACGATACGAAGCGTCCCGATCGCAGACCCGGCGCGCGGCCGAACGGTCAGCCGAGATCTTGCATGGCTGATCACCCGTGGTGCGTTCGATCGAGCTAGAGCCGTGTATCCGCGTGCTGGTCGTGGACGATGACGCCGAGGTCGCCGAGGCGCTGGGCCGCAAGCTGACGTATGTCGGCTACGAGGTCGAGGTCGCCACCGATCCGGCGGGGATCGCCGAGCGGATCCGCGTCGAGCGCGCCGATTGGGACGTCGTGCTGCTCGACGTCGGCCTGCCCGGGATCAGCGGCATCGACCTGCTCAAGCGGTTCCGCGACAGCGGCTCGCTGGCGGCCGTGATCATGCTGACCGGCGACACCACGGCGACCACGGCGACCACGTGCCTGCGGTCCGGCGCGTTCCATTACCTGACCAAGCCGTGCCTGCCGATCGAGCTGGCGTCGACGGTCGAGTCCGCGGCGCGCCACGCGATCTTGCGCCGCCGGCTGGCCCGCGACGAGGTGCCCGGCGCGGCCGCCGTGCTCGTCGGTGAATCGCCCGAGATGCGGCGGCTGCAGGCGGCCGTCGACCGGCTCGCCGGGCAGGAGGTCGCGGTGCTGATCCAGGGCGAGAGCGGCACCGGCAAGGAGCTGGTCGCGCGCGCGCTCCACGCCGGCGGGCCGCCGGACCGGCCGTTCCTCGCGATCAACTGCAGCGCGATCCCCGACACGCTGATCGACAGCGAGCTGTTCGGCCACGCGCGCGGCGCGTTCACCGGCGCCACGATGGACCGCGACGGCGTGTTCGTCGAGGCCGACGGCGGGGCGCTGTTCCTGGACGAGATCGGCGACATGCCGCTCCACGTCCAGGCGCGGCTGCTCCGTGTGCTGCAGGAGGGCGAGGTCCGGCCGGTGGGCAGCGTCGAGGTCCGCAAGGTCAACGTGCGAGTGATCGCGGCGACCCACGTGGATCTCCGAGCCGCGGTCGCCGCCGGGCGGTTCCGCGACGATCTGTTCTACCGGCTCCACGTCGTGGCGCTGCGCGTGCCGCCGCTGCGCGAGCGCCGCGACGACGTGCCGCGGCTGGTTGCGCACTTCCTGCGCAAGCACTGCGGCGCCGACGTGCCGACGCTGACGCCCGAGGCGCTCGATGCGCTGGTCGCCGATCCGTGGCCGGGCAACGTGCGCGAGCTCGAGAACGCGCTGCTCCACGCGATCGCGCTCCACCACGGTGACGTGATCGGGCTCGAGTCGCTGCCGCCCAAGATCGGCGCGCGGTCGCTGCCGGTCGCGGTGGTGGCGGTCGCGGTGGAAGATCCCGCACATCTGCTGCCGCTCAGCGAGGCCAAGCGCCAGGTCAACGCGACGTTCGAGCGCGGGTACCTGATGAAGGTGCTCGAGCGCGCGCGTGGTTCGGTGTCGGAGGCCGCGCGGCTCGCCGGGATCGACCGCACGAACCTGCGCCGGCTGCTCAAGCGTCACGAGATCCAGTCCGGCGCGTTTCGCGCGACCCGGCGCTGATCGCCGCGGGTGCGCGAGCGTGGATCGCGCTGCATCGGCCTGGACGGCGATCGTTCAATGGGTACCTGATCACCCGTGCATGGGGTGAGGTCGACCCATCGCTCGTGGCTCACGATGAGCCATCTGGCGCCACTTGTTAAGTGCGTGTTTTTCAACGTAACCCAGGACTACCCGACGACGAGTGGCACGGCGGACGCACTCGCTTCCCTTCGTGATCCACCTCGACCTGTCCGCCTGGCGTACTCAGTTCGCGCACGAGATCGTCGGAGACTCTCCCGAGGTCATCGACGCACTCGAGACCGTCCGCCAGGTCGCGGCGACCGACTGCAACATCCTGATCAGCGGCGAGACCGGCACCGGCAAGGAGCTGTTCGCGCGCGCGGCGCACCGCGCGTCGCCGCGCCGGAACCACCCGATGATCCCGGTCAACTGCGCCGCGATCCCGGAGAACCTGCTCGAGACCGAGCTGTTCGGGCACGTCAAGGGTGCGTTCACCGGCGCGACCAACGCGCGGGTCGGTCGGTTCATGTCGGCCCACGAGGGCACGATCTTCCTCGACGAGATCGGCGACCTGCCGCTCGCGGCCCAGGCCAAGCTGCTGCGCGTGCTCGAGGAGCGCGTGGTGTCGCCGGTCGGCTCGGACAGCGACATCCCGGTCAACGTGCGGATCATCGCCGCGACCCACCGCAACCTGGCGGAGATGGTCGACCAGGGGAAGTTTCGCGCCGACCTGTACTTCCGCCTCGCGGTGGTGCCGATCCACCTGCCGGCGCTGCGTGATCGCCCCGACGACATCCTGACGATCGCCCAGCTGTTCGTCGCCCGGTCGCGCGAGCGGCTCGGCCGGAACGTCGAGGGGCTCGACGCCACCGCGCGGACCGCGCTGACCTCGTACCACTGGCCGGGCAACGTCCGCGAGCTGTCGCACGTGATCGAGCGCTCGGTGCTGCTTGCCAGAAGGCCGGTGCTGTCGCACGCCGACATCCCGCTGCCCAACGTCCGGGCGAAGTTCGCGCGCGCGGCCGACGAGTCGGGGCCGTTCCAGATCCCGTCGCTGGCCAAGGAGCTCGGCGACTCGTCGCTCGACCTGCGCTCGGCGCTCGAGGCGCTCGAGCGCCAGCTGATCGATCGCGCGCTGCAGAAGGCCGGCGGCAACCGGACCGAGGCGGCGGCGCTGCTGGGCCTGAACCGGACGACCCTGGTCGAGAAGCTGCGCAAGTACGCGGCCTGAACGCGAGCGGCCGGTCGCGGCCTCGAACGCCGCGAACGGATGTGCGATGCCCGGAGGTGCGATGCCGGAGGTGCGATGCCGGAAGCGTCGCACTACACGCGTTTGGCGATCGGCCGATGTCCCGGTCGTGAGCCGACGGCCGCCAGAGTTGACGGGCTCGCGCCCGAGCCGCGAGCCAAGCCGCCGCGGCGACAGCGGGTCGGCCGGCACGGCGGTTGCTGCGAGCTAGGCCATGAGCGACGAACCCCCGACGACCGAGCCAGCCCCGCCTCCCGCCGCAAAACCGAGCAAGGCGGTGCTGGGCTTGCTGCTGCTGAACCTCGGCGCGACCGGCTTCGTCGCGTTCAAGCTCCTGACCGCCCACGCCGTGGCCGCGGCCCCGGTGGCGCACGCGGCGGCGCCGATCACGGCGGAGGTCACCGGGCCGGTGGTCGCGCTCGATCCGTTCGTGGTCAACCTCGACGAGCCGGGGACCTCTCGCTACCTGAAGATCACGCTGCAGCTCGAGCTCGCGCCCAAGGCCGAGGAGTCGCTCGTCAAGAGCAAGCAGCTGGTGCGCGACGCGATCCTGTCCTACCTCTCGGGGCTCCACCTCAAGGACACGCTCGGCACCGAGGCCAAGGACCGGCTCCGCGGCGATCTCGTGGCCAAGCTCGGCAAGCTGATCGGCCCCGACAAGGTCCGCCGCATGTTCATCCAGGACTTCGTGGTCCAGTGAGCGACGCACCGAGCATCGTGATCGGCCGGCCGATCGGCGCCGGTCACCCGCCGTTCGTGATCGCCGAGCTGTCGGCCAACCACCTGGGCAGCCTGCCGCGCGCGCTGGCGATCATCGACGCCGCGGCCGATGCCGGCTGCGACGCGGTCAAGCTCCAGACCTACACGCCGGACGCGATGACGCTCGCGTCGCCGCGCGGCGACTTCCAGATCGCCGACGGCCCGTGGCAGGGCCGATCGCTGTGGGAGCTCTACGACGAGGCCCACACGCCATGGGACTGGCACCCCGAGCTGTTCGCGCACGGCGCGGCCCGCGGCCTCGCCGTGTTCTCGTCGCCGTTCGACGAGCGCGCGGTCGAGCAGCTCGACCGGCTCGGCGCGCCGGCGTTCAAGATCGCGTCGTTCGAGCTGGTCGATCTCGAGCTGATCGCGTGCGCGGCGCGGACCCGCAAGCCGCTGATCCTGTCGACCGGCATGGCGTCGGAGGCCGAGATCGTCGATGCGGTCGACACGGCGCGCCGCCACGGCGCCGGCGAGATCGCGCTCCTGCACTGCGTGTCGGGCTATCCGACGCCGGTCGAGCAGAGCAACCTGCGCCGGCTCGACGCGATCGCGCGCCACGATGTCGTGGTCGGGATCTCGGACCACTCGCCGGGGGCGATCGTGGCGATCGCGGCGGTCGCGCGCGGCGCGGCGATCATCGAGAAGCACCTGACGCTGGCGCGCGCCGACGGCGGGCCCGACGCGGGGTTCTCGCTCGAGCCGGCCGAGATGGCCGAGGTGGTGCGCGGCGCGCGGCTCGCGTGGTCCGCG
Source organism: Kofleriaceae bacterium (assembly GCA_036403075.1). Taxonomy (GTDB): domain Bacteria; phylum Myxococcota_A; class Polyangia; order Haliangiales; family Haliangiaceae; genus JABFXX01. The sequence goes on from DASWRS010000433.1 coordinate 7,473, forward strand.
CTGGGCGACGGCACGGCCGCGCGGCCCGAGGCCGAGGCCGGATCGCGCAAGCTCCGGCGCTCGCTGTACGCGGTCGCCGACATCGCCCCGGGCGAGCCCTTGACCCGCAGCAACGTGCGCTCGATCCGCCCCGGGTTCGGCCTGCCGCCGCGCCTGTTGCCCGGCGTGCTCGGCAAGCGCGCCAAGGTGGCGATCTCGCGCGGGACGCCGCTGGCGTGGGAGCTGTTCGGATGATCGCCGCGGCGAGCGAGCTCGCGGCTGCCGTGACGCTGCGCCGGGCGCGGCGCGACGACTGCGAGGCGATCTGGCGCTGGAACTTCGCGCCCGAGGTCCGCGCCCGATCGCGGCGCGCCGAGGCGGTCGCGTTCGCCGAGCACGAGCGCTGGTTCGTGCGGCGGCTCGCCGACGCGGAGGCGCCGATCTGGGTGATCGACGAAGACCACCAGCCGGTCGGCGTGGTCCGGCTCGATCCGCCCGGGCCCGGCGGCCGCGGCCGGGCGCGGATCTCGATCGCGCTCGCGGCGACGGCGCGGGGCCGCGGCCTCGGCAAGGCCGCGATCGCCGCCGCGTGCCGGGCGTGGCACGGACCGATCATCGCCGAGATCTTTGCCGACAACCGCGCGAGCTGGTCGTGCTTCGAGGCCTGCGGGTTTCGCGCGGCCGGCACCGACGACGACCTGCTCACGTACCACTGGGATCCGGAGACCTGATGCAGACCGACACCCCCCAGCTCGCCCTGTGGCGCTCCGAGTTCGGCCGCGCCTACACCGATCGCAACGATCACGACCGGCCGGAGCGCGTCGACGCCTGGCGCCGGCTGCTCGCCGGGCTCGCGCCGCGGCGGGTGCTCGAGGTCGGCTGCAACGTCGGGTGGAACCTGGTGTACCTCGACCGGCTCGGGATCCCCGAGCTCTACGGCGTCGAGCCTCAGGCCGACGCGGTCGTGCGGGCCCGGGCGCGCCGGCCCGAGCTCGGCGTCTTGCTCGGCACCGCGTTCGACCTGCCGTTCCGCGACCGGTTCTTCGACCTGGTGTTCACCAGCGGCGTGCTGATCCACATCGCTCCCGAGTCGCTCGGCACCGCGCTCGACGAGATCTACCGGGTCTCGCGCCGCTGGATCGCCGCGATCGAGTACGACGATCCGGTCGAGCAGGAGGTCGCGTATCGCGGCTGCGCCGGCGCGCTGTGGAAGCGCGATCACCGCGCGTCGTGGCGGGCGCGTCACCCGGACCTGCGGCTGGTCCGCCGGCTCGAGCTGTCCCCCGAGCTCGGCTACGACCATTGCACCGCGCACCTGTTCGAGAAGACCGGAGAGCGATGACCGTGCGCACCATCGCGATCATCCAGGCTCGCATGGGCTCGACCCGGCTGCCCGGCAAGGTGCTGGCCGAGATCGGCGGCGCGTCGATGCTCGCCCAGGTCGTGCGCCGGCTGCGCGCCGCGCGCCGGGTCGGCGAGGTCGTGGTCGCGACGTCGACCGGGCTCGACGACGACGCGGTGGTCACCGAGGCCGTCCGGCTCGGGGTCGGCGTCCACCGCGGCTCGCCCGGTGACGTGCTGGCGCGGTTCCGCGGCGCGGCGCGGGCGTCTCGCGCCGACGTGATCGTCCGGGTCACGGCGGACTGCCCGCTGCTCGACACCGGCGTGGTCGATCGCGTGATCGGCGCGCTGGCGGGCGGAGTCGACTACGTCTCGAACACCCACGAGCGCAGCTACCCGCGCGGCCTCGACGTCGAGGCGCTGCACCGCGACACGCTCGAGCGGATCGCCCGGCTCGGCACGTCGGCCGCCGCGCGCGAGCACGTCACCGCGTTCGTGATGGAGCAGCCGGCGCTGTTCCGGGTCGCCCAGGTCGTCGCCGAGCGCGACGACTCCGACCTGCGGTGGACGGTCGACACCGCCGACGACCTCGCGCTGGTCCGCGCGCTGTACGCCGAGCTCGGCCTGGGCGCCGGGGCGCGGCCGTACCCCGAGATCGTCGCCGCCGTGCGGGCGCGGCCCGAGCTGGCCGCCGCCAACGCACACGTCGTGCAGAAGCCATGGCAGGTCAGCGATGTCGCTTGAGGTGCTCGATAGCTGGCGCACGCTGCTCGGCGAGCTCGGCGAGCTGTCCGGGGCGCTGTGCGATGCGATCGCGGCCGACGACGTGCTCGGCGCGATCGCGGCGATGATGCAGCTGCGCCGCACGCGCGCGGCGATCGCGCGGGTCGAGGCCCCGGTCCGGCTGCGCGGCGAGGCCAGCGCGCTCGCGGCGATGGCCGAGGTCTCGTCGCTGACGATCGGCGCGCGCGCCGCCGAGGCCGCGATGCAGCGCTGGCTCGAGCGGCCGCTGCCGGGCGACGCCCGCCTGCTGGGCTCGCCGCTCGGCACCGCGGTGCTCGCCGACGCGATCCTGCCGGTGGTGTGGGACTTCGAGGCCGACGTGGTCGTGCTGGTCGGCGCCGGGCTCGAGCCGGTCGCCGAGCTCTACGCCGCGATCGGCCAGCGCCGGATCGTCATCGTCGACGGCGCCGGCGCCGCGCCGGGCGACGCCCAGGCCGTGGCGTCGAACGACGAGGCCGCGATCGCGGTCCGGATGATGGTGCCGGTGCCGCCGACCCGGATGGCGGTGCGCGCCGCGCTCGGCGCCGACCGCGCCGCGCTCGACGAGCTGGTCGCCAAGCTGCGCGGCGTGCTCGGCGACCTGCGGATCCACCGCAACACCGTACGCGCGTTCTCGCGGACCTGGGTCGAGCAGGGCGCGGCCAACCTGCCGGCGGTCGCGCGCTGGCCGTCGATCGCCGCGGTCGGCGACCGGTTCGCCGGGCTGCCGATGATCATCGTCGCGCCGGGCCCGTCGCTCGCCGGCAACATCGACCAGCTGCGCGCCGCGCAGGGCCGCGCGATCATCACGGCGTTCAGCCACTCGCTCCAGCCCGTGGTCGCCGCCGGCGTCGTCCCCGATCTGGTGATCACCGTCGATCCCCAGGACGTGCGCTACCACTTCGCCGGCTGCGACCTGTCGCGGACCTGCCTGGTCAACGCGGCGACGGTGTACCCGGCGCTGTTCGAGCTGCCGGCGCAGCGCTTCCTGACGCTGTCGGCCAACTCCGCGATCGACGACTGGATCTTCGACGGGCTCGACGAGGACGCGGTGGTGCCCGGCGGCGGCTCGGTCGCGACCTCGGCGCTGTCGCTCGCGCTCGGCTGGGGCTGCGATCCGATCGTGTTCCTCGGCCTCGACCTGTCGTTCCCCGGCGGCGCGTACTACGTCGCGACCTCGTCGGACGGCGCCGCCCGGGCCGAGGTCGACGCGCGCGGCGTGATGCGGGTCGCCGGCTGGAGCGACGGGTTTCACGCGATGAAGGCGGCGGGCGGCCCGGCGGCGGCCGCCGAGCGCGTCGTCGAGCTGCCGGGCTGGCACGGCGGCGTCGTGCCGTCGAGCTTCATGTTCAGCCTGTTCCATCGCTGGTTCGTCGAGCGGCTGCGCGGCCTGACCGACGCCGGCGGTCCGACGGTGTTCAACTGCACCGAGGGCGGCGCGTTCATCCCGGGGATGCAGCACCGGCCATTCGCCGAGGTCCTGGCCGGGCTCGATCGCGCGATCGACGTCGCCGGCGAGCTCGACGCGGCGGCGATGGCGGTCGCGGGCGACCGCGCCGGCCGGATCATCGATCACCTGACCGGGTTCCTGCGCGGCGTGCGCCGCAGCCGCCGGCTCGCCCGGGTCGCGCGCCGGCTGATCGAGCGCGGCCAGACCGGCCCGCGGCTCGCCGCCGTCGAGCGCGGCCTGACCGAAGCGCTCGGACCGCTCGCGTTCGTCTCGCTGCTCGCGCAGCGCGAGCTCGATCGCGCCAACGACACCGCGCGCCGCCAGGGCGCCGAGGCCGACTACCTCGCCGCGTCGGCGGTGCTGTTCGACACGCTGATCGACGTCATCGATCAGTTCGAGCCCGCGCTGCGGGTCGCCCTGCTGCGCCTCGGCGCGCGGAGGTCGCATGGCCGGGCGGCATAAGCCCGCCGTTCCCCGGATCATCGCCGTCGCCGGCGGCAAGGGCGGCGTGGGCAAGAGCACGGTCGCGGCCAACCTCGCGCTCGCGCTGGCCCGGCTCGGCCACCGCGTCACCCTGGTCGACGCCGACCTCGGCGCCGCCAACCTGCACACCATGCTCGGCGTGCTGAGCCCGACCACCGGCCTGAGCGACTTCCTCGACCAGCGGGTCGAGACCCTCGACGCCCTCAAGACGCCGGTCCTGGTCCCGACCCTGAACCTGGTGTCGGGCACGTCGCGGCCGGGCGCCGCCAACCTGACCCGGCGCGACAAGCGCCGGCTGCTCGATGCGATCGCGCGGCTCGACGCCGACGACGTGGTCGTCGACGTCGGCGCCGGCTCGTCGTTCACCGTCGTCGACCTCGTCGCCGCCGCCGACCACAAGCTGCTGGTCCTGACCCCGCAGCTGCCGTCGCTGCACAACGCATACGCGCTGCTCAAGGCCTGCGTCCACCGCGTCGTCCGCCGGCTCGCGCTCGACGACGTCGAGCAGCGCCTGGTCGACGCCGCGCTCGGCCACGACGCCCGCGCGCGCACGATCACGCAGCTGCTCGACGTGCTGCGCCCGCTCGACGCCGGGCTCGCCGACCGCATCGCCGATACCCTGGCGCGGTTCGGCGTCGCGATCATCGCCAACCAGGTCGAGGCCGCGGCCGACGCCGGCGCGCTGGCGCGGATGTCGCCCTTGTTCCACGACCAGCTGTCGATCCACGCGCCGCTGGTCGCGACGATCCGGCGCTCGGCGGCGCTCGCCGGCGGCCTGCGCGCCGGCACCGGCACCGTGGCCACCGCCGACGACACCGCGGCGGCGTTTCGCAAGCTCGCCCACACGCTCCTGTGCACCGATCTCGCGCAGCTGCGCGGCGCCGAGCGCACCGCGGCGCACAACACCCAGCCGCTCTGGGTCCGCCGCGACGCCGTGGTCGTCGACGGCTGACGTCGCGGCCGCGGGTCCCGGGCCAGCGCGCACGCGCGCAGCTCAGCCGAGGGCCTCGGCCACGACCCGGCGCGCGCCGAGGCCGTCGGCGGTGGCCAGGGCGCGGTCGCGGATCGCCCGGCGGCGGCGGTCGCTGAGCAGGAACCCGAGCAGCTCGGCGCGGACCGCGTCGTCGTCGAGCTGGTCGAGCCGGCGGCCGCCGGCGATCAGGCCGCCGCGCGCCTGGCTCGTGGCCGCCACGACCTGGTCATCGACGATCGCGAAGCCGAGCGCGGGGCAGCCGAGGTAGGCGAGCTCGCCGAGCGTGCCGCCCGCCGAGCAGATCGCGGCGTCCGCGGCCACGAACAGCGCGCCCGGGTCGGCCGGATCGTGGCGGACCTCGATCGAGTGGCCGGCGGCCGCGGCGGCCTTGGCGCCGGCGTGGAGCGCGCCGTCGTCGCGATAGCCCGGGCCGGTGATCACGAGCAGATCGAGCGGGCGGTTGGACGGCACGAGCTGGACGACGCGCGCGGTCGCGCCGACCGGATCGCTGCCGCCGAAGCTGATCACGACGCGCAGCCGGGCGATGTCGCGCGGCCGGCACGAGCCGCGGGGGTAGCGCCGGATCGCCCGGCGCAGCAGCAGGTAGTCGCGGCCGAGCAGGCAGTGGCGCGCGGCCGGATAGCCGGACGCGAGCACCGGGGCGTGGAAGTTGTGGTTGACGATGGTGTCGGCCGGCAGGGCGCAGTCGCCACGGTCGTCGACCAGCACGGTGCGGACGCCGCGCTCGGCCAGCGGCGGGATCAGGGCGGCGGCGAGCGCGGCGCCGTCGACCACGACCGCGCGCAGGTCGGGCCGGGCCGCGGCCGCGAGGACCTCGGCGGTGGTCCACGGCCGGACCGGTGCGGCCAGGCCCTGGGCGTGCGACCAGGCGGCGACCGCGGCGTCGCCGCCGAACAGCGCGATCGGCTCGGCGGTGCCCGGGTCGATCTCCTCGATCAGGGCGCATAGCCGGGCGACGTGGCCCAGGCCGATCGCGTGCGAGGCATCGGCGCGCAGCAGGATCGCCGGCCGGGTCATGCGACGCGGTCGACCATCGCCCGGGTCGCGGCGAGATCGAGGCGGGGCTCGGCGCGGTCGCTCGAGTACACGAAGTCCTCGGGCACCGGCACGCCGGGGCGCACGCCGCTCAGCGTGGTGTGGAACTGGAACTCGGGCCAGATCACCAGGACGTCGCCGAGGTCGCTGGTCCGGCGCGCCTCCTCGGCCGAGATCAGGGTCTCGTGCAGCTTCTCGCCGGGCCGGATCCCGACGGTGTCGCGCGGCACGCCGGGCGCGACCGCCTCGGCGAGGGTCTCGATGTCGGTGGTCGGGAGCTTGGGGATGAAGATCTCGCCGCCGACCATCAGGGTCAGGCCGCGCAGCACCAGGGCGATCGCGTCGGACATCTCGATCCAGAACCGCGTCATCCGCGCGTCGGTGATCGTCAGCCGGCCCCGGCTGCGCTGGGCGCGGAACAGCGGGATCACGCTGCCGGCCGAGCCCATGACGTTGCCGTAGCGGACCACGGAGAACCGCGTCGTGCGATCGCCGGCGTAGGCGTTGGCGGCGATCAACAGCTTCTCCATGCACAGCTTGGTGGCGCCGTACAGGTTGGCGGGCGACACCGCCTTGTCGGTCGACAGCGCGATGACGCGCTCGACGCCGCAGCTCATCGCGGCCTCGATCAGGTGGCGCGCGCCCTGGACGTTGGTCTGGACCGCCTCGATCGGGTTGTACTCGCAGATCGGCACGTGCTTCATCGCGGCGGCGTGGATCACGAGGTCGACGTCGCGCAGCGCCACGGACAGCCGGTCGCGGTCGCGGATGTCACCGACGAAGAACCGCATCCGGCGATCGGACAGCTGGCGCTCGAGCGCGTAGTGCTTCTGCTCGTCGCGCGAGAACACGATCACCTTGCGGGCGCGCGACGCCAGGGCGCGCTCGACGAACGCGCGGCCGAACGAGCCGGTGCCGCCGGTGATCAGCACGGACTTGCCGTCGAGGATCGAGGTCGAGGTGGCGGTCAAGGGCGGTGCGATCATGGCGATCCTCCGAGCACGCGGTGGAGCTCGCCGATCACCCAGGTGACGTCGTCGGTGGTCAGCGAGGGAAACAGCGGCAACGACAGGGTGTGGGCGTAGTAGTGGTCGGCGCCGGGGCGCGGCCGGGTGGCCTCGTCGGGGCAGCGCCGGGCGTGCAGCGGGTGGTGGAGCAGCGGGATGTAGTGGACCTGGGTGCCGATGCCGGCGTCGGCGAGCGCGGCCATGACCCCGGCGCGGGTGGTGCCGAACCGCGCGAAGTCGATCGCGACCGCGAACAGGTGGTACGCCGACTCGCGGTCGGCGGGCTCGGCCGGCGCGGTGACGCCGTCGCCGCCGAACACGCGGGCGAGCTCGCTGCGGTAGTGCGCGGCGAGCCGGCGGCGGTCGGCGAGGAACCGATCGAGCTTGGCGAGCTGGGCCAGGCCGAGCGCGCAGGCGATGTCGCTGAGCCGGTAGTTCCAGCCGAGCTCCTGGACCTCGTAGACCCACGGCCCCGGGGCGCCGGCCAGCCGCGCGGGGTCGCGCTCGATGCCGTGCTGGCGCAGCCGCTCGAGCCGGCGGCGCAGGTCGGGGTCGCGGACGATCACGGCGCCGCCCTCGCCGGTGGTGACGTGCTTGACCGGGTGGAAGCTGAACACGACGGCGTCGCTGGTCCCGGCGCCGACCCGGACGCCGCGGTAGCTCGCGCCGAGCGCATGGCAGGCGTCCTCGACGATCCGCAGACCGTGGCGGCGGGCGAGCTCGGACAGCTCGGCCATGTCGGCGGGCAGGCCGGCGAGGTGGACCGGGACGATCGCGCGGGTCCGCGGCGTGATCAGCGGCTCGACCGACGCGGCCGTCAGGTTGCCGGTGCCGGGCTCGACGTCCGCGATCCGGACCGTCGCGCCGACGTAGTACGCGGCGGCGGCGGTCGCCGAGAACGTGATCGGCGTGGTGATGATCTCGTCGCCCTCGCCGATGCCGAGCGCGGCGTAGGTGAGGTGGAGGGCGGCGGTGCCGCTCGCGCACACGGTGGCGTGGGGCGCGCCGAGCCAGGCGGCGAGCGCGGCCTCGAACCGCGAGATCAGCGGGCCGCAGGTCAGCTGGGGTGCGCGCAGCGCGGCGGCGACGGCGGCGACGTCATCGTCGTCGATCGTCTGTCGTCCGTAGGGCAGGCGGGTCATGCAAGCTGGCCTGGTGCGAAGCCCGGGCCAGCCCGCCGGCCGTGATCCTCACCGCTTGCGTCGCGGCTGTCGGCGCGGCTGACGGTCGGCGTCAGCTGGGTCAGGGCGGCCCCGTGTAGGCCCGGAGCCGGGACGCCCCGCAGCGCCGGTCGCCGACCGCGCGCAGCGCCGCGGCCAGCGTGTCCTGCCAGATGTTCTGACGGCGCTCGAGCTCGATCAGCAGTGGGCGATCGGTTTCACTCAGGGTGATCGGAGGGACGACCATCGCGATCACCGCGTCGCGCTGTGCGACGATGTCCTCGAACGCGGCCAGGAGCTGGTCGATGTCGGCCTCGTCGGCCGATCCCGGGGCGGGCAGCGGAGCCGGCATCGGCGTCAGATCGAGCAGCCGGACCAGCAGCTCGCGGCCCTGCAGCGTCATCGCCCGTGGGCTCCGCGAAACGCCTCGGCGAGCTCGGTCATGATCCGGGTCGCCTGGGCCAGCGGCGGCAGCGCGAGCGTGGCGTTGGCGTCGCTCAGCCGCTGGATCACGAAGTCGTAGAGCGCGGCGAGGTTGGCGCACAGCTCCGGCGCGGCCGCGGCGTCGAGCGACGCCTTGAGCTCGACCACGATCTGCACCGCGTGGTCGATCGCGGCGGCCTTCCGGGCGATGTCGCGGGCCTCGATCGCGTCCCGGGCGCTGGCGATGTCGAGCACGCAGCGCTCGAACAGGCGCTCGACGATCTGGGTCTTGGGAGCCGACTCGAGGTCGACCCGGCGATAGGCGTTGGCGGCGCGCGCGTTCATGTGGGTCCTTGACCGGCGTTAGCCGAGGATGCTGGTGAGGAAGGAGCTCTGGCTCTTGAGCTGGCTCATCGCGGTCTCGAGCCGGGTGAACTGATTCTCGAGCTGGGTCTTGAGCGCGTCGGCCCGGGCGTTGATCTGGTCGGCCCGGCCCTGCAGCGTCTTGTAGCGGTCGGTCAGGCTCCGGGTCTTGCTCGCGAGGATGCCGTCGCCGGCGCGGGCATAGCTGTCGGTCATCGCGGTCATCGCGGTCGCGAACCCGCCGGCGACGAACAGGTTGCCGACCGCGTCGGGGTTGGCCGCGAGCGCGCTCGACAGCTTGGCGTCGTCGAGCGACAGCGCGCCGTCCTTGGCGCGGACCAGGCCGATCGCGCCGAGCGTGGTCGAGCCGTACTCGCTGCTCATCACGCTGCCGAGCGCGCCCTGGAGCTGGCGCAGGGTCGAGTCGCCGAACAGCGTGCTGGTGGCCTTCTTGGTGCCGGTATAGTCGAGCTGGACGTGGAGCGCCGAGTTGACCGAGTTGTAGGCCGCGACCACGCTGGCGAGCTTGCTGCGCAGCCCGTCGCGATCGAGCGTGACCGCGACCTGGGCGCTGGTATCGGTGACGGCGTGGGGCGAGACCAGGGTGACGGTCAGGCCGGTGATCGCGTCGTCGATGACATTGGCGCCGCGGGTGACCTCGACGCCGTCGATCGTCGCGATCGCGTCGTGCGCCGGGACCGTGATGTGGTCGGGGTCGGACAGCGCGAGGCCGTCGCCGGTGTCGCTGAACCTGGCCGCGGCGGCGGTGCCGGTGCCGGTCGATGCGACCATCAGGCGGTACGACGTGCCGTCGAACAGCACCGAGGCCGACGCCGCGACCCCCGAAGCGTTGATCTTCGAGGCGATGTCGGCGAGCGAATCGCTGCTGCCGTAGCTGATCGTCTGGGTCGTGGTGCCGGTGGTGATCGCCACGCTGCCGGTGCCGAGCACCCCGGCGGCGGAGGACGAGAACGTGCGCGACGCGGTGATCTCGCCGCGCGCGAGCTGCCGGACCCGGACGTCGTGCAGCGTGGCGATCGCGCCGGAGGACGCGGCGACGGTGACATGGGCGTCGCTCGAGCTCGCCTTGCGCGGCTGGGCCTCGCTGGCGACATCGAGCCCGCGCATCGCGGTGCCGAGCGCGGCGAGCGCCGACGACAGGCTGCCGACGATGCTCTTCTGCGTGGTGAGATCCGACTGATGACTCGCGATCGTGTCGGCCGGGGCGCGCTCGGCGGCCACCAGCTGGCTGACCAGCGACGCGGTGTCCAGGCCGCTCGACAGGCCGGTGAACGTGACGGTCATCGTCGGATCCTAGGTGCTTCCGCCGACTAGCGGAGCAGCGACAGCGCCGACTGCGGCAGCTGGTTGGCCTGGGCGAGCACCGCGAGGCCGGCCTGGCTCAGGATCTGCGACTTGGTCAGGTTCGCGCTCTCGCTCGCGACATCGACGTCGCGGATCCGCGAGTTCGCGGCGGTCAGGTTCTCCTGCGCGACGGCGAGGTTCGACACCGTGACGGTCATGCGGTTCTGGGTCGCGCCGACCTTGGCGCGAGCCTGCGACAGCTGCTGGATCGCGCGGTCGAACGTGCCGATCGCCAGCTGCGCGTTGGCCGAGGTCGACAGACTGGCGGACGCGATGTGCAGCGAGGTCGAGCCCAGCGTCGAGGTCGTGAGCTTGGTGATGCTCATCGCGAGGCGATCGTTCGCGGTGTTCTGGATGCCGATCTGGAACTGCAGGCCGGTCGACGCGCTGCCGTCGAGCAGCTTCTGGCCGTTGAAGTCGGTGACCGAGCCGATCCGGTTGATCTCCTGCGACAGCTGGGTGAACTCGGTCTGGATGTAGCCGCGCTCGTTGTCGCCCAGGGTGGCGTTCGCCGACTGGACCGAGAGCTCGCGCATGCGCGACACGATGCCCTGCATCTCGTTCATGCCGCCTTCGGCGACCTGCGACATCGAGATGCCGTCGTTGGCGTTGCGCTGGGCCTGCGCGAGGCTGCGGATGTTGGCCTTGAGGTTCTCGCTGATGCCGAGGCCGGCGGCGTCATCGGCGGCGCTGTTGATCCGCATGCCTGAAGACAGACGTCCCACCGAGCCGGCGAGAGCGGTCTGCGTGGCAGCCAGGTTGCGCTGGGCGTTGAGCGAGGCGACGTTGGTCAGAACTGAGATGGACATGGCGATTGATCCTGGTTACTTGCGGCGAGCCGTTGTTGCGTCTCACTGGATTGATTCGCCCGCATCGCGCGTCGTGATAGGGCTCGAATCACTCCCGGTCAGGTCGATGGCGCGAGCATCGCGACGATGTGCGATGACACCGCGCGCGAGACCTCGAGCGCTTGCGTCGCCTTGGCGAGCTCGCTCGCGGCGCTGACCGTGTCGACCTCGACCAGCCGCGAGATCGTCTGCTGCAGGTCCTGCTCGAGCACCGTGCGTGCCGCCGTCGTCTGATCGAGCACGTTCATCGCGCCGCCGGCCCCGCTGCGCGCCGCCGAGATCTGCTTGATCGCGGTGTCGAGATCGGGGAGCGCCGCGCCCAGCGTGGTCATGTCGTTGGCGGACAGCGCGGTCGCGACCCGGTCGAGCAGCGGCAGCACGTCGACGCCGCTCGCCCGGGTCAACGCCGTGCCGGCGATCGTGACGCCGGTGGTCGCGCCGCCGTCGGCGGGCAGCGAGCGCATGCTGGCGTCGCCGAGGTAGCCGCCGGTGGCGTCGAACGGCGCGGTCAGCGACGCGGACCCGGCGAGCAGGTACTCGCCGTCGGTGCCGCGCGTGTTGGCGCTGTCGAGCGCGCTCAGGAACAGGCCGCGGATCTGGCCGCCGAGCGCGGCGCGGTCGGCGGGGTTGTAGCTGTCCGACGCGCCCTGCACGGCGAGGCTGCGGACCTGCGACACGATGTCGCCGAGCGACGCCAGCGCGTTGTCGGTGACCTCGAGGCGGTCGCGGCCGGCCTGGACCGCCGCGCCGGTGCCCTGGCTCAGCGCCTGGCGCAGCTTGCTGCGCTGTGCGGCGAGCCAGGCGTCCGGGTCGTCGGACGGCGTCGTGACCCGCAGGCCCGACGACAGCTGGCCGGCGGACGTGGCGACCTGGGACTGGCCCTTGGTGGTCGACGCGGCAGCGAGATCGATCAGACGGTTTCCGGTGATGCGCATGGCAAGCCTCGCCGGGGTCAAGTGGCTCGAGCTACGGCTGAGCTACAGCCGAGCTACAGCTGATCGATCAGCGACCCCAGCATGCCGTCGATCGTCGAGATGAACTTCGCCATCGCGGTCGAGGCGTGCTCGAAGCGGGCGAGGTTGGTGAGCTCTTCCTGGGTATCGACGCCGGACAGCGAGTCGCGCAGGCCGGCGAGGTGGTCGGCGACCAGGCCGTCGCGCGTCGCATCGCCGCGGGCACCGGAGGCCGAGACCGCGACGCCGGACACCACGCCGATCGCGGCGTCGCCGAGCGTGCGGGTGCCGCCCGACGCCACGCTCTGGCTGCCGAGCGCGAACAGCGCGAGCGCGCCGCGGTTGTCGCCCGGCCCGGCGCCGGGCGCGGCGAGCGCGAGCCGCGTGGGATCGGCGGCGAGCCCGGGATCGAGCGCGATCGCGGACGCGGCGCCGGCGACCTGGGTCAACGGCGTGAACATCGCGCGGCCGGTCGCGCCGTCGAGCCCGGCGTTGGCGGTGTGCACCGTGTTGACGCTGGTCGTGACGTCGAACGCGAGCTGATCGAGCTGGGTCGAGACCTGGGCGATCGTCTGATCGCGGAACGCCAGGCCCGCGCCGATCGTGCCGCCGGCGATCGCGCCGGTGACGTCGCGGCGCGCGCCGCCGTCGACGACCTCGAGCCGGGCGAGCCCGGTGGTCGCGTCCGGGGTCGCGGTCAGCGCCGCGGCGTGGCCGCCGTCGACCAGGACGGCGCCGCCATCGAGCACGTAGCGCATCTGGCCGTCGTGGTCGATCCGGGCCTGACCGCCAACCAGCTTGCCGAGCTGCTGGGCGAGCTGATCGCGGTGATCGCGCGCGGCGGGATCGTCGGACCGTGCGACCGCGGTGTTGGCCGCGGCGAGCTGCTTGGCGATCGCGCTCGCGCTCGAGGCGCCGTCGCGGAGCCGGGTGTCGGCCTCCTTGCGCGCGGCGGCGACGTCGGCGGCGCGGCGCTGGATGCCGGAGACCAGGTCGCGCGCGGCGGCGACCACGGCGTTGCGCGACGCCGAGTCGGTCGGGGCCGCCGAGGCCGTGCTGAACCGGGAGAACAGCGCGCCGACCTGCTCGTCGAGCGTCGCGCCGCCGCCGCCCAGGGTCGACGACAGCTCGGCGAGCGCGTCGGCGAACGCCTGCGACATCGCGAGCGAGCCGGCGGCGGTCTGGATCCGGCCGGACAGGAGGTCGTCGGCCAGGCGCTGCGGGGTGGTGCTGCGAACGCCGCCGATCAGCGGTGCGGCCTCGAGCGACTCGAGGTCGACGCGCTGCCGCGAGTAGCCGGGCGTGTTGGCGTTGGCGACGTTGTTGGTTGTCACGGCAACGCCGGCGCTCTGCGCCGTGAGGGCGGAGGCGCCGAGCGAGAGCAATGACAGCAGATCCGACATCAGTAGGTCGCCAGGATGGTCCGCAGCGGTGGGGTGGTGGTGCGCCGCGCCGCGCGATCGTAGCCGCCGGTCGATTCGTAGCCGAGCAAGGCGTGGACCGCCTCGGTCGCGGCGGTCGCGAGCAGCGCGTTGGCGTGGGCCTCGACGCGCAGCGCGGTGAACAGCGCGCGCACGACCGGCGCGTCGACGATCGGCGTGGCGTCGCGGGCCTCGGCGAGCTGCTCGGCGAGGTGCTGCTTGTGCACGGCGAGGTAGGTCAGGCGCGCGTGGTCGAGCGCGCCGATCGCGCGGCGCTCCTCGGCGAACGTCGCCCGCAGCTCCTCGCCGAGCTCGCGCAGCCGCTCGAGCCAGCGCTCGGTGGTCATGACCGCCCTGCGCGCAGCAGGTCATCGTCGACGATGCGCGACGCGAGCAGGTCGAGATCGACCGGGTAGTCGCCCTTGTCGAGCATCGCGCGGATGGTCTGGAGCCGGGTCGTGGTCGTGGGCGATGCGGCCGATTCAGCCGAAACCGCCGCGCCTGCCGCCGACAGCTTGACCACCGAGGCGCTGCTCGCCGGCGCGCCGCTCCGGGCGGCGGACGGTTCGCGGGCATCACGGGTCACTGGGGAGATCGCGACTTTAGGGTCGATACGCATACCTGGGGTCCTCTGCTCACCCCGGGTCATCCCGGGGGCCTCTGTTCACCGGGTCGTCCGGGAGGCCGATCTGTTTAGCGGCAGAAGCGGCGCGGGATCGATCGCCTTGCCGTCGTGCCGGACCTCGAAGTGCAGGTGCGGGCCCGTGGAGTAGCCGGTGGTGCCCACCTTGCCCAGGTCGGCCCCGGCCGGGACGACGTCGCCGACCTGGACGTCGATCGCGCTCAGGTGTGCGTAACGAGTCTCGAAACCGTTGTCATGACGCAGGGTGACGAGGTTTCCGTAGGTCCCGGCCGGGCCGGCGTGGACCACCGTGCCGCCGGCCGCGGCGGTGACCTCGGTACCCGAGGCCGCCGCCAGGTCGAAGCCGGGGTGGTTGACGGTGCCGCCGTGGATCGGATCGGCCCGCAGGCCGTATCCGGAGCTCGGCCGTCCGGCGACCGGCAGGATGAAATGAGGCGCTCCTGATGTATCGGGCCGCGGGGCGAGCTCGCGCTCGGTGCCCGGCCCGGTCGGCGCCGGCGACCTCGGCGATCCGGGCAGCGCGATCGGCGCGATGCCGGGCGTGATCGGCCCCGTCGGCCCGATCGGCCTCCCGAGCTCGGCGGGCCCGGTCGGCCCGGCGGGCCCGGTGGACATCGCGTGGGCGGGTGCGGCGGCCTCGGCGGCGCCGCCGGCCTTGGCGAGCTGGCGGGCGAACATCGGCGCCATGCCGACGCCGCCGGCCGCGGTCATCTTGTCGGCGATCGCCTCGTCGAGCATCTGCTTGAAGGTGTCGCCGGCGAATCCGCCGTCGACCATGCCGCCGCCCTGCGGCCGGGTCTCGGCGAGCAGCTGGCGCAGGAAGAACGCCTCGAGCTGCTTCGCGGCGACCTTGGCGTTGTCGGCATCGGTCTTGGGCCGCGGCAGGGTGTGGCCGGCGAGGGCATCGGGCTTCACATCGTCTCCAGGTCGGCGCGCAGCGCGCCGGCGGCCTTGAGCGCGCGCAGGATCGAGACCAGATCGCGCGGCTTGGCGCCCAGCGCGGCGAGCGCGGCGGCGACGTCGCCGACCGTGCCGGCCTTGTGGACCATGCGCATCGGCTGGCCGGCCTCGTTCACCTTGAGCTGGGAGTGCGGCACGATCTTCGTGGTGGCGCCGCGGGTCAGCGGCGCGGGCTGCGATGCGCCCGGGGTCTCGTCGATCTCGACGGTGAGCGCGCCGAACGTGATCGCGGCGGCGCGCAGCGACACCGCCTCGCCGATCACGATCGTGCCGGTCTTCTCGTCGATCACGACCCGGGCGCGGACGTCCGGATCGACCTCGATCGCCTCGAGCTGGGCGATCAGCTGCGGGACCTGGCCGCGCGCTTCGGGCGGGACGCCGACCACGACGGTCGCGGCGTCGCCGAGCCGGGCGGCGTCCTTGCCGAGCGCCGCGACGATCGCGTCGCGCATCCGGGTCGCGGTGGTGAAGTCGGGCTGGTTCAGGACCAGCACGATCTCGCGATCGGGCATCACGGTCGGCGCGGTGGCCTCGACGGTGGCGCCGCCGGGCAGCCGGCCGACCGTCGGGTGGTTCTTCTTGCTGCTCGAGCCCGACGCACCCTCGGCGACGAAGCCGCCGACCGACAGCGCGCCCTGCGCGATCCCCCAGGTCCGATCGTCGGGGCCCTTGAGCGGCGCGGCGAGCAGGGTGCCGCCGGCCAGGCTCTTGGCGTTGCCCAGCGACGAGATCGTGACGTCGAACGTCATGCCCGGCTTGGCGAACGCGGGCAGCTCGGCGGTCAGCATCACCGCGGCGACGTTCTTGCCCTTGAGGTCGCTCGGATCGATCGTGATGCCGAGCCGCTTGAGCATCTTGGTCAGCGCGCCCTTGACCATCGGCGAGCGCGCGTCGTCGCCCGAGCCGTCGAGCCCGACCACCAGGCCAAAGCCGGTCAGGTGGTTGTCGCGGACCCCGGCGATCGTCGTCAGGTCCTTGATCCGGTCGGCGTGCGCGGTGGACGTGGTCAGCGCGGTGACGAGGGCGAGGAGGGCTGCGTGGCGCATGGCGGCCTTCCGGGAAGGTGCTGATGAATGACCGCGCGACGCGACGCGCGGGGGGGTGAATGGACCGGCTCTGCCGGTCCAGAGGGGGCGGGAAAGCCCCCTCCCTGGGACGATGGCGAGGTGGCGCATGCGGCTCCTAGAACGGCCAGACCTTGCTGAGGCCGCGGGCGAGCCAGCCGCGGCGCTGGGTGTCGCTGAGGTCGCCGGCGCCGGTGTACTCGATCTCGGCGTCGGCGATCCGCGACGACGGCACCGAGTCGTCATCGGCGATGTCGACCCGGCGGACGACGCCGCTGACATAGATGTGGTGCTGCTCGGCGCCGACCACCACGGCCTTGGCGCCCTCGATGAACAGATCGCCGCTCGGCAGGATCTGGACGACGCGGACCGGCAGGGTCGCGACCATCGTGCCCTCGCGCTTGACCGCGCCGGCGCCGGTGAACTTCTGCTCGCTGGTCGACGAGAACAGCTTGGCCGGATCGAGATCGGGGAACTTCGACTTGAGCGCGGCGAGCAGGCCGAACGAGCCGGGCAGGCCGTAGGTCGTGGCGTCGGACTTGTCGAGCTTGGTGTCGGCATGGTGGCTGGCGACGTCCTTCTCGTCGATCCGGATCACCAGGATGTCGCCGACCCGGCTCGCGCTGTGGTCCTCGAACAGGCCGGGGCTGCCCTCGGCATAGAGGCTGCCGCCGCTGGGCCGCGAGCGCGCGCCGAACTCGCCGAGATCGAGCTTGCGGTGCCGCGCGTGGTACGGCGCCGGGGTCGACGCGCAGCCGGCGATCGCGCCGGTGATGCCGATCGACGCGGCGAGCAGGGGACCGAGGCGGGTCATGGCGAGCCTCCGACGACGAGGGTGGCCGGCGCGACGAGCGTGCCGTGGACGACGAGCCGGGTGGCCGCGAGCCGCGCGCTGGCGGGCTCGCCGGGCCGGGCCGCGAGCTCGAGCGTGCCGGTGCCACGGATGTGGACCGCGCCGCGCCGGACGTCGATCGCGATCTGGGTGCCGCGGGCCAGGGGCGGCGGCAGCGCGACGGCGCGCGCGGCGATCGGATCGCCCGCGGCGATCGCGGTGGTGACAGTGGCGCCGATCAGGGTCGCGGTCGGCGCGGGCGTCAGGTCGGCGACCGCGCGGCGCTCGATCACGAGGTCGTCGGGGCCGATCACGTCGCCGGCGGCGAGCGGGCGCTGGGCGATCGCGACGTCGCCGGCCGCGGCGATCGCGACCGGGACGGCCGCGCTGCGCCGGCCGCGCACGGTGACCTTGATGCTCGGCCGGCCGGCGCGGAGCTCGCGCGGCAGCTCGATCGCGACCGCGTCGGGGGAGACGTCGAGCGCGGCCAGCGTCGCCGGGAGGTAGATCCGGGCGATGTCGAGCCCGGCGGGCAGCGCCGGCGCGAGCCGGGCGCGGATCACCGCGTCGAGCGGCTCGGCGTGCGCGCGGCTGGCGAGCACGGCCAGGAACGCGAGCGTCGCGACGAAGATCGCGATCCGGAGATCGCGGTCGTGGGTCGCGCGGGTCGCGTCGCGCGGGCGGCTCCCCGCCGGGCGCTCCCAGGGCAGCGCCACGCCGTGCACCGCCGACGATCGCCGCCCGCTCATCGCAGCTGCGCGGTCTGGCCGAGCATCTCGTCGGCCGCCTTGATCACGCGCGAGTTGATCTCGTAGGCGCGCTGGCCCGAGATCAGGTCGATCATCTCCTCGACCACGTTGACGTTGGAGACCTCGAGCATGCCCTGGCGGAGCGAGCCCGATCCGCCCTCGCCGGGCGCGCCGAGCACCGCGGTGCCCGACGCCGAGGTCTCGTGAAACAGCGTGCCGCCCTGGGCCGCGAGGCCGGCGGGGTTGGCGAACATCGCGACCTGGAGCTTGCCGACCTCGACCGGCTGGGTCTCGCCGGGGACGGTGACCGAGATCGTGCCGTTGGCGGCGATCGAGATCGCCTGCGCCTCGGGCGGGATCGTGATGTCGCCGCCGACCGAGTAGCCGTCCGAGGTCACGAGCCGGCCCTCGGCGTTGACCTGCAGCGCGCCGTTGCGCGTGTACACGGTCTCGCCGCTCGGCAGGTTGATCGGCAGGTAGCCGTGGCCCTCGATCGCGACGTCGAGCGGGTTGCCGGTCTGGTGCAGCTCGCCCTGGCCGAGCTCGCGCGAGGTCGCGACCAGCCGGGTGCCCAGGCCGATCTCGGTGCCGGTCGGCGCGTTGACGCCGTTGCCGGTCGGCGCGCCCGCGGGCCGCAGCGTCTGGTAGATCAGGTCGGCGAACTCGGCGCGGCCCTTCTTGAACCCGTTGGTCGAGACGTTGGCGATGTTGTTCGCGGTGACGTCCAGCTTGGTCTGCTGGGCTTCCATCCCGGAGGCGGCGGTGGCGAGTGAGCGAAACATGTCGGTCCTTCCCGGCGAGCCGGCTTACTTGGGCGTCCCGAGCTCGCGCGCGGCGCGGCTCTCGCAGTCGTGGTAGCCCTGGATCACGCGCATCAGCGATTCGTAGGTGCGCGACACCTTCACCAGATCGACGACGCCGCGCACGACGTTGACGTTGGACGATTCGAGCATTCCGGACCGCACCTTGGGAGGGTCTCCTGCAAGCGGGCGGCCGGTCGCCGAGACCAGCGTGCCGCCCTCGCGCTTGACTTGCGTCGGCGCGAACCGCACGAGCTCGAGCTTGCCGAGGTCCTCGCCGTCAGCGCTGACGGTGCCGTCGATGCCGACCGCGATCGTCCTGGCCTCGGCCGGGATGTTGATCGCCGCGCCGCCCTCGCCGCGGACTGCGAGGCCCTCGGAGGTCACCAGGTTGCGCGCGTCGTCGAGCTGGAAGTTTCCCGCGCGGGTGTAGCGCGGGCCGTTGGGCGTGGTGACGCCGAAGTAGCCGTCGCCGTCGAGCGCGAGATCGAGCGGGTTCGCGGTCGGGGTCAGCGCGCCGGCCTGGCCGTCGATCCGTGTGGTGCCGGCGCCGACGGTGGCGACGTCGGGCGAGCGCGCGGCGCTCAGCGCCTCGCGAAACGTCACGCGATCGCCGTGGAACCCGGCGGTCGAGGCGTTGGCGATGTTGTTCGCGGTCGCGTCGAGCGCGCTCGACTGGGCCACCGCACCGGCGGTCGCGACGTAGATCCCGCTGCTCACGGCCTGGCCTCGGTCCGGGTCGCGCCCGGCGCCGCGACCTGGGCCGCGGCGCGGGGCGCGGACTCGATCTCGGTGCGCAGCCGCGAGATCGCGCGGCCGTGGAGCTGGCAGACCCGCGACGTGGTCACGCCGAGCACCTCGGCGATCTCGTGGTAGGTCAGCTCCTCGTTGTAGTACAGGCCGAGCACGAGGATGTCGCGCTGGTCGAGCCGGGGCAGCGCGGCGCGGACCCGGGACAGCGCCTGCTGGCGCGCGGCGCCGGCCTCGGGCGAGGTCGCGTCGCTGGCCAGCGCCGGCGAGCTGTCGTCGCCCTGGTCGAGCGCGCCCACCGTGACGTGGACCAGGTGCTCGAGGTCGGCGCGGTACTCCTCGATCGGCACGCCGAGCGCGGCGGCGACCTCCTCGTCGGTCGGGCTCCGGCCGGTGGTCTTCTCGAGGTCCTGGATCGTCTGGCCGATCTTGCGCGCCATCTGGCGGGCGCGCCTGGGCATGATGTCGCCCCGGCGCAGCTCGTCGAGCACCGCGCCGCGGATCCGCTTCTCGGCGAACGCCAGGAACGGCTCGTTGCGGGACGAGTCGTAGCGCTCGGCGGCCTCGGTCAGACCGAGCATGCCGGCGGCGACCAGGTCCTCGCGCGCGATCCAGTCCGGGCACCGGCGCGCCATGCGCATCGAGATCCGGCGCGCGATCTCGATGTGCTCCGAGATCAGTCGATCGCGCTCGATGGTCGAACGCTTGAGTTGGTTCGCGTATGCCTTCATCGGGAGTCTCCTTGCGCACGAGCGGTCCGCCACCACGTCGCCCCGGTCTGGGGCGCGAGTGACGACAGGACGCGGGTCAGCTGGCGAATCGCACGCGCCGCCGTCGAATCGGGCGCGTGAATCATGAGGGGGACGCCGTACTGCGCGGCCTCGGCGACGTGCAGGTCGGCCGGGATCGGCGGCAGCGGCGTGATCTCGAGCTCGAGGAACCGGGTGACCAGCGCGCCGAGCCGGGCGGTGAGCTCGTGGGCCTGGGCGCGCGAGGTCACGCGGTTGGGCAGGACGTAGGCGTGGCGGACGTCCTGCTGGGTCGCGAGCGTCTTCAGGCAGGCATAGGCGTCGGCCATCGACAGCGGCTCGGGGTTGACCACGACGATCGCGTCGGCGGTCGCGCTGGCGAACGTGGTCTGGGCCTGGCCGATGCCGGCCGCGACGTCGACGATCAGCGTGTCGAAGCGCTCCGCCAGCGAGGCGACGAGGTCGATCACGCGGCGCTGGGCCGCCGGGCCGATCGTCGACAACAGGTAGCTGCCGTTGAGCGCGGGCAAGAGCGAGATGCCGTGCGCGTCGATCAGCACCTCGTCGATCGGCGTGCCGCTCAGCGCGTCGAGCAGGCTCTTGTCCGGCGCGACGCCGAGCAGGAGGTTCAAGTCGGCCATGCCGAGGTCGGTGTCGACCATCAGCGTGCGGGCGCCGAGCTGGGCGTAGGCGATCGCGAGGTTGAGCGCGATCGTGCTCTTGCCGACGCCGCCCTTGCCGCCGCTGACCGCGATCGAGCGGCGCGGGACCGAGCCGGTCGACCGGGCCGAGCGGTCGCCCTGGATCACGCGCAACGTGGCTGCTTGATCGGTCATGGTCAGGCCACCCGGTGGCTGCGAAGGCTGGGCGCCGGCCGCGCGAGGCCGCTGCCGGCGAGCTCGAGGACGCGCGCGGGGCTGGGCTGCTCGATGTCCTCGGGCACCGCCTGGCCGGTGGTGACCCAGGTGATCGGCAGCCGGGTGCGCGGCGGCGCGAGCACGAGCTCGGGGGTGCGCTCGCACTCGTCGAGCTTGGTGAACAGCAGGCGGGCCGGCGCGAGCGCGGCATAGCGCGCGACCAGCTCGTCGATCTGCGCCGCGCTCGAGCCCGCGGGGACCACGAGGTGGACCTCGAGGTCGAGCCCGGCGATGCCGGCGGCGAGCTCGGCGATCGCGGCGGTGTCGCGCGGACTGCGGCCGGCGGTGTCGATCAGCGTCAGGTCGTGGGCCGGACCCGGGGCTGAACCGAGCAGGTCGGCGAGCGCGGCCGGAGTCTCGGCGACCTCGAGCCGCACGCCGATCAGGTCGGCGAACGTGCGGATCTGGTCGACCCCGCCGACCCGGTAGTTGTCGAGCGTCACCAGGCCGACGCGGCGGCCGTCGATCAGCGCGGCGCGCGCGGCGAGCTTGGCGATCGTGGTGGTCTTGCCGGCGCCGGTCGGGCCGACCAGCATGATGGCGCTGCCAGTGCTGGCCGCCGTGAGCGGGGTCTCGGCGTGCGCCGCGCGGCCCGCGGGGACCCCGTACTCGGTGACGGCGCGGCGTCGGGCGGGGGCGGGAGCGGCGACGGCCGGGGCCGGGCGGTGCAGGTCCTCGACCAGCTGGCGCAGCGCCGCGAGCTCGGAGCGCAGCTCGGTCGTGCCGCGGCTCTCGCCCGACGTGCGGACCAGCGCGCGCAGCGACCGGAGCTCGCTGCGCAGCGGCGCGATCAGCTTCTCGAGATCCGGCTCGCTGGCGCGCGCCGGCGGCAGCGGGCCTCCGGTGGTCGGGCCCGACAGCGTGGGCTCGGGCGCCGCGTCGTCGCTGTCGACCGCGGCCGAGATCTCGACCGCGGAGCCGAGCAGCCCGCGGCGGACCTGACGGGTCGAGATGATCACCGCCTGATCGCCGAGCTCCGCCTTCACCTTGGCGATCGCGTCGCGCATCGTGGCGCCTTCGAACTTCATGACCCTCATGCGGACTCCTGCGCGGAGATCACTCCGCGGGTGACGAACGGCACGCTCGGATCGACCTCGCGGTAGCTCATGACGGCGAGGCCGGGAACGTGACGGGAAGCGATGCCGGCGACGACGCGCCGCAGGTCGGGGGCGACGATCAACAGCGGCGGCTCGTCGCGCATCGCGAGCTCGCGCGCGCGGGCCGCGATGTCCTCGGTCAGCTTGCTGATCGCGCGGGCCTGGCGGCCCGAGCCGTCGCGCAAGAGCGACTCGGCGCGCGGGTCGAGCACGAGCGGGCGCAGCGTGCCGTCGCCCGAGAGCTGGGCGCGGGTCAGCCGGCGCGCGAGCCGCTGGCGCACCATCTCGGTCAGGTCATCGGTGCTCTTGGTCGCGCCGGCGTGATCGGCGAGGGTCTCGAGGATCGTCCGCATGTCGCGGACCGAGACGCTCTCGCGCAGCAGGTTGCGCAGGACCTGGATCACCGCGCCCATCGACATCAGGTGCGGGATCAGCTCCTCGACGACCTTGGGGTTGTGCTTGCCCGCGATGTCGAGCAGCTCCTGGGCCTCGCGGCGGCCGAGCAGCTCGTGTGCGTTGCGGCGCAAGAGCTCGGTCAGGTGGGTCGCGATCACCGCCGCGGCGTCGACCACGGTGGCGCCGGCGGCCTCGGCCCGCGCGCGGTCGCCGGGCAGGAGCCACTTGGCGGGCAGCCCGAACGTCGGCTCGGTCGTGGCCTCGCCGGCGAGGTGCTTGAGCGCGGTGCCGGTCGGGTCGATCGCGAGCACGCGATGGACGTGGACCTCGGCCTCGGCGATCACCACGCCCGACAGCAGCACGCGGTAGCCGCCCGGCCGCATCCGCAGGTCGTCCCGGATGTGGAGCGGCGGGACGATGATGCCGAGCTCGAGCGCGAGCTGCTTGCGCAGCGCGGTGACCCGGGTCAGGAGCTCGCCGCCGCGCGCCGCGTCGACCATGCCGAGCAGGTCGAGCCCGACCTCGAGGCCGAGCAGCTCGACCGGCAGCTGCGCCTCGAGCTCGCCGCGGTGCGCCTTCTCGTCGTGGCGCGGCGGCTCGGCGGTGCGGGCCGGGCCGCGGGTGTCGCCGGCGGCGTCGGCCGGCCCGGCGTCGGTCGCGCGGGTCGCCATCCAGGTCGCGAGCCCGCCGAGCGCGAGGAACAGGACGTGCGGCATCCCGGGCAGGAGGCCGATCACGCCGAGCGTGATGCCGGTGACCTGCATCGGCCGCTTGCGGGTCAGGAGCTGGCCGGCCAGCGCGCGGCCGAGCTCGGGGTCCTCGCCGCGGGTGGTCAAGAGCGCCGCGCCGGTCGACACCAGCAGCGCGGGGATCTGGGCGACCAGGCCGTCGCCGATCGACAGCACGGTGTAGGTCTGCGCGGCGTCGCCGATCGACATGCCCTTCTGGGCGACCCCGATGATGATGCCGCCGACCACGTTGACTGCGAGCACCAGCAGGCCGGCGATCGCGTCGCCGCGCACGAACTTCGACGCGCCGTCCATCGCGCCGTGGAAGTCGGCCTCGCGCTGGATCGCCTTGCGGCGCTCGCGCGCGTCCTTCTCGTTGATCAGGCCAGCGCCCAGATCGGCGTCGATCGCCATCTGCTTGCCCGGCATCGAGTCCAGGGTGAAGCGCGCCGAGACCTCGGAGATCCGCTCGGCGCCCTTGGTGATCACCACGAAGTTCACGATCACGAGGATCAGGAACACGACCGCGCCGACGACGAAGTTGCCGCGGATCACGAACTGGCCGAACGCGGCGATCACCGCGCCGGCGGCGTGCGAATCGTTGCCGGTCAGGATCAGCCGGGTCGACGCGACGTTGAGCGCGAGCCGGAACAGCGTGACGAACAGCAGCAGCGACGGGAACGAGCTGAAGTCCGTCGGGCGCTCGACGTAGAACGCGACCAGGAACGTCATCGCCGCCAGGCACAGCGAGATGCCGATCAGCAGGTCGAACACCACCGATGGCAGCGGCGCCATCGCCACGGCGAGCATGCCGAGCAGCGCGAACGCCATCAGCCACTGGCTGCGACCGCGGGGGGCGGCGGCGGCGGTCATCGGCTACTCCGCTGGCGCAGCCGGTAGACGTACGCGAGCACCTCGGCGACCGCGCGGTACAGGTTCGCCGGCACGGCGCGGCCTTCCTTGACGTGCTTGTACAGCGCGCGGGCCAGCGGCGGCCGGCTCAGCACCGGCACGCCCTTGGACCGGGCGATCTCGCGGATCTTCTCGGCCTGCTCGTCGACGCCCTTGGCGACCACGACCGGCGCGGCGTCGAGCTTGTCGTCGTAGCGCAGCGCCACCGCGTAGTGCGTCGGGTTGACGATCACGACGTCGGCCTTGGCCACCGCGGCGGCCATCCGGCGCTTGGCGAGCTCGCGCATCCGCTGCCTGCGGCGGCCCTTGACCATCGGATCGCCGTCCTGCTCGCGCATCTCGCGCTTGATCTCCTCGCCGGTCATCCGCATCTGGGCGCCGATCCGGCGGCGCGCGAGGAAGTAGTCGATCGCGGCGATCACGGCGAGCGCGCCGAGCACCAGCCACATCGCGCGCCGGACCAGGCCGAACGCCAGCGCGCCGATGCCCGGCGCCTCGAGCCCGGCGGTGACCACGTGGTGGCGCAGCGCCGTCACGACGATCGTGCCGACCAGGACCAGCTTGCCGACCGCCGCGCCGGAGCGCCGCAGCATCCCGACCGGCGACAGCGTGTTCGGCAGGTTCTTGATCGGCGACAGCCGGCCCGGGTCGAACGACGGCAGCTTGAACGCCGGCGGCCAGCCGAGCTGGGCCAGCATCGCCACCACCGCGCCGAGCGCGGCCCCGACCATCGCCGGCGCAGTCGCCACCAGGAAGCCATGGACCGCTGCCGACGGCAGCCCCACCGCGTCCCCGCCGTCGGTCGCGATCGCCGCGTTGCGCGTCAGGTCGATCAGCGCGCTGCGTGACGGACCGGCAAACGCGAGCAGGCCGACGAAGCCGCCGGCCAGGGTCGCAGCCGACACCACATCGCGCGACAGCGCGATCTCGCCGCGCTTGCGAAACTCGCGGATGCGCTTGGGTGTTGCCTTGTGGGTGCGTTGCGGATCGGCCAAGTCGAGCGCCGGTTCTGCAACGCCCAGGCCGCCGCTAACTGCT
>DASWRS010000434.1:0-2520 GCA_036403075.1 Kofleriaceae bacterium
AGCGCCTGGGCGACGCGCTCCTTGCCGGTGCCCGACTCGCCGACGATCAGCACCGAGGTCGGGGTCGCGGCGATCCGCTCGATGTCGGCGAACAGCCGCAGCATCTGCGGCGACACCGCGAGCATGCCGGCGAGCTCGCTGGGCGCGCCCGCGTTGGGCACGGCGACGGTGCGGCGCACCGCATCGTCGAACCGGATCGTCGTGCCGCCGAGCTTGACCAGGGTCCCGGGCGGCACGATCGCGCGCTCGATCCGCACCGCGCCGATGTACGTGCCGTTGGTCGACCCGAGGTCCGCGACCAGGATCCCGCCGGTGCCCACGCTGACCTCGAGGTGGTAACGCGACACCGTGAAGTCGGCGACGGCGAGCGCGTTGTCGCCCGCGGTGCCGACCGACACCACCTCGCCGCCGACCACGAACTTGCCGCGGTCCGGGCCGTCGACGACCTCGACCCGCAAGCTCGACACGAGGTGCTCGCCGGAGCGGGGCGAAAGCTGGGTCTCGAAGCTCATGGCGGCGGACTTCGCGGCAGACTTCATGGCGATCGGTCGGACCCGACCACCCGGCCGTCAGTTAAGCATCAGAACGGGAACGGATACGCGAACGAGCCGCCGCTCTGGGTCCGCGCGAACGTCGCCTTCTGCATGATGCCGGCGACGCAGTTGCCCAGGGCGGCATCCGGCGTGTTCTTGACCGCGACGCTGACGACGTGGCCGTCCGGACCGACCTTGACCGACACCTTGACCTGGCCCTTGGCGGGCGACTTCTCGCCGCACGACATGACCCGCGGTTTGATCTTGCCGACACCGTCCGAGATCATCGTGCGGTCGAGGCTCTCGGGCAGGTCGCTGCCGCCGGCCTTGGGCGCGGTCGTGCCGCCGCCGGTCGCGACCGGCTTGCTGCCGCCGCCACCCTTGCGGAACTTGGCGCAGCACGCGCCTTCGTAGCTGTTGAGCACGCACGACACCTCGTCGCAGCCGCCGCTGTCCTTGTCCGCCTTGTCGGCCTTGGCGGCCGGGGGATCGCGGGGCGTCGGAGCCACGGGCGGGGTGGCCGGCCGGGTCGTGGTCCGGGAGCCCGACGGCGGCGGGTTGGCCGGCTGGGTCACCCTGTGCGTGGTTGCCGGTGGGGGCGCGGCCACGTGCCGCGGATCCGCGGGGGCCTCGGCGACGGCGACCTTGCTGTCCTTCGGATCCTTGGCGTCACTGGTGCCTGCGGTGCCCGCGGTGCCCGGCGCCGCCGCGATGCCCGCCGCCCCCGGCGTACCCGCGGCACTCGGGGTGCCCGCGGCCTTGGGGTCGGCCGCGGCCTCCGGCGTCGCGGGCTTGCCGGACTCGCCCTTGACCTCGGGCTTCTCGGTCGCGGCTGTGCCCGCCTGGGCGACCTGCGCGCCGGCCTTGTCGTTGCCACCGCGGAGCAGCACGACCACCACGATCACCGCGGCCACCGCGAGCAGGCCGACCGAGCCGATCAGCGCGTACAGCAGCTTGTTGCTGTTTGCCCGCGCCGCGATCGGCACGATCACGGCGGGCTCGGTGAAGCCGCCGCCGCCGAACACCGGCAGATCGTCGATCGATCCGATGCCGGCGGTCGCGGGCTTCGCGGCGCTGCCGGGCGCGCCGAGGTACGCGCTGGCCATCGACCGGATGTCGATCAGCCCCGAGCCCTCGCCGCCCGACGGGCCCGTCGCCGCCCCGCCGACCGGTGCGCCGGGCGCCATCGCCGCGCGCGCCGGGGCCGGTTTGTCGCTCGCGAGCTGCGCGAGGTTGTTGAGCGAGAACAGCACCGA
Source organism: Kofleriaceae bacterium (assembly GCA_036403075.1). Classification (GTDB taxonomy): domain Bacteria; phylum Myxococcota_A; class Polyangia; order Haliangiales; family Haliangiaceae; genus JABFXX01. Next base: position 1,790 of record DASWRS010000434.1, read on the forward strand.
GTTCTCGTTGCGCTCGCCGCGCAGCTTCGCGCCGGCCTGCATCGCCGGCGCCGCCGCGGGCTTGCCGCCGAACAGGTCGCCGCCGTCGTCATCGTTGTGCGCCGAGCTCGCCGAGGCCGCCGCGAACAGATCGCCGGGGTCGCTGCGCGACGGGCCGGCGTCCTCGCCGCCGCCGAACATCGACGCCACCGCGTCGCCGCCGCTGCTGCGGGCCGCAGGCGCCGCGGGCGCCGACGCGAGCAGCGCCGAGAACGTGTCGACCTGGGACAGCGGCATCCAGTCGGAGAAGCCCTCGCGCCAGATGTACGTCTCGGCATCGATCTCGCCGCCGGCGAACCGCTGCTGGACCTCGACCGCCGTCATCGGTCCGACCTGGTCCTGGTTGATCACGACGTGCCACACCGCCTCGTCACCGGCCGGCGCGTGGTCGCCGCCCTCGTAGCCGTAGTCGTAGACCCGCGTGTCCTTCTCCTGCTGCGGGGCCGGCGCCGGTTCGGCCGTGGCCGTGCCGCCGCGAACGACGATGATGTTGCTGCATTTCTTGCAGCGAATCTTGAAGACCTTGCCTTGGACCTTGTCGTCCGAGATCGAGTATTTGGCCTGGCAAGCGTCGCAGACGATCTTCATGGGCAGTTCCTGAACGGGTTCTTGGGGTCGGACCCCCGAGTCCGAAACTTCTTGGAGAAATCGTAACACACCGCCGCCGTAACAACGCGAATTGCCACGTAACC
>DASWRS010000435.1:0-1843 GCA_036403075.1 Kofleriaceae bacterium
CGGTGACGCTTGTGGCCGCCTGGAGCAGCGAGGACGCAGGCTTTCCGATCGGCGCTCGACAGCAGGTGGACGACGAGCTGCGCTCGGTACGCGACGACGTGCGCGTCTTGCGGTTCGGGCCGATGGAGCTGCCGCTCGACGGGCCGTTCGTGGAGGAGGCGCGGCAGTTCGGGGTCCGGTCCGGGGTCGTGGTCCCGATCGTGGTCGATGACCGCGTGTGGGGCGCGGCGTTTGCCGGCTGCACCCGGGAGCAGGCGTTCCCGGAGGACGTCACCGCGCGGATCGCCGGCTTCACCGAGCTGGTGGCGACGGCGATCGCCAACAGCGAGGCGCGAACGCAGGTGGAGCGGCTCGCTGAGGAGCAAGCGGCGTTGCGGCGCGTGGCGACACTGGTGGCGCGCGGAGCGCCGCCGGAGGAGCTGTTCGCTGCGGTGATTGAGGAGGTCGCGCGGCTGTTTGTCGCCGATCTGGCGACGATGTGCCGGTATGAGTCTGACGGGACGTACACGATCGTCGCCAGTGCGAGGACTCCCTTTCCCGTTGGCAGCCGGTGGCCTGTCGGGGGCAAGAACCTCGCCACGCTGGTGTTCGAGACGGGAGGTCCGAGCCGAATAGAGAACTATGCCGACGCCTCGGGTCCGCTCGCTGACGACGTCCGCGCGGTGGGCGGCCGCTCCGCGGTCGGGGCGCCGATCATCGTCGAGGACCGGCTATGGGGTGCGACAGCCATCGTCGCGAGCCGGGAGCAGCCGCTGCCGACGGACACCGAGGCGCGCCTCGCCTCGTTCACGGATCTGGTCGCGACCGCGATCGCGAACACCGAAGCGCGGACGGAGGTGGCGGCATCGCGGGCGCGGATCGTGGCGGCGACTGACGCGGAGCGCCGTCGGGTGGTTCGCGATCTGCACGACGGCGCGCAGCAGCGGCTGGTGCACACGGTCATCACCCTGAAGCTGGCCCACCGCGCCTGGCAGAACCGGGAGCAGGATCTCCCCGCCCTGCTGACCGAAGCGCTCGACCACGCCGAGCAGGCGACCGCCGAGCTGCGCACGCTCGCCCACGGCATCCTCCCAGCGGTCCTCACCCACGGTGGGTTGCGCGCCGGAGTGGAGGCGCTGGCGTCGCGGATGCCGCTGCCGGTCGACATCGACGTGTCCGCGGACCGGCTGCCGGCCGCGGTCGAGGCGACCGCCTACTTCGTCATCGCCGAGGCACTGACCAACGTCGCTAAACACGCTCACGCCACACGCGTCGAGGTGATGGCGCGGATCGAGCACGGCACCCTCGCGGTCCACGTGCGCGACGACGGCGTCGGAGGCGCCCGGCGCGGCGGCGGCAGTGGCCTCATCGGGCTAGCGGACCGGCTCGCCGCCCTTGACGGCGAACTCCGGGTCGAGAGCCCGCCCGACAGCGGCACCCTCGTCTCGGCCGCCATCCCCCTCCCCTGCTAGCTCCGCGTCCAACAGAAGCTGAGATGCAACCTCCACGTAGAGAGGAAGTCCCGATGAGCAACCTAAGCGGTTCCCAGTTCGAGCGGCGGTGGTGGATCCTGGTGGTGATCGGCCTGGCGCAGCTGATGGTCGTGCTCGACACCACGATCGTCAACGTCGCGCTGCCCTCCGCGCAGCGCGCGCTGCATTTCTCAAACGACAACCGTCAGTGGAGTCATTGACGTCAAGGGTTCGTCCGGTTCTCGGCGTGCCCTGCAAATTTGCCCACTCGGAAAGGTAGATGGATCGATGCTGAGATTGACGCGCTGGATAATCGCTCACCGACGACTCGTCGCGATCGGCTGGGTGGCCGTCGCGGTCGGGGTGCTCGCGATCTCGAGCTCGGTCGGGAC
>DASWRS010000436.1:0-26207 GCA_036403075.1 Kofleriaceae bacterium
CTGATGGTGATGACGCGGGGCCGCGGCCGGGGCCCGATCGTCGAGGCGATAGGTCCGGTGCGCGGCGATGTGATCGGTCAGTACTGCGTGCACGAGTTCCTTGGAGAGGGCGGGATGGGCACGGTGTTCGAGGTCGAGCACGTCGCGCTTGGCCGCCGCTATGCGCTCAAGGTCCTGCGCACGAAGGTGGTCGATCGCGATCCCGGTGCCTCGCAGAAGTTCTTGCGCGAGGCGCGGACGGCGGCGCGGGTCCGGCATCCCAACATCGTCGATGTCTTCGACTTCGGACACCTACCCGACGGCCGCCCGTACTTCGTGATGGAGCTGCTCGAGGGCCAGAGCCTGGCCGATCTGGTCGCCCCCGGCCCGCTGATGCCGGGCGAGGTCGTCATGATCGCGCGCCAGCTCGCCAACGCGCTCGCGGCGGCGCACGATCGCGGCGTGGTCCACGCCGACGTCACGCCGTCGAACGTGCTGGTGGTCGAGGCGGGCAACGACCCGGCGAGCCCCGCCGAGCTCCACGTCAAGCTGGTCGACTTCGGCCTCGCCGAGCTCGCGGGCGAGGGCCTGCGCGACGAGAACCCCGAGTTCGTGCTCGGCACCCCGGCGTACATCTCGCCGGAGCAGCTGCGCGGTCTCGCTCCGACCGATCGCTCGGACCAGTACGGCCTCGGCGCGGTGCTGTTCGAGCTGTTGACCGGCCGGCCCCCGTACCACCACGACGACCTGCGCACGCTGTGTATGATGCATCTCACGGCTCCGATCCCGATGGTCGAGAGCCCGCACGGCCCGCTGCCCCCCAAGCTGGCTGATATCGTCACCACGTGCCTACAGAAGACGCCGCAGGCGCGGTTCCCCGGGATGCGCGCGCTGCTGGTCGCGCTCGACGAGATCGAGCGGGTGACCGATCGCCGCGGCTGGCGGCGCTGGCTATCGAGCTGACCGAGCGGACCAAGCGGAGGCGAGCGGAGCGATGGCCAACATGAACGCGGTGACCAAGGACCCCGTGACCAAGAATCCCGTGATCGTCTGTGTCGATGACGACGAGGCGATGCTGAGCACCGTGGTGCGGTGCTTGAAGCGCGAGGCGTTCGAGATCCGCTCGACCTTGTCGGCGAGCGAGGCGCTGGGCTGGATCGCGACCGACGACATCGCGGTGATGGTCTCGGACTACGAGATGCCGGAGATGACCGGCGCCCAGCTCGCCGGCCACGCCCGCCGGGTCCGGCCGGAGACCGTGCGGATCCTCCTGACCGGCAAGCGCACGCTCGAGACCGCGATCGACGGCATCAACCAGGGCGAGATCTTCCGGTTCCTCAACAAGCCGTTCGACAACGAGCAGCTGCGCGCCGCGGTCCACGCCGGGGTCGCGCGCAACAAGGAGCTGCTCGCGATGTCCGGTGATCGCCAGCGCCGCGAGCGCCGCAACGCGCTGCACGCCGCGCTCGAGGCCGAGTACCCGGGCATCTCGACGGTGTCGCGCGCGCCCGGCGACGCCCACCAGGTCACCGAAGATCCATGGTCGGAGGCCGCGATCCTTGGCCTCCACGGCCTGACCCCAGGACTCGAGATCCCTTGATCCCGTGAGCGAGCCCATCTCCGAGCCCACGCCCGAGCCCGTCTCCGAGCACGTCGACGAGGCCGGCGCACCGTGCGCGCGCCACGTTCCGATCTCGCAGGCCACGTTGTACCAGCTCGCGATGGTCGGCTCGCGGGCCTCGGCGTTCCACCACGACTGCGCGTCCAAGCTCCAGGGCCTGGTGATGGCGCTCGACGAGCTGACCGAGCTGACCGAGGGCGGCGACCCGCAGGTGATCCGCGCGATCGAGACCGCGATCGACGCCTCGCGCGATCTCAACGCGTTGCTCAACGTCAATCGCGCGCTGACCCGGCCGGCGCCGCGCACGCCGATCGAGCTCCGCGACCTGGTCGCGCGCGCGGCCGAGCGCGCCGGCGTGGCGGTGCACGGCAAGCTGCCCGACGCCACGGTCGGGGTCGGCATGGCGCCGGTGACTCACGCGCTCGCGCTCGCGATCGACGCGGCCGCCGGCACCGGCCGCGGCCGGTCGCTCGCGGTGTCCGCCGAGCGGGTCGGCGCCGGCGTCGAGCTCACGCTGCAGAGCTCGCCGCTGCAGGCACCGAACGCGGGCGATGCGCTGGCGATCGCGAGCTTTGCGGTCGCGCGCGACGGCGGCCGGCTGTGGTGCGCCGACGGCGGCAACCGCCTGGTGATCCGGCTGCCGGCCGCCTGACCGGCGCGACCGGCGCGACCGGCGCGAGCGGCCTACTGCTGAGTCGCGCTGTGCCGGCGGATGAACGTCGGCACGTCGAGCTCGCTCTCGGTGTCGATCTCGCCCGACAGCACGGCCTTCATGCTCGGCCGCGACTGGGCGCGCTTGCGGTCGGGCTGGACCAGCGGCGTGCCGTCGACCGGGGCGGGTCCGGAGCCGCTGGCCATCCGCGCCTGGGCATCCGGCACCGGGTCGGCGAGGTCGGCGAGCGCCTGCTCGACCTCGGTCAGCTCGCCGGTGTCGCATGGCTCCCAGTCGATGTTGATCTCCGGCTCCTCGACGACCTGCGCCGGGCGCCGCAGCGGCATTGGCGCCGGGTACTCCTTGGTGATCTGGGTCGAGATGTTGTACGGCAACGCGATCTGCGGCGTGGCCGCCGCCGCCCGGGACCGGGCCGTCGGCGCCGGATGGCGCTCGGTGGTGTGGGCGTGCGGGACGGCGTGCGGCCCGGGGTGGGACGCGTGCGGCCCGGGGTGGGATGCGTGCGGCCCGGGGTGGGGGACGATCACCTGGGTCTTCGCCGTGTGGTTGAAGCCGGTCGCGATCACGGTGATGCGAACCTCCTCGCTGAGGTTGGGATCGATCACCGAGCCGAAGATGATGTTGGCGTCCTCGTGGGCCGCCTGCTGGATCAGCGACGACGCCTCGTTGACCTCGTGCAGCGTGAGGTCCGGGCCGCCGGTGATGTTGATCAGGATGCCGGTGGCGCCGTCGATGCTGACGTCCTCGAGCAGCGGCGAGCTGATCGCGGTCTCGGCCGCCTCGGTGGCGCGGCGCTTGCCGGTGCCGATGCCGGTGCCCATCAGAGCGCGGCCCATGCCGCTCATGATCGTGCGGACGTCGGCGAAGTCGACGTTGATCAGCCCCGGCACGGTCATCAGGTCGCTGATGCCCTGCACCGCGTTGAGCAGCACCGAGTCGGCCTTGCGGAACGACTCGACCATCGAGGTCTGCGGGCCGACCAGCGCGAGCAGCCGGTTGTTCGGGATCACGATCAGCGTGTCGACCGCGGCCTCGAGCCGCTCGATGCCGAGCACCGCCTGGCGCGCGCGCTTGTTGCCCTCGAAGCCGAACGGCTTGGTCACCACGCCGACGGTGAGCGCGCCGCAGTCGCGGGCGATCTGCGCGATCACCGGCGCCGCGCCGGTGCCGGTGCCGCCGCCCATCCCGGCGGTGACGAACACCATGTCGGCGCCCGAGATCAGGTCGGCGATCTGCTGCATGCTCTCCTCGGCCGCGCGCCGCCCGACGTCGGGGTTGGCCCCCGCGCCCAGGCCCTTGGTCAGCGCGTTGCCGAGCTGGACCTTGTGCGGCGCCATGTTGGCCTCGAGCGCCTGCATGTCGGTGTTGGCGACCACGAACTCGACCCCGTCCAGGTTGCCGCTGATCATGGTGTTGACGGCATTGCCGCCACCACCGCCGACGCCGATGACGAGGATCTTCGCGTGACTGACGTCGTCGAATTCGATGAGTGCCATGGTCTGGTATTTCCCCTTGGTAGACCCATATGAAAGTGGGCGATCCATCCGGGCAAGTTTTTGAGGTGCGCCGGTTCAAAACATCTCGGCGAGCCGGCTCCAGGCTCGCTTGAACATCCCCGCGCGATCGTCGCCGCGCGCCGGGATCGGCACGCTCAGGCTCTGATCGGCGCCGAACATGACCAGGCCGACGCCGGTCGAGTAGGCCGGCGAGCGCACGACATCGACCAGGCCGCCGATCTTGGTCGGCACGCCGCGGCGGACCGGGAGCCCGAGCACCTGCTCGGCGATGTCGACGACGCCCTCCATCGCGGTCGCGCCGCCGGTCAGGACCACGCCGGCCGCGAGGCCATCGAAGTAGCCCGAGCGCATCAGCTCCTTCTTGACGTGCTCGAAGATCTCCTCGATCCGCGGCTCGATCACGGCGACCAGCTCGCGGCGCAGCATGACCCGCGGGCCGCGGCCACCGACCGAGGGGACCTCCATCTTCTCGGAGTCGTCGATCAGGCCGTGCCAGGCGCAGCCGTACTTGCGCTTGATCTTCTCGGCGGAGTCGAGCGGCGTGCGCAGCACGGTGGCGATGTCGTTGGTGACGTGGCCGCCGCCGAGCGCGAGCACCGCGGTGTGGGCGATCGCGCCGTCGGAGTACACCATGACGTCGCAGGTCCCGCCGCCGATGTCGACCAGCGCGACCCCGAGCTCCTTCTCGTCGTCCTCGAGCACGGCCTGCGCCGACGCCAGCGACTCGAGCACGATGTCGGCGACCTGGAGGTTGCAGCGGTTGGCGCACTTGATGACGTTCTGGGCCGAGGCCACCGCGGTGGTGACGATGTGGACCCGGGCCTCGAGCCGGACCGCGGTCATCCCGAGCGGGTCGCGGATCCCGTCCTGGTCGTCGACGACGTACTGCTGCGGCAGGACGTGGAGCACCTCGCGGTCCATCGGGATCGCGACCGCCTTGGCCTGCTCGATCACGCGCGCGACATCGACGTCGCGGACCTCCTTGTCCTTGACCGCGACGATGCCGTGCGAGTTGAGCCCGCGGACGTGGGCGCCCGAGATCGCGGCGTACACCGTCGAGATCTCGCAGCCCGCCATGTTCTCGGCCTCGTCGACCGCCTGCTGGATCGACGACACCGTGGCGTCGATGTTGACGACGTAGCCGCGGCGCAAGCCCTTCGACGGCGCGGTGCCGATCCCGATGATGTCGACGCCGTCCTCGGTGACCTCGCCCGCGATGCACGCGATCTTGGTGGTACCGATGTCGAGGCCGACGATGATCTCGCTGGTCTTGGGCTTTGCCATGGTTGTCTCTACTCGTGGGCGAACGCGACGGTGACCTGGTCGGAGCGGGCGGCGGTGTGGACCGCGCGGGCGCGGGCGCGCTCGGCGTCGCCCAGGCCGGCCCACGCGGCGTCGAAGCGGTGGATCCGGCCGGCGAGCTCGGGGCCGGGCGCGCCGAGCTGGATCGCGATCGCCGGTGCGCGGGTGTGCAGCGTCAGCCCGCCGTGCGGGTCGACGTGGACCTCGCCGACGGCCGGGCGGTCCGCGGCGCGCCAGCGCTCGAGCGCGGCGATCGCGCCCCGCAGCGTGGCCGCGGCGGCGGCCGGGTCGGTGGTGAACGCGGCGCGGCCGAGCCCGGTGAGGATCGGCAGGCCGGCGGCCTCGCCGGCGTCGATCGCGGCGCGCTTGAACGGCAGGCCGGCGGCGTCGACCAGGTACAGGTCGCCGAGATCGGCGACGGCCGCGGCGGCGTGCTCGCGGAGCTCGATCACGATCGTGTGCGGCAGGACGCGGCGGACGTCGGCGGCCGCGACCCAGGGATGGGCGCGGACCACGCGCGCGGCATCGGCCAGGCCGACGAACACGCTGTCGCCGGCGTGGATCGGCAGCCGGGCGCGCAGCTGGTCGGGGTCGACGTGATGCGCGCCCTGGACCACGATCTGGGTGATCGCGAACCGCGGCGAGCGGGTCAGCCAGCGGTAGCCCAGCCCCAGCGCGCCGCCGATCGCGAGCAGCGCGGCCACCGCGGCCGCCGCGGGCAGGGACCGCCGCAGCGCGCGGCCGCAGGCATCGGCGATCGCCGCGGGCCGGGGCAGGCGCGACCAGACCGAGGCCGCGCGCCGCCGGTTGCGGGCAGGGCGCAGGGTCAGCCGCGAGGCAGCGGGCGGGGTGACGCCGGTCGAGAGGACGGTCGAGGGGCCACCCGAGAGGCCGGAGACGGCCGCCGAGACGCCGATCGCGGAACCGCTGGCCCCTCCGCTCGTCGCGGCGCGGGTCGGCAGCCGCACCGTGGCCTCGGCGCGCAGCGTGGTGCGCGCGCGGCTCGGCGGGGCATCACGCTGCGCCTCGCGCTCGGCGCGACGGGTGTCGCGGCGAGACTGGCGGCGAGATCGGTCCATGATTGGCAAATAGGCATGCCGTGATCACCGGAGCAATTTTTTGACCGCGCACGCTCCACATGGGGAGCGCCATCCGGATCGACGAGCGGGAGAGCCTGAACAGGCTCTCAGTCGTCGGTGATCTTCACGTCCTCGTCATCGTCATCGTCGATCACGACGGTGTCGGCGTCGCCCTTGGCCCTGGCCCGCTTCTTCTTCTTCTTCGGGTTCGCCGGGTTCTTCGGGCCGGCGCGCTTCGCCGTGGTCTCGGCGGCACGCGTGGACTTTGCCGCCGGCGTACCGGAGCCTGCCGGCGACGTGGCCTTCTTGTCGGCCGCCGCGGCGGCGGCCAGCGCTGCCTTGCTCACCGGCGCGGCCTTGCCGGTCCGCGGCCTGAACACCTGCGCCCGCGCCGAGCGCGCGCCGAGCGCGATCACGAGCACGGCGACCCACGAGAGCACGGCGAGCCAGCGCGGTCTGGACATCGGTTGCGCCATCGTGCCACAGGCACCGGCGAGATCCATCCGGCCGCGATAATCTGCCGAAATCACTATGGAGCCTTGCTCGGCGGGCACGGTACGCGCTCGGCGAGCTCGAGCCGCGCCAGCACGACCTCGCCGCCGATCGGCCGCCACACGAAGCGGAACTCGCGGTCCTCGGAGACGCAGATCGTGCCGGTGCAGTGCTGCATCGCACGCACGAGGTCCTCGAGCTCGGGCAGCACGGCCTCGTCGCGCGGCACCAGCTGGGTCGCGTGCGTGGTGTGCGGGTCGCCGTCGCCGTCGCTGTCGTCGTCGGACAGCGGGTCGTAGCTGATCGTCACGCGCTCGAGCCCGCGCGCCGGCATGTAGCCCGGCACCAGCGACGCCTCGTCGTTGCGCAGCAGCGCCTCGTAGCTCGCGAGCACGCAGGCCGCGCGCATCAGCCGGGCGGTGCTCGTGGTGCGCGGCCGCCGGGGCACGAAGCGGTGATCGCCGTGCTGGTCGAGCGCGCGGGCCGCCGCGGCCGCGACGCCGCAGTCCTTCGCCGTCACCGCGGCGACCAGCGCCGAGGCCAGGTCCGGCGGCAGCTTGTCGCCCTGCGCGGCGAGGTCGTCGATCGCGCGGGTCCGGGCCCGGGTGCCGAGCGCCTCGTCGCCGATCGCCGCCAGGTACACCGCGCGGTGGGCCTCGGCCGACAGGACCTCGAGCGCGCTGTCGATGTGGTGGCGGCGCACCGCCGCGAACAGGTGCGGCTCGTCGAGCTTGCCGATCGCCCGGCCGACGACCTCGCGCTGGCCGGCGCGCCACGCCGCGGCGACCAGCGCGAGTCGCGCGTCCTGATCGTCCTCGGGAGCCGCGTAGATCGCCGACGCGACCAGCTCGGACTCCGGCGGTGGCAGCGCCGCGATCGCCAGCAGCGCGTCGTGGATCGCGGGCAGATCGTCGTCCGACAGTCGTTCGAACGACCACAGCGCGAGCAACCGGCGCAGGCATGGATCGGTGAACCCGGCGGTGTCGGCCGGCTGCTCCACGTCGTAGACCGGCGGCGCGCAATCACCGGCCGGCTGCCGCGTGCACAGGAAGTTGCCGCCGTGCAGCACCGCGATCGCCAGCGGGCGCTGGGCCTCGGGCGGGATCTCCTGCAGCTTGTCCTGCCAGTCGGCGCCGGTCGGCGCGATCCGCTGCCACAGCGCGATCGCCGCGGCGTCGTCCGTGAGGGCGACCTGCGCCCAGTCGATGTCGAGCCGCTTGCGCGGCGGTGGCCGGTTCAGATCGGGATCCGGCGCACGCGGCGGGTCGGGCGGCGTCACGGCCGGCGTCGCCGCAGTCTCGGGAATCCTCGTCGGGGCCGTGGTCGCGGGGCTGCGCGTGCCCGCGCACGCCATCGCCGACGTGATCGCGAGCACGATGAATCCATGGGAGCGAGACACGTCTACAGGATTCGCGAGACGGCGGCAGGTTTCCATGGAATCAGCGCAGCGACGCTGTTTTGGCAGCAAGGTGTCCGTCGCAACGGAACCCGCTCCGAACAGGCGCCCCGATCTCGTGCATGCGTATAGTGCGTGCGTTTCACCCAGGAGCTGACAGATGAACACGTTCTCTCGAGTGGCGATTGCGTTGATCGGAATGACCGGCCTCGTGGCGGCGCAGCCCAAGGCCGATCCCAAGGCCGGTGACATGAAGGCCGCGGCGAAGGCGCCCGACGCCAAGGGCAACATGAAGGCCGATGATGCCAAGGCGGGCGGGATGCCCGAGATGAAGCCGCCGGCGGAGCTCGCCGACATGGCGAAGATGACGGCCGGCACCTGGCACTGCAAGGGCCAGGGCATGGACCACAGCATGAAGATGGTCGACATGACGGCCACGATGAAGATGAAGCTCGAGCTCACCAACTGGTGGGTGCACGGCTCGTTCGAGTCGAAGATGGGCAAGGAGCCGTTCGGCTTCGAGTCGTTCACGACGTTCGATCCGGCGTCCAAGAAGTGGAAGCGCGTGATGGTCGAGACCGGCGGCGGCTGGAGCACCGGCGAGTCGGCCGGCCTCAAGGACGGCAAGGTCGACTGGGACCTCACCTCGCACTCGGCGATGGGCGAGGCGATGTTCCGCGATCACGAGGACATGTCCGACGCCAAGGCCGGCGTGAAGATGTGGGGCGAGTTCTCGGCGGACAAGGGCAAGACCTGGACGAAGGTCTACGAGATGGCCTGCAAGAAGTAGTCGCCGCCGCTCGCGCTCAGATCATCGTCGCGGTCTCGAGGATGTGCTCGCACAAGGTCGGGTAGTCCATGCCGACGCTCCGCGCGATCTTGGGCAACAGGCTGGTCTTGGTCATGCCCGGCAGGGTGTTGACCTCGAGCACGAACGGCTCGCCGGCGGTCGAGATCCGCAGGTCGGGCCGCGCGTGGCCGGTGCAGCCGAGCGCGCGGTACGCGGCGAGCGCGAGGTCCTGCGATCGCTCGATCACGGCCGGGGGCAGCTCGGGCGGGATCAGGTAGCGCGTGTCGCTGCGCTTGTACTTGGCCTCGTAGTCGTAGAACCGGGTCGCCGGGCGGACCTCGACCGAGCCGAGCACGCGGCCGTTCAGGATGCCGACGAACACCTCCGTGCCGGCGATGTATTCCTCGATGATCACCGGGCCGTGGAACGCGCGCGCGGTGGCGAGCGCGGCGTCGAGCTGGTCCGGCGTGTCGACGATGCTGACCCCGACCGAGCTGCCCTCGTTGGCGGGCTTGACCACGCACGGCAGCGGCCAGCCGGTCAGCGCCGAGGCATCGTCCGGGCCGGGCTCGTGCGGCACGAGCCGCCAGCGCGGCGTCGGCAGGCCGTTGCTCTCGAAGATCCGCTTGGACATCACCTTGTCCATCGCGAGCGCGCTCGCGAGGATCCCCGAGCCGGTGCACGGGATCTGCAGGCACGCGCACAGCCCCTGGACCGCGCCGTCCTCGCCCCACGTGCCGTGCAGCGCGTTCCACACCACCGCGGCGCCCGAGGCCTCGAGCAGCCGGGCCAGGCTCGTGCCGGGCTTCCAGTCGATCGCGACGGCGTCCCAGCCGCGCTCGAGCAGCGCGGCAAGCGCGCCGGCGCCGGTGTCGAGCGACACCTCGCGCTCGGCGGATAGCCCGCCCATGACGACCGCGACCCGGCGACCTGCAAATCGATGTGTCATGTCAATTGTCTCCGTTGTCTCCGTCGTCTCCGATGATCTTGACCTCGAGCTCGAGGCCGATGCCGTGGATCCGCCCGACCTCGGCGCGCACCCGCTCGATCAGCCGGGTGAGATCGGCGGCGGTGGCGCGGCCGGTGTTGACCAGCCAGTTGGCGTGGACCGGCGAGCACACCGCGTCGCCTTCGCGCCAGCCCTTGCACCCGGCGGCCTCGATCAGCCTGCCGGCGAAGTCCCCGGGCGGGTTCTTGAATGTCGAGCCGTTGCTCGCGACCTTCTTCGGCTCGCGCTCGGCGCGCCGCTTGCGCAGCGCCTTCACCTCGAGCTCGATCTCCGCGCGCGGCCGCGGCCGGAGCGCGAGCTCGGCGGCGACCACGACCTCGGTCGCCGGCAGGTCGCTGCCGCGGTAGCGAAACCCGCACGCCGCGTGATCACGGCGGATCACCTCGCCATCGTCGAGCCGCACGGTCTCGACCCAGGTCGTGACGTCCTTGAGCTCGCCCAGGTACGTCCCGGCGTTCATGATCATGCCGCCGCCGACCGAGCCGGGCACGCCGCCGAGGAACTCGACGCCGCCGAGGTCGTGCTTCAAGGCGAGCGACAGGACCTTGCCGGTCGACACGCCGGCCTCGACCTGCATCGTCGTGGGGCCGACCAGCGCGAGGCCGCGCAGCCGGCCGGTGCCGAGCACCACGCCGCGGACCCCGGCGTCGCGCACGATCAGGTTCGAGCCGCCGCCGACCACGGTGATCGGCAGCCGGTTCGCCGCGCACCAGCGCACGAGCGCCGCCAGCTCGGCCGGGCTCGCCGGCTCGGCGAACGCGTCCGCCGGGCCGCCGATCTTGATCGTGGTGTGGCGCCGCATCGGCTCGTCGAACCGGACGCCGGCGCCGAGCAGCTCGCGCAGTGCGCGCCGGGCCGCGGCGTCGAGCCGGGAGCGCGGGTTCTCGACCGCCCCGGGCTCGCCCTCACCGACCTCCGCGTCGCCGATCAGCTCGATCTCGTCGATGTCCGGTACGCGCGACACCGCTCCACGATAGCCCCCGGCCGGGTGGTACATCAACTTCTCAACGTGCCCGGCGCCGCGATGATTCCCGTCGGGCCGCGCGCTGATCAGCGCGCGACCGTCGCGCTCGACTCGTCGACCCGGACCAGATTCTTGCGGGTCGCCGCGCCGAGCCGCTTCTCGAGCAGGTCGATCACCTCGTTGCAGACCAGCTGGATGTTCCCCGCGCCGAGCGTGATCACCAGGTCGCCGGGCTCGGCCTGGGCGTCGAGCCACGCCGCCAGGTCCTCGCGGCGCGGCACGTAGGTGATCGCCGGATGACCGGCCTCTCGGGCCAGCTTGACCAGGACCTCGCTCGACACGCCGTCGATCGGCTTCTCGCCGGCCGCGAAGATGTCGCAGATCGCGACCCGGTCGGCGTCGTGGAACGCCTTGGCGAACTCGCCGAGCTGATCGCGCGTCCGCGTGAAGCGGTGGGGCTGGAATGCGGCGACCACGCGGCGGCCGGCGAACGACGCCCTCGCGCCCGCCAGGGTGGCGCGGACCTCGGCCGGGTGGTGGCCGAAGTCGTCGACCACGGTGACGCCGCCGACCTCGCCGCGCACCGTGAACCGCCGGGCCACGCCCTCGAACTGCGACAGCGCCTTGGCGTAGGTCGCGAACGGGATCGCCAGGAAGTCGGCGACCGCGAGCACGGCGAGCGCGTTCAGCACGTTGTGCGCGCCGGGCATCGGCAGCGCGACCTCGCCGAGCTCGTCGGCGCGGCGCCACGCGACGAACCGCGTGGTCAGGCCGTCGTGGCGCAGGTTGCGCGCGCGGTAGATCGCCTGCGACGCGATCCCGAACGTGGTGTAGCGCTTGGTCAGCTGGGGCAGGATCGCCGCGACGCCGGGGTTGTCGAGGCACAGGGCGCTCATCCCGAAGAACGGCACGCGGTTGCAGAAGTCGGTGAACGCCTTCTTGACGTGGTCGAACGTGCCGTAGTGGTCGAGGTGCTCGGCGTCGATGTTGGTGACCACGGCCAGGGTCGGGGTCAGGGTCAGGAACGAGCCGTCGCTCTCGTCGGCCTCGGCGACCAGGTAGTCGCTCTTGCCCCAGCGCGCGTTGGCCAGGCCGAGCGAGTTGACCCGGCCGCCGATCACGGCCGTGGGGTCGAGCCCGGCCGCCATCAGCACGGTGTGGATCATCGTCGTCGTGGTGGTCTTGCCGTGGGCGCCGGCGATCGCGATGCCGTACTTCATCCGCATCAGCTCGCCGAGCATCTCGGCGCGCGGGATCACCGGGATCTGCCGTGCGCGCGCGGCCTCGACCTCGGGGTTGTAGCCCCGGATCGCGCTCGACACGACGACCACGTCGGACTCGCCGAGGTTTCCCGCGCGGTGGCCCTGGTGCACGGCGCAGCCGATCTGCGCGAGGTGGCGCGTGATCTCGGTGTCGTTCATGTCCGACCCCGAGACCCGGTAGCCCATGTTGGCCAGGACCTCGGCGATCCCGCACATCCCCATCCCGCCGATGCCGACGAAGTGGATCTTGGTGTCTTGCTTGCGAAACATCGGGCGGTTCTCCTGCACGAGCGCTGCGGGCCCGGGCATCGTACCCCAGTCGTCGTCGGTCGGTGAGCCGGGTCAGCCGCGGCGCCGCTGGGATTCGCACCAGTCGATCACGGTCCCGGCGGCCGCGGGCCGGGCGCGGGCCTTCATCCGGGCGGCCATCTCGGCGCGGCGCGCCGGGTCGGCGACCAGCGGGCGCAGCGCCTCGGCGAGCTGGTCGGCCGTGAGCTCGGCTTGCCGGAACATCAGCGCCGCGCCGGCGTCGGCCAGCTCGCGGGCGTTGAGCTCCTGGTGATTGTCGGCGGCGAACGGGTACGGGATGAACACGGCAGGCTTGCCGGTGATCGCCAGCTCGGCCACGGTGGTCGCGCCGGCGCGGCCGATGACGAGGTCGGCGCGCTGGTACGCCGCGGCCATGTCCTTGATGAACGCGTGGCACTCGGCGGCGATGCCGGCCTCGGCGTAGCGCCGGACGGTGTCGGCCAGGCCCTTGTCGCCGGTCTGGTGGACGATCGCCAGCGGCGTGGTCGCCGCCAGCGCGATCAGCGCGTCGGCCGCGAGCGCGTTGACCGCGACCGCGCCGAGCGAGCCGCCGCTGACCAGGACGTGCACCGGGCCGCCGGCTGGTGGGGCCGCCGGTGCGGCGCCGGGCTCGAGCAGCTTGGCGACCAGCGTGCGGCGCACCGGGTTGCCGCTCAGCACGGTCTTGCCGGGCTGGAAGAACCGCCGGGTGCCGTCGAACGACACGAACACGGCGCGCACGACGCGGCCGAGGATCTTGTTGGTGAGCCCGGGGATCGAGTTCTGTTCGCAGATCGCGGTCGGCACGCCGGCGAGCCGGGCCATCAGCACGACCGGGCCGGAGGCGTAGCCGCCGACACCGACCACCGCGTCGGGGCGAAACCCGCGGACGATCCGCCGGGCCTGCCACAGCGCGCGCGGCAGCCGGACGAGGCCGCGCAACGCGCCGAGCGCGCCCACGGTCTTGAGGCCGGAGACCTCGATCAGCGTCAGCTCCCAGCCGAGCTCGGGCAGGACGCGCGCCTCGATGCCGCGCCGGGTGCCGACGAAGCGGACCTCGGCGTCGGGCCGTCGCGCCCGCAGCTCCTCGGCGAGCGCGACGCCCGGGAACAGGTGCCCGCCGGTGCCGCCGCCGGCGATCAGGAGCCGCATCGCCACGCTAGTACCACGAGACAGGGCGGGCTCGAGCATCGACGCTGCAACGCGCGGGCGGCGCCGTCGATTCCGCCGCGGTCATGCCGTCACGGGGCGGACGCGCACGCGCCGGCGGCGGGCGAGCTCGCGCGGCGGCTGCACGCGCGCCCGGCGCTCGGGCCGGCGCCCGACGTTGAGGACCAGCCCGACCAGGAACATCGTGATCACCAGCGAGCTGCCGCCGCAGCTGACCAGGGGCAGCGTGATGCCCTTGTTGGGCACGATGCCGAGCACGACGCCGACGTTGAACAGCGCCTGCACGCCGAACAACAGCGTGATGCCGAACGCGAGGTAGCCGCCGAACACGTCGCGCGCGCCGAGCGCGGCGCGGATGCCGCGCCACACCAGGACGCCGAACAGCCCGAGCACCAGCGCCACGCCGAGCCAGCCGAGCTCCTCGCCGATCGGCGCCAGGATGAAGTCGGAGTGCGCCTCGGGGGTATAACCGAGGGTCTGGTGGCCACCGCCCGGGCCTGCGCCGGTGAGCCCGCCCGAGCCCATCGCGAGCCGCGCCTGCATGAACTGGTAGCCGTCGCCCTTGGCATAGGCCTCGGGGTTGAAGTAGGCGAGCACGCGCTGCAGCCGCCACGAGGTGCCGACCACCATGCGATACGCCACCGGCGCCGCCGCGAGCACCGCGAGCAGGATGTACGAGATCCGGGTGCCGGCGATGAACAGCAGGCCGAGCGTGGTGGCGCCGAGCACCACCGACGAGCCCAGGTCGGGCTGCTTGAGCAGCACCACCATCATCATGCCGCACACCACGACGTGAGGGACGAAGCCGACGGTGAAGGTCTTGACCTGGTCCGCCTTGCGGCCGAGCGAGTAGGCGAGGTAGGTCACCAGCGCGAGCTTGGCGATCTCGACCGGCTGGAACGTCATCGGGCCGAGCGGGATCCAGCGCCGGGCGCCGTTGAGCGCGGGGGTCGCCAGCGTCCCGATCAGCAGGATCAGCGAGCCGAACAGCAGCGGGTAGGTCGCCTGCTTGAGCCGGCGGTAATCGATGCGGGCGCCGAGCCACATCGCCGCGCCGCCGAGCGCCAGGAAGCCGACCTGGCGCTCGAGGAAGTACGCGCCGTCGTGGAACCGGGTGAGGCCCTCGGCCGCGGTCGCCGAGTAGATCTCGATCGTGCCGATGCCGAGCAGGCCGAGCACGCAGGCGAGCAGCACGAGATCGTACGGCCGCTCAGGCAGGTTGGCGCTCGGGTGCTGGACGGCGACGATCTGGGCCGGCGCCGGCAGCATCGGATCGATCGCCGGTGCGGCGGCGCCGCCGGCCGCGTCCCGTGCGCGCCACGGTCCGAGCGGCAGGCGGTCGCGGAGACGGCCGAGCCACGCGCGCATGGCCGGCAGCGCGCGCCGCCATGCGTCCCGGTCGCGCGACGTGGCGAGCGGGGATGTGCCGGGTGGCCGGGTCGCGGGGCGGGTGCGCTGAGCGGGCGGGGTCGCGGCGCGGGCGCGCTGAGGTGGCCGGGTCGCGGGGCGGGCGCGCGGAGCGGGCTGCGTCGCCAGCAGCGTCGGGGGAAGCGTCGGGGGCCGCTTGGTTTGCCGCTTCGCCGCGCGGGCCCGGGGCCTGGACCACAGCGTGGCGATCCGACGCAGTACTGCCATCGCTGCCATCCTCGGGCCCACCGGCGGGCCGCGCCAGTTTTCAGCGGCGCGGCGCGGTCACTTGATCCGCCACCAGGTCTGGCCGTCGATCGCCGCGCGGCGCTCGCAGCTGTCCTCGACCTTGGTGAAGTGGATGCCGATCTTCGAGATCACGACGGTATAGACGCCGGTGCGGTCGCCGGCCCGCTCGGCGCACATGCCTTGATCGTAGGTCAGGGTCAGCTTCGGGCCGTCGATCTTCCAGCTGCCGGTCGCGAGCGCCGGCTCGGCGTCGAGTTGCGCCCGCGCCTTGGCGAGCCGCACGCTGCCATCGGCGCGGAACCGGATCGCGGTCTGCCCGTCCGGGGGATGGCGCTCGTACTCGCCGATGATCAGGTCGGTGTTGGGCCGCTTCGGCGGCACGGCGTGCGGCCCGTCCGAGCACGCTGCGAGCGCGCTGATCACCACGAGCCACACCACGGTCGAGGGGCTTGGCATGCCGGTACGATACCCCGGCGCCGCTCCTGGTTCGGCCGGCGCGCCGCTCCCGCGCGCTGTGCCGCGAGGTGGGAGGGTGTCCTGCGGGCCCCCCCGGTGTCGGGCCGGCGTCATCGGGCCGGCGTCATCGATCAAGGCGGGTCGCACCGACAGCGGCGACGGCGTCGCGGAACACGCGGCCGCGGTGGCCGAAGTTCTGGAACATGTCGTAGCTCGCGCAGGCGGGGGACAGGACCACGGCGTCCCCAGGTCCGCAGAGCTCGGTCGCGCGCCGGACGGCGTCGTGCATGTCCGTCGCGTCGAGCACGGGATAGGTGACACCGTGGGCGGCGGCCGCCGCGCGGATCAGCGGGGCGGCCTGGCCGATCAGCACGATGCCCTTGCACACGCCGTCGAGCGCCTCGAGCATCGGCTGGTACGAGCCGCCCTTGTCGACGCCGCCGGCGATCAGGACCAGCGAGCGCGGGAAGCCGCGGACCGAGGCGGCGACCGAGGCGACGTTGGTGCCCTTGCTGTCGTCGTAGTAGTAGACGTTACCCCGGTCACCGATCAGCTCCATGCGGTGCGGCAGCGGCCGGTAGGCGCGGGCGCCGGCGCGGATCGCGTCGACGGGCAGGCCGACGCCGCGGGTCGCGAGGTACGCGCACATCGCGTTCTCGAGGTTGTGGTTGCCGACGATCACCAGGTCCGAGGTCGGGTAGCGCTCCTCGGCGCCGGGTCCGGCGGTGTTCGGCACGCCGCGGAGCACCAGCTCGCTTCGGTCGGCCGAGATCACCGCGCCGCGCTCGGTCGTGGCGCCGGGGCGCGAGTCGAAGGTCAAGAGCTGCGACGGGATGCCCGCGGTCTCGGCCATGGTCCACGGGTCGGCCGCGTTGCCGATCGCCAGGTCGCCGGGGCGCTGCAGGTCCCAGATCCGGCCCTTGATCTCGGCGTAGCGCGCCATGGTGCCGAAGCGATCGAGGTGATCCTCGGTGATGTTGGTGAGCACGCCGGCCCGGGCGCGGAACCGCACGCAGTTCTCGAGCATGAACGCGGCGACCTCGGCGACGATCAGGCCGCCGGGGACGTTGGCCGGGTGGTCGACGGCGTCGATCAGCGGCATGTTGCCGAGGTTGCCGCCGCAGAACGTCGGACGGCCCGACGCCGCGCACAACGCGCCGGTCAGCGCCGTCGTCGTCGACTTGCCGTTGGTGCCGGTGATCGCGATCAGCGTGGCGCCCGGATCGAGGAAGCGGTAGGCGAGCTCGATCTCGGCGATGACCTCGACCCCGGCGGCGCGCGCCGCGACCATCTCGGGCAGGGTCGGCACGCCGGGCGACATCACGACCAGGTCGGCGGTGGTGAAGCTGTGCGCGTCGTGGCCGCCGAGCTGCCAGGTCACCGGCACGCCGTCGAGCTGGGCGATCGGCCCGGCGAGCTTGTCGGCGGGCTTGCCGTCGGTGACGATCACGCGCGCACCGCGCCCCGCGCAGAACTTCGCGACCGCGACGCCGGTCTGGGCCAGGCCGACGACGACGACGGTCTTGCCCCGGAGATCGGGAGCCTCGGGGACGGCCGCGGCGGTCATCGCAGCTTCAGCGTCCCGAGCGCGAGCAGCGCGAACAACAGCGACACCAGCCAGAACCGCACGATGATCTTGGGCTCGTCCCAGCCCTTCTTCTCGTAGTGGTGGTGGATCGGCGCCATCGCGAACACGCGCTTGCCGGTGCCGGTCAGCCGCTTGGTGATCTTGAACGCGCCGCGCTGGATCACCACCGACAGGGTCTCGATCACGAACAGGCCCCCGACGATGACCAGCACCAGCTCGTTCTTGGTCAGGACCGCGAGCATGCCGATCGAGCCGCCGAGCGACAGCGCGCCGACGTCGCCCATGAACACCTGCGCGGGGTACGCGTTGTACCAGAGGAAGCCGACCCCGGCGCCGAACAGCGCGGCCGCAAACACGGCGAGCTCCTCGGCGCCGACGATGTGGGCGACGTGGAGGTACTGCGCGATCGTGACCTCGTGGCCGTTGTGCGCCAGGATCGTCGTCGACACGCCGGCGATGTAGGCGAACACCACGAACGTGCCGGCGTTCATGATCGACGGGCCGATCGCGAGGCCGTCGAGCCCGTCGGTCAGGTTGACCGCGTTGGCGGTGCCGACCACGACGAGCGCGCCGAGCGTGGCGTAGAGCCAGGGCGGCAGGATCAGCCCCTGCTCGTAGAAGTTGGTGAACGGCAGCTGGAGGTGCAGCCGCACCTCCTCGGGCATCAGGTGCGAGTAGTAGAGGTAGACCATCACCGCGCCGGCGATCGCGAACTCGAGGCCGATCCGCAGCTGGCCCGACACGCCGCGCTTGTCCCGCTTGACCAGCTTGACGTAGTCGTCGGCGAAGCCGATCGCGCCGAACGCCACGGTCACGGTCAGCGACAGCCAGACGAACTGGTTGCGCAGGTCGCACCACAACAGCGTCGACGCCGCGAGGCAGAACAGGATCAGCGAGCCGCCCATCGTCGGCGTGCCGGCCTTCTTCTTGTGCGAGGCCGGGCCGTCGCCGCGGATCGTCTCGCCGATCTGGCGCGACTTGAGCTGCTCGATGAACCACGGGCCGATCACGAACGACAGCAGCAGCGCCGTGATCGCCGCGAGCAGGATCCGGCTCGACGTGTAGCGGAACACGCGGAGCCAGCCGATCCGGTCGCCGAGCCCGCCGTACAGCAGGTGGAACAGCATCAGGTCCTCGCCTCGGTCGTCGCTTCCGGCGCGGCGGCTTCGGTCGGGGCGGCTTCGGTCGTCGCTTCCGGCGCGGTGGCATCGGTGGCGGCGGCATCGGTGGCGGCGGCATCGGTTGTGGCGGCATCGGTTGTGGCGGCATCGGTGGTGGCGGCATCGGTGGTGGCGGCATCGGTCGTCGCTTCCGGCGCGGCCTTGATCGCAGCGAGCACGCGCTCGAGCCGCATGCCGCGCGACGCCTTGAGCAGGATCCAGTCGCCGGGGCGCGTCCGGGCGAGCGCGCGGGCGGCGGCGTCGCCGGGGTCGGCGGCGAGCTCGCCGCCGGCGGACTCGGCGATCGCCGCGCCGAGCGTGCCGAGCGCGACGACCCCGACGTGCAGCTCGCGCGCGAGCATGCCGATCGCGTGGTGCGCGTCCGGGCCGTGCGCCCCGAGCTCGAGCATGTCGCCGAGCACCGCGACGGCGGTCGTGCCGTGGCTCAGGTCGTGGCCGTGACCGTGAGGCTGCGCCTCGGGCCGCGCCCGCTCGGCCAGCGCGTGCAGCGCGGCGGTCATCGACGCCGGGTTGGCATTGTAGCAGTCCACGATCAGCTTGCGGCCGGCGATCTCGACGACCTCGCCGCGCATCGCCGCCGGCCGGGCCCGGGCGAGGCCGCGCAGCGCGTGGTCGATCATCGCATCGGTCGTCGCGTCGGTGGCGGCATGGCCGGCTGCATCGGCGCCGCCGGCCGCCGCGAGCGCTGCGGCGAGCGCCGCGCAGGCGTCGAGCGCCGCGTGCTTGCCGACCAGCCCGAGGGTCAGGCGGCGGCGCCGGCCGAGCACCTCGAGCTCGAGCTCGCCGCCCGTGTCGGTCGGCCGGTAGCCGATGACCGCGACGTCCGCGCCGGCCTCGCCGAACGTGAGCTGCCGGGCGTCGGGCCGGTGGCGCGTCGCCCACGCGGCGAGCCGGTCGTCGCCGGCGGGGCGGACGATCGTGCCGCCGTCGCGCAGGCCGAGCCAGATCTCGGCCTTGGCGGCGGCGATCGCGTCGGTCGAGCCCAGGAGCTCGATGTGCGCGGTGCCGGCGTTGACCACCACGGCGACGTCGGGCTCGGCGATCCGGGTCAGGTACTCGATCTGCCCGGCGCCGCGCATCCCCATCTCGATCACGCCGAACGCGTGGACGTCGCGCAGCGAGAGCACCGTCAGCGGCACGCCACTCTCGTTGTTCAGCGAGCCGTCGGCGGCGTGGGTCGGCCCGAGCAGCGCGAGCGCGGCGCGCGTCAGCTCCTTGGTCGTGGTCTTGCCGGACGAGCCGGTGATCGCGATCAGCCGCCCGCGCCAGCGCCGGCGGTGCGCCCGCGCCAGGGCGCCGAGCGCGAGCCGGCTGTCGCCGACGGTGATCGCCGGGGCCGCGACGTCGACCGCGCGCTCGACCATCACCGCCGCGGCGCCGGCCTCGATCGCGGCGCCGCAGAACGCGTGGCCGTCGTGGGTCTCGCCGCGCAGCGCGACGTAGAGGTCGCCGGGCGCGGCGATCCGGCTGTCGATCACGATGCGGTGGATCGCGGCGTCCCCGCGCGCGGTGCCGGCGGCGTCACTCGCCAGCGCGGCGACCGACCACACCTCGCGCGCGGCCACCGCCGCGGCCGCCTGCTCGCGGTCGTCGAAGTGGTGCTTGGTCGTGCCGATGATCTGGTAGTCCTCGTGGCCCTTGCCGGCGATCACCACGACGTCGCCGGGGACCGCCTCGCCGATCGCCGCGCGGATCGCACGCGCGCGGTCCGCGTCGACCGCGAACGGCCGCGGGATCCCCGCGAGGATCTGGTCGATGATCGCGCGCGGATCCTCGGTCCGGGGATTGTCGCTGGTGACCACGCCCAGGTCGGCGAGCTCGGCGACCTCGGCGCCCATCTTCGGCCGCTTGGTCGGATCGCGGTCGCCGCCGCAGCCGAACACGCAGATCAGCCGGCGCCGGGTCAGCGGCCGCAGCGCGGTCAACACGTTGCGCAGCGCGTCCGGGGTGTGTGCGTAGTCGACGAAGATGTCGAGGTCGGCGGGATTGGCGACCCGCTCGACGCGCCCTGGGACACCGGGCAGCTCGGCGATGCCGTGCGCGATCGCCTCGTGCGTCAGCCCGAGCGCCTCGCCGATGCCGACCGCGAGCGCCAGGTTGGCGACATTGTAGTGGCCGATCAGCGGCCGGGACTCGATCGCGAGCTCGCCGCGGGGCGTGGCGATCCGCGCGGTGATGCCGCGCACCGTCGAGCGCTGCGCCACGACGCGGACATCGGCGGGCTTGCCGTCGGCCGAGACCCGCAGCACCGGCCCCGGCGCGGCGGCGGCCATGCCCTCGGCCTCGGGGTCATCGATGTTGACCACCGCGGTCCCGGCGGCCACCGCACCGCGCCGAGCCGCGAGGTGGTCCGAGAACAGCAGGCGCTTGGCGCGGCGGTACTCGGCCATCGAGCCGTGGACGTCGAGGTGATCCTGGGTCAGGTTCGAGAACGCACCGACCGCGAAGCGCACGCCCGCGACCCGCGCCATCGACAGCGCGAACGACGACACCTCCATCACCACGTGGGTGCACCCGGCGGCCCGCATCATCGCGAAGGTCTCGTGCAGGACCTGCGGCGTCGGCGTGGTGTACGGCGCGTCGATGCGATGGGGCTCGCCGGCGGCGTCGCGCCAGCGGTACTCGACTGTGCCGATCACCCCCGGCTGCGCGCCGGCCGCGACCAGCAGGCTCTCGACCAGGTACGTCGTGGTGGTCTTGCCGTTGGTGCCGGTGACCCCGATCAGCGTCATCGCCTGCGCCGGGTCGCCGAGCGCGCGGCCGATCAGCACGCCGAGGGCAACCGCGCCGTCCGGCACGATCACCTGCGGCACGGCGACCTCCAGCGGATGCTCGACGACGACGGCCACGGCGCCGCGCTCGATCGCGGTCGCGACGAACGCATGGCCGTCGGCGCGTATTCCCCGGACCGCGACGTAGACATCGCCGGGCTCGACCGCCCGCGAGTCGCTGCGCACCGCGCGGACCGTCACGTTCGGGTCGCCGACGATGCGAGCGCCGGCCAGGGCGTCGATGAGGGAACCGAGCATCATGGCGATCGAACGCGCAGCCTCCCCGATTTCGTGCATCGAGGCAAGCTTCCGGGCATCGCCCGCCGGACGCGCGCGTTCATGTCGCCCAGCGCGCGGACCGCGATGCCGCCGATCCAGAAGATCTCTCGCGCCGCGCGCCGATCAACGCGGTGCCGGCGGCGGCGCCACGTTCGCGCTGGTCGCCGTGGCCGGCGGTGACGCGAGGGCCGCGGCCAGCGATGGCGCGAAGGCGGTGGCGGCCGGTGACGCGAGGGCCGGCGCGCGCGTGACGGGAGCGTCCGGCACGGCGCCCGGGAGCGGGACAGGCGGGGCCGTACCGGGTGGCGGCGGGAGGCAGGTCTTGGCCGCGACGACATGGGCGGTCGCCACGCTCGACGACGAGCCCGGCGGCGCGGGTGCGCACACCGCCGGCTCGCCGGGCACGCCGAGGTAGCGCAGCGCCTCGCTCGCGACCCGCGCGAACACCGGCGCGGCGACCTTGCTGCCGAAGTAGTCGTCCTCGCTCGGCTCGTCGATCAGCACGACGATCGCCAGCCGCGGATGATCGATCGGCGCGAGCCCGGCGAACGACGCCAGGTGGCGGTCCAGAGCGTACGTCCGGATCGCCGGGTCGTACTTGTGCGCGGTGCCGGTCTTGCCGCCGCAGCGAAACCCCGGCACGACGATCGACGCCGCCGTCCCGGCCAGCTTGCCGCCCTCGAATACCCCGGCGAGCATCGCCAGCATCGCCGTCGCCGTCCGGTCCGACACGACCTGGCGCTCCGCGGGGTCGGCCTGGTACAGCAGCGTGCCGTCCCCGTCGATCACGCGCTCGACGATCCTCGGCTCGACGTAGCGGCCGTGGTTGCCGAATGCCGCGATCGCCGCGGCGATCTGCAGCGGCGTGGCCGACAGACCATAGCCGAACGAGATCGACGCCAGGTCGCGGTCGCGCCAGCGCGCCCCGTCGCGCAGCGTCCCGGCCTGCTCGCCCGGCAGCTCGATCCGGGTCCGGGCGCCGAACCCGAACCGGCGCAGCGCCGCGTACAGCTTGGCGCTGCCGAACCGCAGCGCGATCTTGGCCGCGCCGACGTTCGACGAGCGCTTGATGATGCCGGCGACGGTCAGCGACGCGTCGGGGTGAATGTCGTGGATCGCCTTGGTCGTGCCGATCTGGAGCTGGCCGCCGCCGAGATCGAATTCGGTGTCCGGGGTGACCACGCCGTCATCGATCGCGGCGGCGATGCTGAACACCTTCATCACCGAGCCGGCCTCGTACGCGTCGGTGACCGCGCGGTTGCGCGGGGCCTCACGGCGCTCACCGGTGGTAGCGGGCGCCGCGCCCGGTGCTGCCGTGGCCTCGGTACCGTGCTCGCCGCCGGGGTCGGCGTTCGCGGCCGCGGCCGGATCCGGCGGCTTCCCCGCGCCTACCGCGCCTACCGCCCCTACCGCGCCCATCCGGGCCGTGTTGGGGTCGTAGGACGGTGCGCTCGCCATCGCGACCACGCGGCCCGTCGGGATCTCGATCGCGACCACGACCCCGCTCCGCGCCTTGTGGGCGCGCACCGCGTCGGCGATCGCGGCGTCGGCGATCGCCTGGATGCTGGCGTCGAGCGACAGCTGCACCGTCGCGCCGGGCTGCGGCGGCTCGACTCCGTCGGCGAACATCCGCTTGCCGCGCACGTCGCGCAGCGCGGTGCCCTCGCCGCGGTGGCCGACCAGCTGCGCGTTCATCGCGAGCTCGATGCCATCGACGCCGCGGCCATCGATGTCGCTCTTGCCGACCACCGTGCCGCCGATCGCGCGCGCCGGGTACCAGCGCCGCGGCTCCTTGCCGACCTCGATCCCGGGCAGCTTCGCCTCGCGCACCGTGCGTGCCAGCTCGGGCGTGATGTGGCGCGCGAGCCAGACGAACCGGCGGTCGCCGCCCAGCTTGGCTTCGAGCGCCGCGGCGCTGCCTCCGATCAGCGTCGCCAGGTGCGCGGCGGTGTCGGTGACGTCGCGGATGTCGCGCGGGCTGGCCCAGATCGAGTCGGCGTCGGCGCTGACCGCGAGCGGCCGGCCGCGGATATCGATGATGTCGCCGCGCGGCGCCGGGATCGCGACGGTCAGCTCGTGCTGCCGCGCGGCGAGCACGCGGTAGTGGCCGCCGTCGTCGACCTGCAGCGCCCACGCGCGCCACGCGACCCCGCTCAGCCCGGCGGTGACCACCAGCGCGGTCAGGTACGCCCGGAGCCGCGCCGCCGGCGGGATCCCCGGCGTCATCGGCGTCAGCCGCGCCCGGGTCACGGCGCCTCCGGGGCGTGCGCGTTCGGCTGCGTCACCCGCGCGCGCGCGTCCGGAGCGGGCGCCGCGGGGTGCGCGTCCGGAGCGGGCGCCGCGGGGTGCGCGTCCGAGGTGGGCGCCGTCGGGTGCGCGCCCGAGGTGGGCGCCGTCGGGTGCGCGTCCGAGGTGGGTGCCGTCGGGTGCGCGTCCGGCGCCGGCGCGGTCGCGGCGGCCGGGTCGAGGACGCGGATCCGGTCCGGAGACACTGGCGCCATCCCGAGCTGGGTGGCGAGCCGGCGGATCCGATCCGGCGCGGCGAGCGTGGCGAGCTCGAGCTCGAGCTGGCGACGCGCCTCGTGCAGCCGGCCGAGCTGCTCGGTCCGCCGCGACAGCTCGAACCCGAGCCGCAGCACCTCGTGCTGGCGGGACACCCGGATCACCCCGGCGCAGGTCAGCAGCGCGGCCGCGACCACCAGCGCGATCACCACCGCACGCACGGAGGGCACCTCGCCGTCCGCCCGCTGAAAGATCCGATACACCGCCGCAGGCGACATCATGGCGCGTCCGTCACTACACGCCGACCCGGTGCGCGAGGCAATTTTTTGTCATCGCGGTGTTCGGCGCGGCGCCACCAGGTGCCCATCACATCGAGCGACGAGAGCCCTGGATCGCGCGCGTCCGGGGGTGCCTGCCGCTCACGGCGCCGCGACGCGATCCCAGCCCCCGAGGGTGAAGAGGCGAGCGAGCCGACGGTGGCTGTCGAGGCGCATTCGCGAGACGTCAACGCGGCCGCCGGGGGCGACCGCGAGCGGATGGGGTCGAGGCAGCGACCGTGACTAGTTGCACCCCCGCCGTCGACGGCGGATCATCCAGGGATGAAACTTAAGGGGGGATCTGCGATCAAAGGGGAGAGGTGAGGTTCCGGCAGCTACGCCCCGCCAATCATTGGAGCTCATGCCCCGTGACTTGTTTGGGTCCGAGATGGCCATCATTCATTGGCGAGGCTTGGTCGTGGAAGCGATCAAGATCTCCCCGAGGTCAGGTTCCAAGCAATCGCCAGCTCGGGCCGGAACCGTTCGCCTCACGAGGTGAACATGGCGGATATCAAGCGAAGCAATAAGCGGAAGACGACGACGAAGGCAGGACCGGCGGCACTTCCGGTCCTGCAACCGATGGTAGCCGGCGTGGACATCGGCAGCACGCAGCATTGGGTCTGCGGACCTGCTCGGGCCGATGGCGAACCCAACGTCCGCGTCTTCGGCACCACGACCCCGCAGCTCAACGAGCTCGCAGACTGGCTCGTCGAGCAAGACGTGAAGTCAGTCGCCATGGAAAGCACGTACGTCTACTGGATCCCGGTGTTCGAGCTACTCGAGTCGCGCGGCTTGGAGGTCGTTCTCGTCAACGCCCGGCAGCTTCACAACGTCCCGGGACGCAAGACCGACTTCAGCGACTGCCAGTGGATCCAGCTCCTTCATAGCTGCGGTCTGCTCCGAGGGTCGTTCCGACCCACTGAGGCGATCAGCCGTCTCAGAGCACTGCAGCGGCAGATGGCCAACTTCGTCACCGAACGCAGTCGCTGCGTCCAGTGGATGCAGAAGGCGCTCGACCAGATGAATGTGCAGGTTCATCGCGCTGTCACCGATCTCACCGGCACCACCGGGATGGCGATCGTGCGAGCCATCGTGGCGGGGGAGCGCGATCCAGCGCGTCTGGCTACGCACCGCGACCGTCGCTGCCACAAGTCGGTCGAAGCCATCGCGCAGTACCTCACCGGCACGTGGCGCGAGGAGCACCTGTTCAACCTCGCTGCGGCCCTTCGTCTCTACGACTCGCTGCAGGACACGATCGCGTCCTACGAGACGCATCTGCTCGCGCAACTCGAGGCGCTGCAGCCCCCCGCACGGCAACAAGAGGACGTTCCGCGGCATCCGAACCCGACCAAGGAGAAGACGATCCGCCATCGCGGCGAGCAACCGCTGCGGACGAGCTTGTGGCGGTTCGCGGGCGCCGATCTGACGCGCATCGATGGCATCCGGGCGGTTGCCGCGCAGACCGTGCTGACCGAGGTTGGACCCGACGTGACGGCGTTTCCGTCCGAGAATCACTTCGTGTCGTGGCTCCGGCTCTGCCCTCGGACGCCGATCTCGGGTGGCAAGCCCCTCAAGAAACGACGTAACGGCATGGGGGCCAACCGGGTCGCGGCTGCACTCCGGATGGCCGCGCTCGGAATCCAGCGATCCAAGACCGCGCTCGGCGCATCGTTTCGGCGTATCGCTCGTCACAAGGGCGTCGCCGTTGCGGTCTTCGCGACTGCTCGTCAACTCGCCCGGCTGATCTACCGGATGCTGCGCTACGGCCAAGACTACGTGGACATCGGGGAGGCGGCGTTCGAGGCAAAGTTCCAGGCTCGCCGCCTCGCGGGGATCTCCGAAGCCGCCAGATCCCTTGGCTTCACCCTCACCAAGGACGAGGCCGCTGCCGGGTAAGTTTCAGGTCAGGATTGGC
>DASWRS010000437.1:0-12994 GCA_036403075.1 Kofleriaceae bacterium
CGTGTCATGGCGAGCTATGATCTGATCGAGATCGACGGCGGCGTGCCGATCAAGGCGTGGACGCGCGGCGTCGCGGTCGAGGACGCGGCGCGCAAGCAGCTGGAGAACGTCGCGAAGCTGCCGATCGTGTTCCACCACGTCGCGGCGATGCCCGACGTCCACTTCGGGATCGGCGCGACGGTGGGCAGCGTGGTGCCGACCGCGCGCGCGATCATCCCGGCCGCGGTCGGGGTCGACATCGGCTGCGGCATGATGGCGGTCGAGACCACGCTGACCGCGAGCCAGCTGCCGGACACCCTCGGCCCGCTGCGCACGGCGATCGAGCGCGCCGTGCCGCACGGCCGGACCTCGAGCGGTGGCCGCGGCGATCGCGGCGCCTGGCACGACATCCCGGCCGCGACCGCGGGGGCATGGCGCGAGCTCGCCCCCGAGTACGCGCGGCTCACCCGCAAGCACGCCCGGATCGGCCAGGGCAATGACGTCAACCAGCTCGGCACGCTCGGCACCGGCAACCACTTCATCGAGGTCTGCCTCGACGAGCGCGACCGCGTGTGGTTCATGCTGCACTCCGGCTCGCGCGGCGTCGGGAACCGGATCGGCACCTACTTCATCGAGCTCGCCCGGCAGGACATGAAGCAGCACGTGCAGAACCTGCCCGACAAGGACCTGGCGTACCTCGAGGAGGGCACCCAGCACTTCACCGACTACGTCGAGGCGGTCGACTGGGCGCAGCGGTTCGCGCGGACCAACCGCGAGCTGATGATGCACCAAGTGGTCGCGGCCGCCCGCACCGCCTCGGTCGGCCTGCCGGCGTTCGAGCTCGGCGAGCTCGCGGTCAATTGCCATCACAACTACGTCGAGCGCGAGCACCACTTCGGCAAGCAGGTCTTCGTCACCCGCAAGGGCGCGGTGCGTGCCCGGGCCGGCGACCTCGGCATCATCCCGGGCTCGATGGGCGCGCGCAGCTTCATCGTGCGCGGCAAGGGCGAGCCCGAGTCGTTCTGCTCGTGCAGCCACGGCGCCGGGCGCGCGATGTCTCGCGGCGAGGCCAAGCGGCGGTTCACCGTCGAGGACCACGTGCGCGCAACCGCCGGCATCGAGTGCCGCAAGGACGCCGAGGTGATCGACGAGACCCCGATGGCCTACAAGCCGATCGACGACGTCATGGCGGCGCAGACCGACCTCGTCGAGGTCGTCCACCAGCTCCGCCAGGTGGTGTGCGTCAAGGGCTGAACCATCCGCGCGACGGTCGAGCCGCCGCGGCCGGCCCTGTCACTTGTGATAGAAGCGCTCGTGGACGATCTTGCCGTTCTTCCACCGGCGGACCGCGACCTGCGCCATCTGGATCCGGCCCACGCCCTTGAGCGAGACGTCCATCGTCCACTCGGAGAACGAGACATCGCCGTGCGCGGCCGCGGCCAGCACCGAGCCGCCGTGCCAGGCCTCGACGCTCGAGAAGAACTCGATCTCGCGCTTGCGGTTGAGATCCTTGCCGCGATACTCGGGCTCGGCGTTCTCCTGCATCACGATGTCGTCGTCGTACAGCTCCTCGAACGCCTCCATCGCCTTGCCGCCGAGGATGGCGTCGTTCAGCTTCTTGTCGAGCTCTGCGATGTTGCTCATGGTCATCAGCTAAGCGCTCGCCGTCGACGGCGGCAAGACGCGCGCGCCAGACAAATTGTTCCACCAACGAGACGGTGTCGCCGGTGGGTCCCCCAGGGGCGCAAGCCGCGTCACACGGGGTGCGACGTCGCGCTGGTCCAGGGCGGCGGCGCGAGCGCCTTCGCGAGGTGATCGAGGAACAGTGACAGCCGGGGCGGAAGGTTCTGCCGTGCCGGATACACCGCGTTGACCTCGATCGGCCGCCCCGTCCACTCGGGCAGGACGTACTGCAGGTGACCGCGCTCGCAGTCGCTCGCGATGATGAAGTCGGTGAGCAGCGCGATCCCGGCGCCGGCCGACACCGCCTCGTGCACCGCACCGACGTTGTTGCTCGCGAACCGCGCCGGACGACCGAACTCGTAGATGTGCTCGCCGTGGGTCAAGGTCCAGCTCTGGGTCCGCGGGCTCGGCGTGAACAGGACGCGATCGTGCTCGTCGAGCTCCTCGATCGTCGCCGGGTGGCCGCGCCGGGCGAGGTACGCCGGCGACGCACACATCACCGTGCTGATCGAGCACAACCGGCGCGCGATCAGCGTCGATTCCGGCAGCGTGCCGAACCGGACGGCGAGGTCGAAGCCTTCTTCGATCAGATCCACGATCCGGTCGCTGGCCTCGAGCTCGATGTTGATGTCGGAGTGGATGGAGAGGAAGTCGGCGATGATCGCGCCGAGGTAGCGCATCGACAGGTCGACGGGCGCGGTGACCCGCAACCGGCCGCGCGGCGTGGACTGCATGTCGGTGACCAGCTGCTCGGCCGCCGCGACATCGGCGACGATCCGCGCGCAGCGCTCGTAGTACGCTTGGCCGATGTCGGTGAGCGCCAGCTTGCGTGTGGTGCGCTGCACCAGCCGCACCCCGAGGCGCTCCTCGAGCTGCGCGAGCTTGCGACTCACTGTTGATTTTGGCAACCCGAGCTGTTCGGCCGCGCCAGTGAAACTCTTCGTCTCGACGACCTTGGTGAACACGACGATGTCGTTGAGATCCATGGCGAGGGGATTCTAACCACACGTGCTATCCCTGGTGCGGTGACCCGGCTAGCGGAATTGAGTCACAAGGTCGACGCTTTCTTTGCTCGCGTAGCCGTACGCCACGGTACGGATATGCAATGTGCGACCGGCTGTTCGGACTGCTGCCACGTCCGGCTGACGATCACCGCCGTCGAGGCAGCAGCGATCCGCGCCCACGTGACCACATGGTCGAACGAGCAGCGCTCGAACCTCGCAGACACAGGTGCAGCGGACCGCTGCGCCGCGCTCGATCCGGCCGGCAGGTGCAAGATCTACCCCGTCCGGCCGATGGTGTGCCGGTCGCATGGCGTCCCGGTCCGGCTGACGCGCGGATCGCTGCCGGTGATCGAGGCCTGCCACCGCAACTTCACGCGCACGACGCCGGATCCCGACTGCGTGCTCGATCAGGCCACGCTGTCCGCGACCCTGTTCGCGGTCGACGCGGCCGAGGCCGCCGGTGCCGCCGGCGCCGGGACGGGATCTCCTCCGCCGCGCGTCGAGCTCGCCGGATTGCTGGCTGATCTCGCGATGTTTTGATAGATATACCGCCCCATGGACGAGCTGTCCGTCGCTCTCGATCACCCTCGGTTTCATTCGGTCTCGGCCGCGATCTTCACCCGCCGGCTCGCCGCCGACTGCATGACGCATCAGTGCACGATGGTGGACACCGACACCGAGAAGCTCGATGCCTGCTGCCAGTACGGCTGCGACGTCGATCTGCGAGAGCGCGCCGCGATCGAGGCCCGCGGCGACCAGATCCGCGCGCTGCTCCTGCCCGAGGTCCGGGACGCCCGCTGGTTCGATCCCGAGGAGGAGGTCGACGCCGACTATCCGTCGGGCCGGGTCGTGCGCACCGAGGTCCACGGCGGCGGCTGCATCTTCCTGGCGCACGACCGCCGCGGCTGCGCGATCCACCGCGCCGCGATCGAGGGCGGCTGGGACTTCCGCGGCGTCAAGCCGGCGATCTGCCGCCTGTTTCCGCTGTCGTACGAGGCCGACGAGATCGTGATCGCCGACGAGTACCCGGAGTACTCGTGCGCCCACGTCGAGGGGCCGACGCTGTACCGCATCACGCGCGACGCGCTCGGCGATCTGTTCGGCGAGCCGCTGGTCGCCGCGCTGGACGCCGCCGAGGCCCAGGTCCTCGCCGCCGCGCCGCGCCGCCTGCCGGTCGCCCGGTAAGCCGCGTACACGCCTTTGTCACACTACATTTCGACAACTCGCTCGTGTGTGCGTCCAACGAAGTGAGGATCGGTGTCCCGGGACTGCACGAGGAGCTGGGCTGTGTGTCGCTGAGACCTCGGACACCATCGCGCGGGTCGGCAGAGCAGTGCCGCAACGACCTGTTCTGCGCGGGCTGATCCGCGGCGTGTCGTCGCGCTCGGCGCCGCCCGGTACAATCGCAGCATGGCAGATGCTCGCTCTGGCTGGATCTCCGTCGGCGCGCTGAACGCGGCGCTCGCCGTCGCTGCGGGAGCGTTCGCGGCACACGGGCTGCGCGAGCGGCTCGATGCCCGTGCGCTCGAGGTGTTCGAGACCGGCGCGCGGTATCACATGTACCACGCACTCGCGATCATCGCGGCCGGGCTGGTCGCGAGCTCCGCCGCGCGGGGCGCGCAGACCGCGGCGTGGATGTTCCAGATCGGGATCGTGCTGTTCAGCGGATCGCTGTATGCGCTCGCGCTGTCGGGCGTGAAGGGCCTCGGCGCGATCACGCCCGTCGGCGGGCTCGCGTTCCTCGCCGGCTGGCTGTGGCTGGCGTGGACGGCCTGGCGCGGCTGAAGCTCAGCGCAGATCCGGAGCCTCGCCGGCCCACGGCGCGACGGCGGGCACCGCGTCGGCAGGCGGCCGGACGCGCCGGGACGCGCGCTGGGGCTGCCGGCCATGGCGCAGCGCCAGCACGCCGAGCTCGCGCAGGGTGCGCAGCCGGGCGACCCACTGGCGCTCGCCGGCGAGGCCGTGGTCGCCCTTGGGATCGGCCCAGTCCGGCACGTCGAGCTCGGCGATCGCCGCGCCCGCCGCACGCGCCCGCACCAGGATCTCGAGATCGAAGCCCCAGCCCAGGGTCTCGAGCGGGCCGAACAGCTCGGCGACGATCGAGCCGTGGAATGCCTTGAAGCCGCACTGGGTATCGGCGATGCCGGGCAGCAGCGCCGCGCGAACCAGGTAGTTCGACAGCTGCGAGGTGACGCGGCGGCCCAGCGTCTTGTGCATGCGCGCGAGGTCGCGCCGGCCGATCACCACGTCGTGGCCGGCGCGCACGCGGGCGACGGCGGGCTCGACGTACACGAGCGGCGTCGCGAGGTCGGCGTCCATGAACAGCACGATCTCGCCGCGCGCGGCCAGCATCCCGGCGCGCACGTCGCGGCCCTTGCCAACCTTGGGGCCGGGCTCGACGTGCTGGGCGTGCGGAAACGCCGCGAGCCCCTCGCGCGCGAGCGCGGCCGTACCGTCGGGCGCGTCGGCGGTGACCACCACGACCTCGGTCGACGCGAGCCAGTCGCGCTCGGCGAGAAACGCGCGCAGCGCGCGCAGCGTGGCCGGCAGGTACCGGGCCTCGGCGAACGCGGGGATGACAACGGAGAGCGCGACCATCAATGACCCTGCCTTACTACGAGACCGCATCGCCCGCGACAAAGATGGCTGCGAAAGCCGCTGCGCGACGGAATTGGCGGTACACCAGCGGCCACCCACCGCGAGGTTCTCCCATGTGCGCAACGCCATATCGTCCGGCACGGGTGTGGGGCGTCGTGCCAGACAGCGTCGCGATCGCGCTGGTCGCCGCGATCTGCCGACTGCCGGCGTTCTTCCGGCCGCTGCTCGACGACGACGAGGCGCAGTACGCCGCGATCGGAGAGCTGATCCGCGCCGGCGGCCGGCTGTACGGCGACGGCGGCGTCGACTTCAAGCCACCGGGGATCTACTGGACGTACGCGGCGGTGTTCCAGGTCGCCGGGCGCTACGCGATGTGGGCCGTGCACCTGCTCGCGCTGATCGTGGTGATCGCCACGGCCTGGATCCTGTTCGCGATCGCGGCCCGGATCGCGAGCCGGCGCGCCGGGCTCCTCGCCGGCGTGTTCTATGCCGTGTTCACGACGGTGTACTACCCGAAGATGCTCGCCGCCAACACCGAGATCTTCATGATGCTCGCGCTGTCGGCGATGGCGCTGCTGGTGCTGCGCGCGCGCGACGCGGCACACCTGCGTCCGGCGCTCGGCGCGCTCGCGGTCGGCGGCGCGCTGGTCGCCATCGCGAGCGGATACAAGCAGTCGGCCGCGATCAACCTCGCCGTGATCGCCGCCGGCGTGGTCGCGACCCGCGCGTGGCTGGTGCGGCTGGTGGCGGCGGGTGCCGGGTTTGTCGCGATGCTCGGGCTCGGGGCGCTGGCGGTCGCGGCGACCTCGTCGCTGCCGGCGATGTGGCACTGGTGCGTGACCCAGGTCGTCGGCAAGTACGGCGCCGGCGCGTGGCACGGCTCGGTCTGGCACAACGTCGCGGTCGGCCTGCTGCCGTTCGTCGCGAGCTCGCTGCTGGTGTGGCTCGCCGGCGCCGCGCGGGTCGCGGCGCTCCGCAGCGCCGGCGCCGCCGAGCGCGTCCTCTGGGTGTGGTTCGCGATCAGCCTCGCGAGCTCGTTCGCCGGCGGCCACTTCTTCGGCCACTACTTCATCCAGCCGCTCGCGCCGCTCTGCGTGCTGGCCGCGGTCGAGATCGATCGCCGGCTCGGCGAGCGTCCGCCGCGCGCGCTCGTCCGTGCGGTCGCCGCGCTGACCGCCGCGCCGGCGATCGCGTTCCTGGTGTTCAACCTCGTGTTCGAGCCGATCACCGAGTCGTTCGGCGCGCCGGATCCGGACTTCCGTGCGCCGGTCGCCTGGGTCCGCGAGCACACCACCTCCGGCGATCGGATCTTCGTCTGGGGGATGTTCGCACCGATGTACGTGATGTCCGACCGGCTGCCCGCGTCGCGCTTCGTCGGCTTCCTCCGCGGCGCCGAGCGCAACCACGACGTGCCGCCCGAGTCCGGCTGGGACACCGGACCCGAGGTCTGGCCGGCGCTGGCCGAGGACTTCGCGCGCCATCCGCCG
This sequence comes from Kofleriaceae bacterium, assembly GCA_036403075.1. Taxonomy (GTDB): domain Bacteria; phylum Myxococcota_A; class Polyangia; order Haliangiales; family Haliangiaceae; genus JABFXX01. The sequence goes on from DASWRS010000437.1 coordinate 6,752, forward strand.
GCGGTGATCGTCGACACGTCGACCGCGGACTACATGAGCTTCGGCCACTATCCGATCGCTCGGTTCCCCGAGGTCGCGGCGCTGCTGCGCGGCTACCGCGTCGCCGCCGTGGTCGATCGCGTCACGATGTACGTGCCGGCGCGCTGACGCGGCTACCGCACCGGCGCGTTCTGCTGGCGAGCCTCGAGCACCTTCTTGGCGTAGCCCTTGGCCTCGGGGGCCGGGTCGTCCTTGGTCCGGATCCGGACGATCGACCCGGGAGCCTCGGGCATGCCCGCGGTCATGGTCCAGCCCGGAGGAACCTGCGGCTCGCTCCAGAAGTACAGCCAGCGCGCGTCGCGCGGCGCGAGGTTGACGCAGCCGTGGCTGCGCCGCGTGCCGAACTGATCGTGCCAGTACGCGGTGTGCAGCGCGAGGCCCTTCTCGGGCGAGAAGAACTCGGTCCACGGCACGGTCGCGACGGAGTAGGGGTCTTCGCCGTTGAGGCCCTTCATGTCGGCCTCGGATTCCTTGAGCCAGATCCGGTAGACCCCGGTCTCGGTCGGCGTGGTCGTGCCGCCCGAGGACACCAGCGTGGCGTAGACCGGCAGATCGCCCTCGTAGGCGACCAGGATCTGGTCGTCGACGTCGACGTCGATCCAGCGCTCGCCGGGCTCGAGCAGCGGCGGCGGCGGGGCCGGCTGGAACACGCGGAGGTCGGCCGCGGCGATCCACTCGGCCGCGCCGATCCGGTACGCGGTCGGCTTGCCGGCCTGGTCGGCGGCGGTCTCGAGGATCGTCAGCGGCGTGCGCGCCGCGAGCTGGCGGTTGACGCCGCCGCCGGCTGCCGTGTTGGTGGTCCATGCCTGGAGGCCGCCGTAGCGCGGCCACACGAACGCCAGCGGCACCGTCGAGCCGGTGTCGTCGCCCAGGCGCGTGCCGCCGAACACCGAGGGGTGGTGCGGCGTGATCACCTGCTTGAGCACGAACTCGTTTTCTTTCTTGTCGATCTTCCAGTACGGCCGGCCACCGACGATGACCTCGTCGTACTGCCGGACGTTGACCGAGCCGACCAGCGGCTTGCCCTCGATCATCCTCGGCGGCGGGGGCGGCACCGCCGGCACGCTGGCCTCGAGCTCGTGCGCCAGCGACCGGCGGCGATCCTCCGAGGACTTCGGATCTTTGCGCGCCTCGCGGCCATCGCGCCGGGCCCGGGCGTCCTTCTTCGCCGACTTCTTCTTCTCGGGCTTGTCGAGCACGTAGGTCACCGAGCCGGGCACCGTGACCTTGCCGTAGACGCCGGGCACGAGCTCGCCGCGCTCGAGGTGCGGGACCTCCTGGCCGAACGGCGGCTTCTTGCTCGGCTCGACGTAGTCGCCGCAGATCCAGCCGCGCGGCCGGATCTCGATCCACGGCTTGTCGCAGCCCCGGCCGGTCTGGGTCCGCACCCAGGCGACGCGCGTGTCGATCGCGACGTTGCCGATCCGCTTGGCGTCGTCGCCGGGCTCGAGCCGGACGCCGACCGTGCGGCGCAGCTCGAGCGACCGCGTGCCCTCTGGAAAGTCCGGTTGCACGACCGGCGCGGGCTCGGGTTCGACCGGAGACGGCAGCGGTGATGGCACCGGTGGTGAGGAGTCAGTCTTGCTGCTGCAACCGACGACGGCTGCGGCGAGCACCCAGGCGCGCATCCCGTTCCGATAGCACGTCCGTGGTAGGTTCGCAGGCAGATGAAGCTCGGCGAGATGCTGGTGCGGGACGGTCGTTTGACCGAGGCCCAGCTCGCGGCCGCGCTCGGCTTCCAGGCGCGCGATGGCGGCCGCATGGGCACCGTCCTGGTCGAGCACGACATGGTCGATCTCGAGGCGCTGACGGTGTACCTCGGGCTCGAGCTCGGGATCCCGATCGCGACCGGCGCGATGCTCGAGCGCGCCAAGCGCGCCGCGGTGCGGCTCTTGCAGCCGTCTCAGGCATTCCGCTACAAGTGCGTGCCGCTGGTGGTGCAGGATCGCCAGCTGATCGCGGCGATCGAGGACCCGCACGACTTCGCCACGCTCGAGGCGCTCGCGTCGATCACCGGCTACCGCGTGCTGCCGCGCGTCGCGCCCGAGCTTCGCATCTACTACTACATCGAGCGCTACTACGGCGTGGCGCGGCCGGCGCGGTTCCTGCGCTTCGGCGACTCGCCGCGCGGCGACGAGGGCGCGCTCGATGCCGGCCTGCCGGCGCCGCCGCTCCCGGGGCTACCGCCGGTGCCCGCCACGCCGGTCACCGCGCCGGGGCCGCGGCCGCGGCTGCGCAGCACGACCTTGCCCAAGCAGTTCGACGACTCCGAGGCGCTCGAGCTCGACGCCGAGGACCTGATCGACACGCTCGACGCCGATGACGCCGCGCTGGCCGAGGCGGCACCGAACACCGCGCCGCTCGCGCCGTCGGGGCCGGTGACCGCGCCGCGCCCGGCGACCCAGCCGCTGGCTCCAGCGCCGCTCACCCCCGACGTTGCCCTGCGCGAGCTCGCCAAGGCCACCGATCGCAACCGCATCGTCGACGTCCTGCTCGGCTACGCCGCCGCGACGTTCGACGCCGCCGCCGTGTTCACGGTGCGTGACAACCTCGCGTTCGGCTGGAAGGCGATCGGCGAGCTGCCCGGCCACGCCAACGTCGAGCACCTGCTGATCCCGCTGGGCTCGCCATCGGTGATCGAGGCCGCGGTCGCCGCCGAGACCGGCGTGTTCCACGGCCCGCTGGCGCCGTCGGCGGTCAACTCGTACCTCTACAAGGTGCTGCACTGCGCCGAGCCGCCGATCGTCACCGCCGGCGCGATCACGATCGGCAAGCGCGTGGTCAACGTGCTCTACGGTCATGCCCCGTCGCTGTCGCCGCTGCAGCTCGAGATCTTGCAGCAGGTCTGCCGCCTGGCCGCCGAGGCCTACGCGCGGCTGATCGCCGTGTCCAAGCAGCGGCGCTGACCGGTCACAGCGAGATCGGCGGGGCCTGCGCGCCGGCGCCTGTGGTGTGGCACAGGTTGCAACTGTTGGCGCCGGCACCGCCGCCGCCCCCGCCCACGAGCTGGGTCACCATCGGCGTCACCGTCGGGCAGGCCGTGGCGTCGGTGGTCGCCGTGAACGTGCCCTGCAGCGACGCCGCGGGAAAGTGGAAGTTGCCGTCGGCATCGCTGATCGCGGTCAGGACCGTGGTCCCCGACTTGATCCGGACGGTCGCGCCCGCGCTCGGGTTGGTCGTGCCCGCGGCGTACACGGTGCCGGCGAACTGGTAGCCCGGCGCCCCGGCCCCGAGGTTGTTGTTGAGGTGGCAGCCCGCCACGATGCAGTTCAGTCCCTTGTTGCTCGTGCCGCCCGCGGTGTGGAGGTGCGCCGGGTCCGCCGGCGTCACGCGATTGGCGCAGGCGTTGACGTTGCTGCCGCTGCCGGTGCCGTCGATGCCCGTGCCGCCGTCCGTCTGGGTGTTGTTGCTGGTGCCGACCTCGCCGACCGTGCACGCCGCGAACAGGAGGCTGGTGAGCAGCAGGACAATGCGCATCTGGGTACCCCGGGGTGGCAATTGGACAGTCACCCTCATGCAAGGCGCAGCGCACCCCGGGGCAGGCCGGTGCGGCGGCGGGAAGGCCCGGACTTCCTGGGGCTTGCCCCCGGGCATGTGCGGCAGGCACCCGGATCAGTCCCGCGGCGATGGCGAGTCCACTCCCCACGGGGAGGACCGGTCTACCCAACCAGCGGTGAGGTCAGCGGTTTCCGCAGCTATCCCCCCGCAGATCGCCTCACATGTACGCCCGAGCCTGGTTCGCGACGCGGTTCGCGGCGCAGCTCACAGCGCGGCGAGCAGCGCGGCGTTATCCGCGGGCGTGCCGACCGTGATCCGGAGGCAGCCGGCGAGCGGGCCGGCATCGAACAGCCGCACCATGATGCCGGCGTCGGCGAGGCGCTGCCACAGCGCGGTCGCGCCGGTGGTCCGGACCAGGAGCAAGTTCGCGTCGCTGGCGAACACCTCGAGCCCGCGCGCCGCGAGCGCGGCGGCCAGCTGCTTGCGCTCGGCGACCACGTCGGCCGCGCGCGCCGCGCACCACTCGGTCGCGTGCTCGAGCAGGAACTCGGCCGCGCGCTGGTCGAGCGAGCTCAGGTTGTACGGCGGCCGCAGCTTCTCGAGCACGTACGCGATCGCCGGCGACGAGATCGTGAACCCGACGCGCAGCCCGGCCATGCCGAGCTTGGACAGGGTCCGCATCACGACCAGGTTGGGGTGATCGGCGAGCACCGGCAGCGAGGTCGCGCCGCTGTACGCGATGTACGCCTCGTCGGAGACGATCACGACGTCGCGGAACCGCGCGGCGAGCTCGGCGGCGAACCCGACCCGCCACAGCGTGCCGGTGGGGTTGTTGGGCAGCGCGAGGAACACCACGCTCGGACGGTGCTCGGTGATCGCACCCAGCATCGCGCCCTCGTCGAGCTCGAACGCCGCGGTCAGCGGCACCTCGATCGTCTCGACGCCGCGCGCGATCGCGGCGAGCTTGTAGTACACGAAGCTCGGCGCCGGGGTCAGGATCGCCGCGCGGCGCGCTCCCCGCGGCGCCGAGAACGCCGAGCACAGCATCGCGATCAGCTCGTCCGAGCCGTTGCCGAACACCAGCTGGTCGCCGGTCACCGGCGCGGTCGCCGACAGCTGGCGGACCAGGACCTGGCGCAGCCGGCGGGCCGCCGCGTCCGGGTAGCGCTCGAGCGCGACCTCGGCGAGCGCCCTGCCGAGCTCGGCGGCGAGGTCGGCCGGCAGCGCGTACGGCATCTCGTTGGCATCGAGCTTGGCGACCGTGCGCGGCGGCTGGGGCACGTGGTACGCGGCGGTGCCGCGCAGCACCTCCGGCACGCGATCGGCGAGCGGGCCGAGGTCGAGCCGGCCATCGCCGGGCACGCGCGCGCCGGTCATGGCCGGCCTCCGCGCAGCAGCGCCGACCGGCCGTGGCCCTCGAGCCCCTCGCACGCGGCGAGCGCGGCGATCGTGGCGGCGTGGGCCGCGGCGGCCGCGGCGGTGTACTCGATCAACGACGTGCGCTTGCGAAAGTCGTGGACGCCGAGCGGCGAGGCGTAGCGCGCGGCGCCGCCGGTCGGGAGCACGTGGTTGCCGCCCGCGAGGTAGTCACCGGCCGCCTCCGACGAGTACGCGCCGACGAAGATCGCGCCCGCGGTGGTGCACGCCGCCGCGACCCGGCGCGCGCCGGCGCACTGCAGCTCGAGGTGCTCCGGCGCGAACCGGTTGGCGAGATCGATCGCCGCGTCGAGCGTCTCGACGATCACCGCGGCGCCGTGCTCGGCCAGCGCGCGCTCGGCGATCGCCCGGCGCGGCAGGCTCGCGAGCTGGCGGACCAGCTCGGCGTCGACCGCGCTCGCCAGCGCCCGCGACGGCGTGACCAGGATCGCGCGCGCCTCGGTGTCGTGCTCGGCCTGCGCGATCAGATCGGCGGCGACCCACGCCGGGTCGGCCTCGGCGTCGGCGATGATCAGGATCTCCGACGGGCCGGCGATCGAGTCGATATCGACCTCGCCGAACACCTGGCGCTTGGCCGACGCGACCCAGGCGTTGCCCGGGCCGACGATCTTGTCGACCCGCGGGACGGTCTCGGTGCCGAGCGCGAGCGCCGCGATCGCCTGCGCGCCGCCGAGCTCGAACACGCGGTCGACCCCAGCGATCCGCGCGGCGAGCAGGGTCTCGTCGGACGCGCCCGGCGTCACCATGACGACCTCGGGCACACCCGCGACCTTGGCCGGGATCGCGGTCATCAGCACGCTCGATGGATAGCGCGCCGTGCCGCCGGGGACGTAGAGCCCGACGCGGGCGAGCGGCGTCACCCGGAGCTCGAGCCGCACGCCATCGAGCGTGAGGTCGACGTCGGGCTCGCGCTGGCGCTCGTGGAACGTCCGGATCCGATCGGCGGCGAAGCGCAGCGCGTCGCCCAGCGCGGGCGCGACCGCCGCGGCGCGCGCGTCCCAGCGCTCGCGCGACAGCTCGTAGGTCCCGCCGACCGGGTCTCGCCGATCGAACCGGCGGGTGTACTCGGCGACCGCGGCGTCGCGACGCGCGCGGACGTCGGCGACGATCGCCGCGACCGCGTCATCGACACCGCCGGCCATCCGCGTGCTGCGGTCGAGCAGCGCGGCTACCTCGGAGGAGGACGAATCGAGCTGCCGGAGCATGCGCGGCAGCATGTCACGGCGTTGGCCGGGGGACGACGACGCAGACATGGTTGCTCGCGTACGG
>DASWRS010000438.1:0-3749 GCA_036403075.1 Kofleriaceae bacterium
ACGGCGCAGACCAGATCGCCCGGCACGCGCGTGATCACCGAGGCGAACCGGCGCGGGCCGCGCGGCGTGGCGATCGTGCACTCGATCTCGCGGTCGCGACCCGAGCGCCGCACCTCGTCGAGCGCCTCGCTCCACCGCGACGCCTCCTCGGGGAGCATCGCGTCGTCATTGCGCCGGCCGAGCAGCGTCGCCGCCGGCAGGCCGGTCGCGCGCTCGAGCGCGGGATTGAGATAGACGAACCGCTGCTCGTGATCGAACACGCCGATGATGTGGGCGGCGGCGTCGAACAACCCGCGAAAGTCCACAGGTGTCACTACACCATCGTGCCGGACGCGATTTGTGGTCGTCAATACCACCCGACACGCTAGCAATGACAACGTGCGCCACTGTCACACGAGCGGATGCGCCCATCGCCGGACGTGATTCCGGCGCGGCTCCATCACCGTGGCGCGCGGGTCGCCGTTGCAGTCGCGGGTTGCTCGGCGTGCGCGCGGGCCTGGCGATCGGCGAGATCCGCGATCACCGGCGCCGTGCGCGCCACGATTCGCCCCATCGCGGTCGACAGCGCGGCCGCCAGGCCCTCGGGCGTCTGCTGGCGCAGCGGCTCGGTCTCGTCGAATTGCTCGGTCCACACCGCCTCGCTGGTCCGCACGTCGGTCAGCACGAGCTCGAGCACGATCCGCCCGAGCCACTCGGTCTTCGAGCGGTCGACCTCCTCGATCGCGAGCACGCGGCCGGACAGCACGACCGGCGCGTCGGCGGTGACCTCGCGGACCACCGCGCGGAACTTGCCGGAGCGCTCGAGCGCCTGCTCGAGGTAGTTGCCGACCATGGTCCCCGGCGCGCTGGCCCAGCGGTGATACTGGTAGTAGTCGACCCGGAACGGCGTGGCGCGGTACACGATGCGCTCGTCGTCGTAGGCCGCGTCGGTCTCGAGCGCGTCGAGCACGAGCACGCGGTCGCCGCCGTGGGCCCGCTCCGCCGGCACCGCGAGCTGGTAGTACCGGGTCTCGGGCAGCTTGCCGCCGCACGCCGCGCACGCCGCGGCCGCCGCCGCTGTGATGATCCAGGTACGCGCGGTCATGGCAGCTTTCGCTCCGACGGCGCGCCCGAGAACAGCAGGCGCGACGGCTTCTGCCGGACGTCGCGCGCGAGCTCCTTGAAGCTGCGGCTGGCCTGGCGCAGGTCGAACACCGCCGCGCGCAGCGGCGCCTCGTTGCTCGACAGCAGCCGCCGCAGCTCGCCGACCACGTCGCCGGCGCCGGTCACCAGCTGGGCGACCTGGCCCTCGAGCAGCTGCGACGCGCCATCGGCGGTCTGCCGGATCGCCACGATCGACTGGCGCAGCGCGACCCGGTTGTCATCGACCATCGCCTTGAGCGAGCCGGTCATCTCCGCGAGGTTGGTCGCGGCGGTCTTCGCCGGCACCGTGAGCGAGCCGAGCCCTTCGGTCACGGCGACCAGGTTCTCGGTCAGCTGGTTCGCGCGCTTGAGCAGCGCGGTCGACTCGTCGGCGATGGTCTGGGCCTGGGCCTCGAGCTTGTCGAGCATCCCGGCGCCGGCGGCGATCTGCGCGCCGGGCGGCAGCGCCGAGCTCTGCGACGTGCCGCCGCGCAGGTCGACGGTCTTGAGCCCGGTGATCCCGGCGTACTGCAGGACCGCGCGGGTGTCGGTGTGCACCGGCGTGCCGTGCTTGACCTTGATCCGGACCGAGACCTTGCGGATGTCCTCGGGCACGATCGCGAGCTCGTCGACCGTGCCGACCTTGATCCCGTTGAGGTAGACCTGCGCGCCGGGCCCGAGCCCGACCACCGAGGTATCGAACACGACGTGGTAGCGGTCGACGTCGTCCCACAGCCGCAGGCCGCCGAACACGACCAGCACCACCCCGAGGAGGACCAGCGTCGCGGCCGCGAACAGTCCGACGCGTATGTTCTGTGCTCTCGCCATGCTTGCTCCTGGTCGCGACTACGTCGCGAACGACCTCGCCGCGTCCGGCGCCATCGCCGTGTCCGCGACCCGGTGAAAGAACCCGAAGACCTCGGGATCCCGGCTCCGCGACAGCTCGTCGATCGTGCCCGCGGCGCGGATCGTGCCCGCGGCGAACAGCACGGCGCGGTCGGCGATCGTGCGGATGCTCTCGAGCTCGTGGGTGACCACCGCGAGCGTGATGCCGAGCGCCGAGCGGAACCGCAGCAGGGTCTCGTCGATGCCCGCGGCGACCGCCGGATCGAGCCCGGCCGATGGCTCGTCGCACATCACCAGCTCGGGATCGAGGATCGACGCGCGCGCCAGCGCCGCCCGCTTGCGCTGGCCGCCCGAGATCTCGGTCGGCATGCGGTCCTCCATCCCGGCGAGCCCGACCAGCGCGAGCCGCATCCGCACCATCTCGGCGATCACCGGCTCCGGCAGCCGGGTCAGCTCGCGCAGCGGCAGCGCGATGTTATCGCCGAGCGTCATCGAGCCGAACAGCGCGTCCTGCTGGAACGCCGTGCCGGTGCGCCGCAGCAGCCGGCTGCGGCCCTCGCGCGGCAGCTCGTACATCGACTCGCCGAGCACCACGACCTCGCCCGCCAGCGGCGGCAGCAGCCCGACGATCGTGCGCAGCAACGTCGACTTGCCGCTGCCCGATCCGCCGAGCAGCGCCACGACCTCGCCGCGCGTGATCGAGAGGTCGATGTGCTCGAGCACCGGCCGGTCGTAGCCGACGGCCAGGTCGCGACACGCGAGGACGATGTCGGTCATCCGTACCTCACGAACGTCGTGATCGTCGCGAACACCGCGTCGACCACGATGATCAGGAACACGCTGACCACCACGGTCCGCGTCGTCGCCGTGCCGACGCTGCTCGCGTCACCGCCCGCGCGCATGCCAAGGTGGCTGCCCGACAGCCCGATGATCCACGCGAACACCAGGCTCTTGCCGAGCCCGTGGACGAAGTCGAGCAGGGTCACGCGCTCGACCACGCGCTGCCAGAACGTCACCGGCGGCATGTCGAGCGTCGCCGCCGCCACCATCATGCCGCCGAGGATGCCGACGAAGATCCCGATCAACGTCAGCGCCGGCCCGATCACCGTGATCGCCACCATCCGCGGCACGATCAGGAACCGCACCGGATCGATCCCCATCGTCGCCAGCGCGTCGATCTCCGAGCGCACCCGCATCGTGCCCAGCTCGGCGGCGATCGCCGCGCCGGTGCGCCCGGTGATGATCACCGCGGTCATGAGCGGCACCAGCTCGCGGACCATCGACATCCCGATCATGTCGGCGACGAACACGCCGGCGCCGAACCGCTGCAGCTGCACCGCGCCCTGAAACGCCATCGTCATCCCGGTCAGAAACGACAGCAGCGCGACGATGAAGATCGCATTGACCCCCATCACCTCGATGTGGTGACGCACCGTGCCCGCCGGCAGCCGCGCCCGCCGCGTCACCACCGCGACGAACTGGCGGACCGTCGCGGCGACCATCCGGCCGAACTCGCGCAGCCCCGCGCCGAAGTCGACCACCTGCTCGCCGAACCGCTCGATGACCCCGGCCGCCTCGGCGTCGGCCTCACCCTCGGCCGCGGCACCGGCCGCCCCGCCGCCGTCGGGCGACAGCGCCAGCGCCGCGCGGTGCTGCTCGTGCAACTGCGACAGGTCGAGCTTCTTGCCGCTGGCCGCGAGCTGCCGGCCGATCAGCGACACCACCGCCACCCCCGACGAATCGATCCGACCGGCGTTCGAGAAGTCGAGCACCAGCGTCCG
>DASWRS010000439.1:0-29374 GCA_036403075.1 Kofleriaceae bacterium
GAAAAAGGTCATCGCGAATATCCTCGCGGCGCCGGGAAGAGTGACCGTTACGGATCAGGCCATCCACGTGCGGCTCGCTCCGGCAGCGAATCGCTCCGAACGCAAGGCCATTCAGCACCTCTTCGTCGCCATCAACCAGCGGGCCTTGGTCCTGCCCAGCGATCCCAAACGCCTCCCGCTCCGCTTTGACCTCCAACTCTTGTGAATCCTCCGTTATGAACCCTGGAGCACCTGGCTGGTCGATCCATTCTCCAACGGGATCCTGTTCCCCGACTGGCAGGAGCTGCAGAACAAGGCGCTGATGTGACCGATCCGCGAGACCTACGATCCGCTGGTGGTGCGGAGACCCACGACGTGGTTGCTGGCGTAACGTTGGAAGTTGGCCAGATCGATCTCGGCCCCCGTAATGTGCCGAGCAAGCGGCATGGAGCGGCGACCTGACTCTGATCTCAGCGATCACGCACGAACTCGGCCACGTCATCGGCCTGGGACCAGGCCTGCAAGACGGTGCTGGCCACGCGCTGGCGCGCGACAGCAGCGGCGCCGCCGTGCCGCCGCCGTGCCTGTCGCTCGGCGCCGTCGCCTGAGGCCGCACCCTGATGATGTTCCCGTACCCCCGGCGCGCCAGCGCGCACGCATCACGGTAGCGGTTGCCAGGCCGATCCGCGGAACCTGATCGATTCTAGAGGCTTACAAAGCCTGCGCCGTTCACGGAGATCTGACGCAGCTTCTGTAAGTGACCAAGGGATCCGCAACCGACCGTTCGGGTCATGGACGGCGCGACCTTCCTCGTATACAAGAAACGTATGAGCAACTATGACGACCTCAAGGCGAAGGTTCAGACGTTGCTGGCCGCTGGGCAGATCGACCGTGTTCCGACGCGTGAGCAGCGGATCGACTTCGCGTACGGCAACACGAAGATCGAGAACGAGCTGATCACCCGTGAAATGGCCGAGCGTGCTGTGGACGCTAGCGATCGTCGCTGAGGCTAGCGTTGTCTCACGACGCATTGCTCTGCCCTCCTGAGGAAAAAGCCGAGCGCGAGGCCGCCAATGGCGTCGCACAACTCGACTACCTTACGGATCTCGTGGTCGGTGAACGCGCCATCAGCCAGATCCGGGAGTCGCATCTGCTCGATCTTCAGAAGCTCGCGGTCGCCTCCATCTATCCATGCGGCGGCACCTACCGCGACGCCTCGGACCCTGATCACCATCAGTGACAGCGAACACCAGCCGCCGGAAGCGGCTCTCGTCGCAGGTCACATCATCGACCTGCTCGATTATCTCAACAGCACGCGCGGTACGCTGCCGGCACTCGAACGCGCTGCCTTCGCGCTCTGGCGCCTCAACTGGATTCATCCCTTCCGTGGCGGCAACGGTCGGACATCGCGATGTCTGACGTACCTCATCATCTGCATGGACCTCGGGATGATGGTCCCCGGCGTGCCTACATTGCCCACGCTGATCTACGACAAGCGCGAGGCATACGCGGGTGCGCTCAGGGCGGCCGACGCGTCGTTGCGCGACGCAATAGCGGCTCAAGCGAAGCTGCCGGAAGACCAGCGCCAGAGCGACCCGCGTGCGGATCTGAGCAGGATGATGGCGTACCTGCAGGACCTCGTGACCGAGCAGATGGCAAGCGCCATCACCAAGCTCGCTTCCCCGATTCACTAGCCTGCCGCGCCGGCTAATCGATGTAGACGAGCCCGGCCCGCTCGAGCGGCTCGCGCATGTTGTACATGTCGAGCCCGAGCACACCGGCGGCGAGCCGGGCGCGCTTGTCGGCCTCGCTGGCCGCGCGCCGCTGGGCGGCCTCGGCGGTCGCGTGGGCGGTCGCCGCCGGCACCACGACGACGCCGTCGTCGTCGGCGATCACCACGTCGCCGGGGTGGACCAGGGCGCCGGCGCAGACCACCGGGAGGTTGACCGAGCCGAGGGTCGCCTTGACCGTGCCGCGGGCGCTGATCGCGCGGCTGAACACCGGGAACTGCATCGCGGTCAGATCGCGGACGTCGCGCGCGCCGCCGTCGATGACGAGGCCGCGCGCGCCGCGGGCGCGAAACGAGGTCGCGAGCAGCTCGCCGAAGAACCCGTCGTCGCAGTCCGTGGTGCACGCGGCGACGACGACGTCGCCGTCCTGGATCTGCTCGGCGGCGACGTGCAGCATCCAGTTGTCGCCGGGCTGGAGCAGCACGGTGACCGCGGTGCCGGCGACCTGCGCGCCGGCGTAGATCGGCCGGACGTACGGCTTGAGCAGGCCGGTCCGGCCCTGGGCCTCGTGGACGGTGGCCACGCCGAAGCCGGACAGCCGGTCGACTGCGGCGCGATCGGCCCGGGTGATGGTGCGCTTGACGACGCCGAGCGGAGGATGGGACATGGTGCCTTTCACCGGCCGCGGGCCCGCAGTGCCTCGTCGAGGCGCGGGTAGACGCGGCGCGCGTTGTGCTCGAAGATCTGGTCGCGATCGGCGCGGGTCAGCGACGGCGAGGCCTCGACGTAGCGCCGGGTGTCGTCGAAGTGGTGCCCGGTCTCGGGATCGATGCCGCGCACCGCGCCGATCATCTCGGATGCAAACAGGAGGTTGTCGACCGGCAGGACCTGGGCCAGCAGGTCGATGCCGGGCTGGTGGTACACGCAGGTGTCGAAGAACAGGTTGTGGAGCAGGTGGTCCTGGAGCAGCGGCTTGCCGAGCTGCTGCGCGAGGCCGCGGAACCGCCCCCAGTGGAACGGCACCGCGCCGCCGCCGTGCGGGATCACGAGCTTGAGCGTGGGGAAGTCGTGGAACAGATCGGCGGTGAGGCACTGCACGAACGCCGTCGTGTCGGTGTTGAGGTAGTGCGCGCCGAGCGTGTGGAAGCACGGGTTGCAGCTGGCGCTGGCGTGGATCATCGCCGGGATCCGGTGCTCGACCAGCTTCTCGTAGATCGGATACCAGTGGCGATCGGTCAGCGGCGGTGACGTCCAGTGCCCGCCCGACGGATCCGGGTTGAGGTTGACCGCGACGAAGCCGTACTCGGTGACACAGCGCTCGAGCTCGGGCAGGCAGGTCCGCGGGTCGACGCCCGGCGACTGCGGCAGCATCGCGCAGCCGGCGAAGTGGTCCGGGAACAGCCGCGCCACGCGGTGGCACAGCTCGTTGCAGATCGCCGCCCACGTCGCGCTGGTCTGGAAGTCACCGACGTGGTGCGCCATGAAGCTGGCGCGCGGCGAGAAGATCGTCAGATCGATGCCGCGCTCCTGCATCCGCGCGAGCTGGTGATCGGCGACGCTGGCGCGCAGCTCGTCGTCGCTGATCGCCAGGTCGGCGCGGCTGGGCGCGACCGCAGGATCGGTCAGGCTCGCGACCTGGCGGCCGCGCCAGCGCTCGAGCGCCGGCGGCGCCGTCGTGTAGTGGCCGTGGCAATCGATGATCATGCGCGGAGTCCCTCGCTGAGGTCGCCGCCGCGGTGGGTCGCGGCGCGTGCATGTTGCCATGACCGGCCGCCGCGCTGTCGAGCCCGCGTAAGGTGCTGTCGATGGCGGTCGCGCACACCGTGTTTCAAGGTGTGTGCATCAGGTGGCTCCGGTCGGCGCGCGCGCGCCGCCGCGCGGCGACCTGTCCACCGCGCGTGCGCGCAAAGGAGTGCTGGCCATGAGGGTTCTTGCTGTGACGTCCGTGATGATCCTTGGATCGGTGATCGGCGCCTGTCAGGTCGGAGACGACCGCCCCGGTGATGATCCGGGCGCCCCGATCAATCCGGTGGCCGCTCCGGTGACCGCTCCGGCGCCCGATCCGGCGGCCGGGCCCCAGGCCGGCGCCGACCACCGCGGCTATATCCGTGGCATGGACGGCCGCCCCGTCGAGATCGGCTACACCGTGACCGACGGCTGGGCCTACCAGGACGACATCGGCCTCGGCCCGGCCGACCAGATCGCCGCGACCGCCGAGGAGCTCGATGCGCGCTCGACCGCCCTCGTCGTGACGCCGGCGGCGATGACCTCCGGTGCGGGCGCGCGCTGGCCAGGCGGCATCCTGTACTACCAGCTCGACCCGACGCTGAGCGACGCGGTCCGCAACGCGGCCCAGACGGCGATCAACCACTACAACGGGTACAGCGGCACGACCGGCGTGAGCCTGATCGCCGGCCTCAACAGCGACCGCTACGTCCGGGTGCTGCCGACCACCGGCGTCGCCCACGTCTCGGACATCGGCTACACCGGCCGCCAGCAGTTCCTGTACCTGAACAGCAACATCTGGCAGGTGGCGGTGCACGAGTTCGGCCACGCGTTCGGCCTGTGGCACGAACACCAGCGCTGCGAGCGCGACTCGTTCCTGTCAGTGTCGTGCACCACCAACTCCAACTACACGAAGCGCTGCGACCTGCCGACCACCGAGCAGTACAACACCTGGTCGGTGATGCACTACTCCGCCGGCGAGATGTCCGGCTGCGCGACGTTCCGCGCCGGCGTCCGCGTCGCGCCGGCCAAGAGCTTGCACCCGGGCCTGATCGATCCCGACATGCGAACGCTCGCCGCGCTGTACGGCGCCGACGGCACGTTCTCGCAGGTCAACCTGATGCACGGCAAGTGCCTCGACGCGACGCTGAACACCGCCAATGGCACGCGCGTGGTCATGTGGGACTGCGTGCCCGGCGCGCAGGAGCAGCGCTGGAGCTACACCGCAGCGACCGGCGAGCTCAAGATCCGCGGCACCAAGTGCCTCGACGGCTGGACGGCGCACCGGCTCGATCCGGTCGTGATCAACGACTGCCACGGCGGCGGCAACCAGAAGTGGGATATCGGCAGCCACGGCGAGATCACGCTCCGCGGGATCAAGGACGAGCTCGGCCGGCCGCTGTGTGTCGACGTCGCCAACATGATCCGCGACAACGGCGCTCAGCTGCTGCTGCAGTACTGCCACCGCGGCGAGAACCAGCTGTGGCGGCGCAGCACCGGCGCGGGCGGCAGCACCGTCAGCATCGTGTCCGACCTGCCCGCCAACAAGTGCATGGATACCCCGAGCGCGGCGACCGGAACCCAGCTCCACCTCTGGGACTGCCTGGGCCCCACCAACGTCAACCAGCGCTTCACCCGGACGGTGGCGCGCGAGATGCGGATCCAGGGCAAGTGCCTCGACGGTGATGCCGGCAACGCGGGCAACCCGGTCAAGGTCTGGGACTGCCACGGCGGCGGCAACCAGAAGTGGG
The DNA here is from genome assembly GCA_036403075.1 of Kofleriaceae bacterium. Classification (GTDB taxonomy): domain Bacteria; phylum Myxococcota_A; class Polyangia; order Haliangiales; family Haliangiaceae; genus JABFXX01. Next base: position 5,186 of record DASWRS010000439.1, read on the forward strand.
ACCTGACGCCCAGCGGCGAGGTCATGGGCGTCAACAGCCTGTGCGTCCAGCCGGTCGGCGGTGGCACCGCCAACGGCACCAACCTCGTGCTCGCGGCGTGCAACGCCGGCGCCGCTCAGCACTGGAATTATCGCAATCCGCGCTGACCCGCCGCGCGAGATCCTCGTAGTCACGTGGCGGATCGACCGGGCACCTGCCCGGATGACCGGTGACAACCAGTCACCAATGGTTACATAGGTGTCCGTGTTGAACCGAATCAAGGACGCGAGCGCGATCGAGCATCGACTCCTCGAGCTCGTGCACACCACCGACGCGAAGATCACCGCGCCGGCGCTCGCGTACTTCGCGCCGTGCTCGATCGACGATGCCACCCGCGTGCTCGACGACCTCGCGGCGCGCGAGCGCCTCAGCATGGAGATCGAGGACGACGGCACCATCGTCTACCAGATGCTCGGCCGCCAGAAGCTCGGGGCTCCCCGCCCCCACCTCGATCGGGGGCCCGACACCGCGGCGCTGGTGCCGATGGTGCGCTCGCCGGGCGGCCCGAGTCCGTTGCTCGCGGCGGCGCTGACCGCGCTCGTGCCGGGCGCCGGGCACCTCTACGCCGGCCGGATCGCCGCGGCGGTGCTGTGGTTCCTGGTCGTGGGCATGGGCTACGTGCTGATCGTGCCCGGGCTGATCCTGCACCTGTTCGCCATCGCGTCGGCGGCCGCGGCGGCTCGCCGGGTCGAGATCGCGCGTACGCGACTGCCGCTCAGCGCGCACAGCGCGTTCAGCGCGTACTGATCCGGGACTGATCCGGATCACCGGCGCGCTGGACCGGCAAGCGCCGGCAATCGCGTTGCGCGCATCGTCTGGGATGGACGCCCGTTCGCGTCCGGCGCTACCGTCGTGATCGATGCGATGGGTGTTCTGGGCGACCGGTGGCTTCGTCGGGCGGATCGAGAGCGAGACGCGGATCGCGTTCTGGCCCGACGAGCCGGCGGACCATGGCTTCGATCCATCGCGCCTGATCACGGTCGACCTGGCGCGCACGCCGTCGGCCGCCGCGCTCGGCGAGATCAGCTTCGATGGCGTCGAGGTCGATGACTGCTTCAGCGGCCCCAACGGCCACATCGGTGGAACGACGATCGGCCCGCGCTGGCCCGAGATCCAGCTGACCGGCGCGGTGTACCTCGAGCAGCGGTTCTGCGAGCGCTTGCCGGCCGCCGTGCGGCCGCCGCTGCCCCCGGCGTTCATGGGCGGGCGCGCCTACGAGTACACCACCGTGCTGTACTGGCCCGGCTCCGGCGATCCGCGCGCCGGCCGGCGCTACGCGGGTCACCACGCCGAGCTCCTCGAAGAGCGCTCGGGCCTCGCCCAGGTGGCGATCTTTCCCCAGGGCGCCTCCGACCGCCCGCACGTCGAGCCGAAGACCCTGTGGATCGATCTGGCGTCGCCGGACTACGTCGACGCCGGCCCCCACAGCCTCACGGAGATCGGCCTCGGTCGCCGCGACCAGGGCGCGCTGTACCTGATCTCGACCGGGCTGCCGCCGATGACCATGAGCCCACAGAAGGCGAGCGCGCGATGACCCCGCACACCGACCCGGCGTCGCTCAACGTCGTCTCCGACGGCGCCGTGGAGACGATCTCGGAGTCGATGATCCGCGCGGCGAACACGTTCGTCGTGTCGTCGCTCCCGGAGCTGCGCCAGGTGCTCGAGCTCCAGGCCGGGCGGCCGCGCGCGCCGGCCCTCGCGATCGATCTGATCGGCCACTCGACGCGCGACCATCAGCTGCTGCGCCTCGGTGCCACGCCGATCGACGCGCTCGATCGAGGCGTGCTGCGGTTCTTCGAGCGCCTCGCGCAGAGCGGCCTGCTGCGCGAGCTGAACACCGTGTGCCTGCGCCTGCTCGGCTGCGAGACCGCGAACAGCCCGTCCGGCCGGCGGACGTTGCGCCTCCTGGCGTCGGTGCTGCAGATGCCGGTGTACGGAGCCCAAAAGCGCCTCTCGCGAATGCACCACACCAAGCACGGCTTCGACCCGCGATTCCAGCACGTGCTGGTCGAGGCCACGGAGACATCATCATGAGCAAGCACCAGGACACAGATCCACGCGACACGGCGGCTCCCAGTCCCTCACGGAAGGCCAGGCTCCATCGCCTGCTGTTCGCCGGCGCGGCGCTCGGGACCACGCTCCTGGCGCTCGGCGCGGCGAGCGAGCCGAAGCTCCCACCGTTCCAGGGCGAGTGACGCACCGGCAAACCGCGAACCGCAGAAAGGGACATGGTCATGAGCAAGCACCCGGACACAGATCCACGCGACACCCCGGCTCCCCGTCCGTCACGGCAGGCCAGGCTCCACGGCCTGCTGTTCGCCGGCGCGGCCCTCGGGACCACGCTCCTGGCGCTCGGCCCGGCGATCGGGCCGAAGCTCCCGCCGTTCAGCGGCGAGTGAAGCACGCGCAACCGCCAATCATCGAACCAGAAAGCGAGCTCGAGATGACCAAGCATGACCAGGATCCACGCGACGCATCGGCCCCCCGCACCTCACGGCAGGCCAGGCTCCGCGGCCTGCTGTTCGCCGGCGTGGCGCTCGGGACCACGCTGCTGACGCTCGGCGGAAGCCTTGATCCGAAGCTTCCTCCGTTCCGGGGGGAGTGATGGCCAGACAGCATGACCCGGCTCCACGCGAGCCACCGGCTCCCCGCACGTCACGCCGGGCCAGGCTCCACGGCCTCTTGTTCGCCGGCGCGGCGCTCGGGACCACGCTCTTGACGCTCGGCGGAACGCTCGAGCCGAAGACCCCGCCGTTCCGCGGGGAGTGACCCGCGCGCCGCCGGCCGCCGGCCTGCCGCAGCTCAGTCGGTCAGCGATCGAAAGATCTCGACCTCCACCGCGCCCTCGGTCAGGCCGTCGCGCTCGCGGCGCTCCCGGAACTGCGCGAGGTGCGGCGCCTTGCGATGCGCATCGAGCGCCGCCTCGTCGGCGTAGGTCTCGTAGAACAGGAAGACGTCCGGATCCTTGGCCGAGCGGTGCGGGCGGTAGACCAGGCAGCCTGGCTCGGCCTGGCGCACCACCGCGGCCTGCTCGGCCAGCAGCGCCGCCAGGGTATCGCCCTTCCCCTTCGCCGCCCGGATCCTTGCAACCACGGTCAGTACATGGGCCATCGTTCGATCCTTTCGCGTCGACGCGTCGTTCGCGCACCGCGCGCGCGCATCGCCCGCGGTGACCGTACACGGTAACGCGAAGCCCGCGGCGGCGCGAGCGGCACCGCGCCGCTCACGGCCCGCGTCGCGTAAGCTCCGCCGGCCATGCCGATCAGCGGAATGAACCACTTCACGGTCCTGACCAGCGACCTCGATGCGTCGAAGGCGTTCTACGTCGACCTCCTGGGCCTGCACGAAGGCTTCCGGCCCGACCTCGGCTTCCCCGGTGCGTGGCTCTACGCCGGCGACCAGGCGATCCTGCACGTCGTCGCCGGGCGCGGCGTGCCCGCCAGCCCGCGCGGGGTGATCGACCACATGGCGTTCAGCGCCAGCGACCTGCGCGGCGTCGTCGCGCGGCTGACCGAGCGCGGGATCAAGCACGACCTGCGCCGGCTGCCGTCGACCGGCGCCTGGCAGCTGTTCTGCCTCGATCCCAGCGGCGCGCGCGTCGAGCTCGACTTCGAGCCCGGCGAACCGGCGCCGTGAGCTTCCACCGGCGGCGCGCTGCAGCTAGCATCGCGGCGTGACCGATCTCGACATGGCCCTCGTGCAGAGCGCGCGCCGCGCGCTCGAAGGACGGATCCTCCGCACGCCGATCGAGCCATCGCCGGCCCTGTCCGACGCCGCGGGCGTGCCGGTGCTGCTCAAGCTCGAGTCGCTGCAGCTCACCGGCTCGTTCAAGATCCGCGGCGCGTGCTTCGTGCTGTCGCAGCTGTCCGAGGACGAGCGCCGGCGCGGGATCGTGACCTGCTCGGCGGGCAACCACGGCAAGGCGGTGGCGTACACGGCCCGCGCGCTCGGCGTTGCCGCCGAGATCCATGTCCCCCGCGACGTCGACCAGGCCAAGCATCAGGCGATGCTGGCGCTCGGCGCCCGGGTCGTCCGCTCGGACTTCGAGGGCTACGACGACACCGAGGACGTCGCGCGCGCCGAGGCCGCGCGATCGGGGCGGCCGTTCCTGAGCGCGTTCGACGACGTCCGCATCCTCGCCGCCAACGGCGGGACCGTCGCGGCCGAGGTCCTCGAGGACTGCCCCGAGGCGCGGACGTTCCTCGTCCCCGTCGGAGGTGGTGGGCTGTCGGGTGGATTTGCCTACTGCGCCAAGGCCGCGCTGCCCGACAGCCGCGTGATCGCCTGCCAGCACGAGGGCTCGCCGGCGCTCGCGCTGTCGCTGCAGCGCGGCGAGGCGGTCGTGCGCCTGCCGCCGTTCGCGACCACCGCGGGCGGCCTCGAGGGCGGCATCGGACGGACCGGGTTCGAGGTCCTGCGGAGCCGGATCGACGGCGTCGCGCTGATCAGTGAGGCCGAGATCTTCGACGCGGTGCGGTTCATGCTCGAGCACCACCAGTACCTGATCGAGCCCTCGTCGGCGGTCACGGTGGCTGCGATCCTGACCGGCAAGGCCGGCCGGCTCACGTCCGCGACAGTCGCGGTGATCTCGGGCCGCAACGTCGCGCTGCCGACGCTGCGCCGGATCCTCGCTGCATCGCCCTGACGCGCACCGTCGGGACGCCCGGACGTCCACGAACCGACCGGCTGCCCGGATGTTCGGGGGCGAAACGTCCAGGGTCCCCGTGCGCCCACGCGCGGCCGCGACGCGCCGGTCTCGAACCTCGGCGTTCCTCGCAGCAATGTGCGAACCCGGCGGGGCGCAATGGTTGTGCGCGTTAGCACAGGACAACGCTTAGGCGGTGCGCGCCAGAGCGAGCGGCAGATCACGGTAATAGTCTGACGCGGCCGCTCACAGGGAGGCACCATGTTCTTACGCGTTCGTACCTTAGCCGCTTCGTTACTCGTGTTCGCTGCTGCATGCAGCGCCGACTCGCCCCCACCTCCGTCCGGCGATCCCGGAGATCCATCCGATCCCGGAGCCCCCGGCCAAGGTCACCCCGTTCCACCCGCGGACCAGACCGCCACCAGCCTCGGCGTCTCGATCATGTCGAGCGACCTGTCCGGTGCACCTCGCCTGATCCGCGCGATCGTTCCGCGCACCACCGCCGCCGCCATGGCCCCGGAGGCCGCCGCCCGCGATCACGTGGCGGCGCTCGCGCCGCTCTGGGTCCAGCAGGCGCGCCCGATGGACCTGGTCGACAACGGCACCCAGCAGCTGCGCAACGGTGCCACCGTCGTGCGGCTGTCCCAGCAGATCGACGGCGTCCCGGTCACCGACGGCGAGCTCCGCGTCCTGATGCACGCCGACGGCTCGTTCGCCGCGGTCTCGGGCACGCTGCTGCCGGCGGCGGCCAAGCCGAGCTTCGTGTCGTCGCCGAGCCAGGCGCTCGCCCACGCGCTCGACAAGCAGTACGGCGCGGCCCGGCCCCAGCTCGCGATCACCGACGCCGGTGACCGCGGCGGCTGGCAGGCACTCGAGGTCGCCTCGACTCCCGAGCTGCAGGTCACCAGCGCGCGCGCCCGGCGCGAGCTCTTCAAGCAAGGCGACAGCCTGATCGAGGCATGGGCGGTCGAGGTCGAGGGCGACGCTGCCCCCGATCCGCTGACCGATCCGAGCATCCCGACGTTCGCGGCGCACCGCTACCTGATCGCCGACGCCACGGGCGCCGTGCTGCGCGACGACGACCTCGTCCAGCGCGACGCGTACGTGTACCGCGCCTACTTCGAGACCACCGGCAACCGCCGGCCGCTCGACGGGCCGCTGGAGAGCTTCGCGCCGCATCCCACCGGCGTGCCGGACGGCTCGGCGCCCGGGCTGATCCCGTCGAACCTGGTCGTGATGGAGGCGTTCAACTCGACGCACGACAAGTGGCTGGCCGACAACGCGACGACCACGTCGGGCAACAACGCCGAGGCGTTCGCCGATCTCGACGCCAACCGCGTGTTCAGCCCCGGCGACGTCCGGCCCGAGGTCAAGTCGAGCCGTATCCTCAACTACGCCTACAACCACGAGCTCGAGCCGCTCGCCACGCCGGACCAGTCCAAGGCCGCCGCGGTCAACGCGTTCTTCCTCGTCAACTGGATGCACGACTGGTGGTACGACTCGGGCTTCACCGAGCGCACGGCCAACGCGCAGCTCGACAACTTCGGGCGCGGCGGCGTCGCCGGTGACCCGCTGCTCGTCACGTCGCAGGCCGGCGCGAACACCGGACTGCGCAACAACGCCGACATGTCGACCCCGGGCGACGGCGCGCGGCCGCGGATGCGCATGTTCCTGTGGACCGCGGGCACGCTGACCTCGCTGACCACGCCGGCCGGCGCGGTCCACAGCGAGGCGTTCACCGCGACGCCGCACGTGTTCGATCTGACCGCCGACGTGGTCGTCGGCGCCGACGCGACCGCGCCGAGCAACGACGGCTGCCAGCCGCTCGCCAACGTGTCGGGCAAGATCGTGCTGCTCGTGTTCTCGGGCGTGTGCGGCTCGGCCGCCACGGTCAACAACGCCAAGGCGGCCGGCGCGATCGGCGTGATCCTGGCGGACGGCACGCTCGACGATCCGCGGGCGTTCGCCGGCAGCGCTGCCGCGAACATCCCGGGCCTGGCGATCGGCAAGACCGACGGCAACAACCTCGCGGCCGCGATCGCGGCGGGCACGGTCACCGTGACGATGCACAGCCAGCTGTCCGGCCCCGAGCGCGACGGCGATCTCGACAACACCGTGGTCGCCCACGAGTGGGGTCACTACCTGCACCACCGGCTCGCGATCTGCGGTGGCCAGCAGTGCGGCGGCATGAGCGAAGGCTGGGGCGATTTCAACGCGCTGATGATGATGGTGCGCGAGGGCGATAACCGCGACGGCGCCTACGCCGTGGGGACCTACGCGCTCTCGGACGGCACCCCCGACGTCGCGTACTTCGGCATCCGGCGGTTCCCGTACAGCCGCGACCGGACCAAGAACGACCTCAGCTTCCGCCACATCGGCGACGAGAACCCGCTGCCGACCACCACGCCCGGCGGCGGCGGTGCTGCCCACAGCGAGGTCCACGCCACCGGCGAGATCTGGGCGACGATGATGTGGGAGGCGCTCAACGTGCTCGCCGACGCCCACGGCGTCAACGTCGCGCGGCGCCGGATGTCCGACTACGTCGTGGCCGGCATGTTGCTCACCCCGCCCGACGCGAGCTTCACCGAGGGGCGTGACGCGATCCTCGCCGCCGCGAGCGCGCTCGACACCGACGACATGATCCTGATGGCCGCGGCGTTCGCGGGCCGCGGCGCCGGCTCGTGCGCAGTGTCGCCGGCCAAGACCTCGACGACCAACGCCGGCGTGATCGAGAGCGGCACGCTCGCCGGCAAGCTCGCGGTCGGCAGCATCAGCCTGACCGACGACGGCATCTCGTGCGATCACGACGGCTACCTCGATCCCGGCGAGTCGGGCGTCCTGCGCCTCCGGGTCGCCAACAACGGGATCCTGGCCGCCGAGAACATCACCGTCACGGCCTCGACCACGAACACCGGCCTGCGGATCGGTGCCCCGATCCGGATCGCGGCCCTGCAGCCGTTCAGCAGCTCCGACCTGACGATCCCGGTGACCCTGCTGTCGACCGCGCCGCGCAACACCAACATCACGATCAACGTGCGGATCACCGGCGACAACACCTGCGACAAGGCCGGCATCACCGTGCCGCTGACCCTGCTGACCGGCGTCGACGACGTCCCCAATGCCTCGAAGATCGACCACGCCGACACCAAGCTTTCGGTGTGGACGGCGACCGGCGCATCGGCGGGGAGCGTCTGGGGCCGCGCGTTCGAGGGCAACGGCAACGAGTCGTTCCTGGGCGCGGACTCCGGGTTCATCAGCGACACCCAGTTCGTGTCGCCGGCCCTGCCGGTGAGCACGACCGAGGCGTTCGTGGTGAAGTTCAAGCACGCATACGCCCTCGAGGGCTCCGGCACGCAGCTGTTCGACGGCGGCGTGGTCGAGATCTCGCTCAACGGCGGTGCGACGTGGAGCGACGTCACGGCGTTCGGGGTCAACCCCGGCTACACCGGCGCGCTGCTCGCCAACACCGGCAACGCGCTCGCCGGGCGCCAGGCGTACAGCGGCACCAGCCCGGGCTTCCCGGTGCGCAACCTGGTGACGCTCAACTTCGGCACCGTGTTCGCCGGCCTGTCCGTGCAGATCCGGTTCCGGATCGGCACCGACCCGGCGGTGGGCTTGAGCGGCTGGGACATCGACGACATCGAGATCAGCGGCATCACCAGCACGCCGTTCCCGCTGCTGGTCACCGAGCCGTCGACCTGCACCGCCCGCCGGGCGGACACCAGCGAGAGCAGCGTGGTCGCGACCCACAGCGCGCCGGCCACGAGCCTGCGCGGGTTCGACGGCGACGTGTGCATCCTGGCTGATCAGCCCTAGCCGGGTCGGTCAGTCCGGATCGTCCGGATCCGGATCCGGATCCGGATCGCCCGCTGCCCCCAGGTGGCGGCGGGCGAGCTGCCGGAGGTGGCTGCGGCCCATCCGGGCGGCGCGTGCCGCGCGCGACAGGTTGCCGCGGTGCGCGGCCAGGAGCTGCTCGACCCAGCCGCGCTCCCAGTCGGCGATCGCCTCGAGCTTGGCATCGGCGTACGACCGGGCCGCGCGCGGCGCGTCGGGTGGCGCCGCCGCGACCGCCGCGCGCTCGATCGCGTTGCGCAGCTCGCGGACGTTCCCCGGCCACGACTGCGCGATCAGATCGGCGACGAGCTCGGGCGGCGGCGCCGAGTCGGGCCGGAACGTGCGCCAGAAGTGCTCGCACAGCAGCGCGATATCGCCGGCGCGCTGGCGCAGCGGCGGGACCTCGATGTGCAGCACGGCGAGCCGGTAGTACAGGTCGGCGCGAAACCGCTTGCGATTGACCTCGACGCGCAGGTCGCGATGGGTCGCCGCGAGGATCCGGACGTCGATTGCCAGGTTGCGCGTGCTGCCGATCGGCCGGACGGTGCGGTTCTCGAGCGCGCGCAGCAGCACCGGCTGCAATGCCAGCGGCAGCTCGCCGATCTCGTCGAGCAGCACCGTGCCGCCGGCCGCGCTGGCCAGCGCGCCGCTGCGATCGGTGTCGGCGCCGGTGAACGCGCCGCGGACGTGGCCGAACAGCTCGGACTCGATCAGCGTGCGCGGCAGCGCGGCGCAGTCGACCACGACGAACGGGCCGTGGCGCCGGGTGCTCGCGCGGTGGATCGACTCGGCCACGAGCTCCTTGCCGGTGCCGGTCTCGCCCTCGATCAGCACGGTCGCGGTGGCCTCGGCGCAGCGCTGGATCATCGGGTAGAGCCGGCGCATCGCCGGGCTCCCCCCGACGAGGTCGCCGTGGCCCGGCTCGTCGGCGAGCGGCTGGTCGATCTCGCGATCGAGCAGCTCGACCGCGACCACGGTCGAGCCCAGCCGCAGCCGGGCCGCCCGGCGGATCACGACCTTGACCACCTCGGTGTCGCCGAGCAGCGTGCCGTTGGTGCTCGCGAGATCGCGCAGCTCGAGGCCGCGCTCGATCGTCCGGATCGCGCAGTGGTGCCGCGACACGCCGGGGTCGGTCAGCTGCAGATCGTTGCTCGCGTCGCTGCCGATCGTCAGCTCGTCGCCGTGCGACTCGGCGCGCTTGCCGCGATCGGGGCCCTCGACCACGGTGACCTCGAACAGCCGGATCGCGATCGCGCGGCCGCGGACCGTCAGCGTCGCCGGCGCGCGGTCGACCATCGCCACGATGCTATCAGTTGCCGGCCTGGAGCAGACGCATCCGATCGAGCGGGATGCCGGGAAACGTCTGGTAGTCGTAGCTGAGGCCGCTGGTCTGGTAGAGGCCGCCCGGCCGCGAGTAGTCGCCCGGCCGCGCGGGCGGCGCCTTCGCCGGATCGCCGAGATCGTCGGTCTCGAACAGAAAGCCGTTGCTGCCGGTCGTCGAGTCGTTGTCGTACATGCCGTACTTCTGCAGCGCCGTGCAGACCATGCGCTCGACGCGGTTGGCGAGCCCGCCGCAGTCGTAGGCCGGATCGAGCTGGAAGTGCATGCCCTGCTGCAGCTGCCCGGGCTGACCCTTGCCGTCGGTCTTGGTCGCCGGCGCGCGGAACACCACCGGATCGTTCTTCGACGACCCGAACGACAGCGCGTGGTCGATCACGCCGCGCTGGACCTCCGACGCCAGGACCGGGTTGTGCGGGATGTTCGATCCGCTGATCGATCCGGCGAGGACCGTCCCGGTGCCGCGGGCGTCGAGCACGCCGCCGAACGAGCCGGTCCACTGGTTGCCGACCTTGCTCGCCTGCCAGATCGCGCAGATCAGCTGCACGCGCTTGCTGGTGTCGATGATGTAGACCCAGCCATCGCGCCAGATCTCGTCGCCCGGCGGCGCGCTGAGGTCGTCGGGGATGTGCAGGGGGTTGCAGCGCTCGGTGCCGTCGGCCGTCGTCACCTGCTGGTCGAACGGCTGGCCCCAGTCCTCGCCGCCGGGGGGCGTCATCTCGATGACGTAGCTCGGGTCCTTCGCCGACGAGTAGCGCACGGTGACGCCGAACTTGACCGTGTTCGCCGCCAGCGGACCGTCGAGCAGCGCGAGGTAGTCGCGGCTGCGCGGATCGATCGCCGGGTTGGCCTTGATCGGCGTGCGGTACGGTCCCCCGCGGAACAGGGTGGCGACGAGCGTGCCGGGCGCGGGGGGCTGAGCCGCGGAGCCGGAGCCGGAGCCGGAGCCGGTGCCGGAGCCGGTGCCGGCGGGGTCGGATCCCGGGTCGGATCCGTCCCCGGACGGGTCGGACACGGCGCCACAGCCGAGCGACGCGGACAGGGTGCCCAGGGTTGCGATCACGAGCAGGTCACGAAACAGCATGAATTCCTCCGCTCCGCGGCTACAGCAACCTCGGTGCCGAGCCACGAACCGCCCAAGCGCGCGCCGATCCTCGCGCTGACCCCGGGGGCGCAGGCCCGCGGTGGATCGATCCTGGACCACCTCGGGCCTGGATCACCTCGGCGCGATCACCGCGCGCGGCGGTCGTCGTCGCTGGTCCAGCGCAGGACCACGGTGGCGACGGTGCCGGGCGTCACGTCGATCGCGCGGCGCTGGACGCGGCCATCGCCGGTCTCGGCGCGGAGGACATGGCGGCCGGGCGCAACCCGCACCTGGTACAGCGGGGTCGCGCCGAGCGGCTTGCCATCGAGATCGATGATCGCGAACGGATCCGAGTCGATCGTCAGCCGCGCCGCCGGCCGGCGCGGGGACGTCACCGCCGGGCGGTCCGGCGTCGCAGCGGCCGGGGTCGGCGCTGGCGCCGGCGCCGGGGGCGGGGCCGAGGTCGAGGCCGGAATCGGGGGCGGAGTCGGCGGCGCGGCCGAGGTCGGGGTCGAAGCCGGGGGCGGGGACGAGGTCGGGGTCGAGGCCGGAATCGGGGGCGGAGTCGGTGGCGCGGCCGAGTTCGGGGTCGAGGCCAGCTCCGGCGGCGGGGCCGAGGTCTGGGTCGGAGCCGGCTCCGGCCGCTCGGGCAGGGCGGCGGTCGGCGACGACGACGACGGCTCGCGCGCGGGTGCGGTGGTCGCAACAGCATCTCCGCCCGCCGGGGCCGGAACGGATCGCGCGGATCGCGCCTCGGTCGCCGGCTCCGGCCGGCTTGCCGCCGGCGCACCGCCCGACCACCACCACGCCGCCGCCGCAATGCCGCCGGCGACGATCGCCAGCGCTGCCAGGACGCGACCGCGCCGCGCCGGCCGCCGCGGAACGGGCCCGCCACCCGCCACGACCAGCGCCTGGACCTGACCGATCGCGGGATGCGCGCGCTCGTGGATCAGCGGCGGTGGCGCCGGCAGCTCCGCGGTGGCGTGCGTCGCCCCCGGCGCCTCGCCGGCGGCATCCGCCGCGGCGTCGCGCACCAGCGAGCGCAGCTCGACCCGCCGTGGGATCGACGGCCCCGCCGTTGCCGCGCCGTGCAGCTGCGCCTGCCGCGCCGCGAGCACCGCACCGAACCGCGCGCGGAGCCAGCGCGCCAGCTCGACGCGCCCGAGCGAGCCGCCGAGCGCGCGGCCGGCGGTCCGGACCGCCGCGGCCATCTCGCCCGCGGTGGCGAACCGCTCGGCCGGATCGATCGCCACCGCCGTCCGGATCACCGCCGCGAGCGGCGCCGGCAGGGTGTCGAGCGCGAGCTCCGGCGCGGCGAGCGCGCCGACGCGCTGCGGCTCCGGCGGCCGGCCGCGCGCGAGGTCGTACAGCACCAGCCCGAGCGAGAACACGTCGACCCGACGATCGACCGCCCGGCCGGCGACCTGCTCGGGCGACAGGTACGGCAGCTTGCCCCGGGGCCCCGCGCCCGGCGCGGTCGTGTTCGATTCGTCGGTCTTGGCGATCCCCAGATCGAGGATCTTGGCGACGCCGGCCTCGGTCAGGAACAGGTTGCCCGGCGAGATGTCGCGGTGGACAATGCCGGCCGGCCGGCCGTCGCGCGCGGCGATCGCGTGGATCGCGTCGAGCCCGTCGCACACCTGCTCGACCATGCCGCACAACGCGCCGGGCTCGAGCGGCGCACCCGCGCGCTCGGCCTCGACCAGCAGCGCCCACCACGACAGCCCGTCGAGGTACTCGAGCACGAGGAAGTAGCCGGCCTCGCCCTCCTCGAGGTCGTGGACCTGGCACACGTTGGGGTGGTTGATCCGCGCGAGCAGCCGGGCCTCGTCGATCACCGCCGTGACGTGCGCCGGCGTCGTCGCGCCGAGCGGCCGCTTGAGCACGACCAGCTTCTCGAACCCGGCCGGACCGACGCGTCGCGCCAGCCAGATCTCGCCCATCCCGCCCGATGCCAGGTGACCGAGGATCTGGTATCGGCTGGCGGGCATCGCAGCCATGCAGGTCGGCGGCGAGCGTCGCGCGACGGCACCGCGCGGCGCAAGCCCTTTGGATCCGGGACGGCGCTCGCGTGACGCGGCTTGCGTGGCCGGCAAAACTGCGGGAGCCTGACCCCGGCGGTATGGCGCGCGCTGCACACGCATGTCTGCTCGGGTGCCTCGCCGGTGCCGCGGTGGCGCACGCCGAGCCGGCCGATCACCGGTCGGCCGCCGAGCTCTATGCCGCGGCGAGCGCGGCGTTCGGCGAGCTGCGCTACGGCGACAGCGTCGGGCTGATCGAGCGCGCGTGGCGCCGCGGCGACAGCGGCCCGGCGCAGCTCCGCGCGCTGTTCGCGCTCGCCGGGCGCGCCACCGCGTCGATGGGCAGGGACACCGCGGCCGAGCTGTGGTTCCAGCGCTGGCTGTGCCTCGAGCCCGCCGCCGAGCTGCCGGCCGGCGCCTCGCCCAAGCTGCAGGTCCTGCTGTCCCGCGCGCGCGACGCGCTGGGCGGTGCCGCCCTCGCCCTGCGCGCCGTGCGCCACGGCGACCGCGTCGAGCTCACGATCCGCGATCCGCTCGCGCTCGCCGCCAGCGTCCGCGCCGGCGGGACGCGGACGCCGCTGGCCTCGGCCCACGTCACCGTCGCGGCCGCGCGCGGCGACGTCGAGCTGCTCGACCCCTACGGCAACGTGCTGGCGTCGAGCGCCGTCGACCCGGACCCACCGCCGGCGCTGCGGGCCCCAGCGCTGCCGGCGCCGCCGGCCGTCACGCCCGATCCGCCGTGGCAGGCTCGCTGGTCGTCCTGGGCGATCGCCGGCGCCGGCCTCGGCCTGGTCAGCGTCGCGGCCTGGTGGATCGCCGATGACGCCGACGCCCAGGCCCGCGACTCCGGCGACGAGTCCGAAGAGTCCGCGCTGCGCCGCCGCCGCGATGTCGCGACCTGGGTCTCGCGCGGCGCGCTCGTCGGAGTCGGCGTCGCGGTCACCGCCGGCATCATCATCTACGTGCGCGGCGAGCATCGCATCTCCGCCGCACCCCAGCCCGGCGGCGCCAGCGTCGCCTGGCGCGTCCGGTTCTGACCGAACGGGCGCGCTACGGCGCGCGGTGGTTCTCGAGCTCGGCGGTCACCAGCGCCACCGCCTCGTCGCCGCGCGGGTCCGCCGGGCCGGACGGCGCATCCATGACCCGGTCGCCGATCCGGATCTTGCGCGGGCCCGCCGCGGCGAGCACCCGGGCGACATCGCCGGGAGTCGCAGCGCTCGACGACAGCGCCTCGATCAGCGCCGGTGACGGAGCCCCCGGGGTGGGTCGCGCCGCCGGCAGCCAGCCCGCGTCGAAGTCGAACCAGCCGTCATAGGCCGTCGTGTGCTGGTAGGCGACCTCGCGGAGGAACTTCTCGAGATCGACCACGCCGGAGACGTCCTGGAACGTGCCGGCGAGCGGCGTCAGCCCCGGCAGCGTCGTGTAATCACCGCTCGCGGACAGCTGGAGGGTCAGCTGCACCAGGTTGGTGATCACCGGCAGCACCGGGATGTCCGGCACGTAGATCGCGGGGATCTCCTGGAGCATGGACGCCTGCCAGGCATGGGGCACCACGTCGAGCGTGTTGTAGTACGGCGTGAGCCGCTCGCCGAGCTTCTTGCCGGAGTAGGCCGCGAACGCCGCGTTGCCGGCGGTCGGGCCGGCGGTCGGCAGCGCCGACAGCGTCGCGTTGCGATGCGGGTCCCAGTGCGACAGGAACCCCTGGGTGTCGGTGAGCCACAGCGCCACGGTCGGCGCGAGCGCGCCGCCGAGGCTGTGGCCGACCGCGGCGATCTGGACCGGTTGCGTGGTGACCGTGGCGAGGAACTCGACCAGCGTGCTGCCGCCGCCGGGCACCTGGGAAGACGGCTTCATGTTCTGGAGGATCGCCAGGCCGATCGCGGTGCCGAGCGCGATCTTGGCACCCCGCGCCTCGACCAGCGCGTAGACCCACGGCACCTGCCAGTGAACGAAGCCATCCTCGATGATCCAGTCCAGGATCGACCGCGGGTTGGTGCCCGCAATCGCGATGACGTACTGGGTCGGCGTCGCCGCGCTCTGCGCGACGTACATGGTGTTCATCGCGTAGCCGGCGCCGAACGGCTGCTGGACCACGGCCGGCCCCCACACGACGTTCCAGGTCCCGATCGTCGGCGCTGCGTTGCCCAGCGCGGTGGAGATCGCCTGGAACGTGGCGTGGTCGATGTCGTTCCCGGTGACGCTGGACGACAGGCCGGCGAACTCGCCAAGAGCGAAGATCGCTTGCTGCTCGGGGGTGATGACGGACTGTGCGAGGGTCATGGAGGCTCCTGGGTAGGAACCCACCAGTACGCCCGACCGACCGTCCACGCCATTACCGGAGATAACGCTGCATTGCGCCGGAGCGCGGCGGTCCGCGCGCGTCGCTGCGGCCCTCAATGGCAGTCGAGGTGCCTCATCGCCCGTCGCTGCTCGCGCGGATCGCCTTCGGCGCGCACGAGCGTCCGGACGGCCCGCCTCGTGAAGCTCAGGTGGGCGTCGCGGATCCGGCGCAGCACCCCGTGGATCCGCCCGGGAAGCCGCGCCAGGTAGTCCTCGCCGTGCGGGTGCGCCACCCAGTCGTTTGCCGGAAACGCGGCGCTGCCGTGAAACAGCGACGGCACGCCGGCGACGACCGGGGTGTACTCGACCCCGAAATCCCGCGCTGCCTGCACGTAGCCGGCGATGAACTCCTCGTCGGGAACATCCGATTGCAGCGACACGTACGACCGGCCGACCTGCGTGTAGCCGCTGGTGTCGGTCTCGAACAGCTGCGGATCGATGTCGCCGACGGTCTCGAACAGCGCGGCCGAGTCCTCGAGCCGCGGCGTCCTGTGGAACTTCAGGACGACATAGCTCGTCGGGAAATCGAAGCTCGTGGTGCGATCCTCGTCGAGCAAGAACACGCTGTCCTGGGTCATCACGAAGCCCAGGCTGTCGGTCAGCGCCTGGCGGTCGGCGTGGCTCGCCGCGTTCGCACCGCTGTCGATCGCGGAGAACGCGAACGTCGGGTTGGTGTGCCCCTGGAACCCGCCGGCGGCGACCTGGAAGCGCGTGTTGCGGTCGTCGAGCGTCGTGGTGACCCGCTCGTGGGACAGCAGGCGCTCGACCTCGTCCACGATGCCGCACTGCAGCAGGCGCTCGGCAAACGCCGCACGGACATCGAGCTCCTGGCCGACGAGCACGCCGGTCTCGATCACCCCGTTGTCGATGATCGGCTCGACCGAGCCCACGGTCTCGGCCAGCGCCGAACCTGTACACCACAACGTCCCCAGCGCCGCGAGCAAAGCTACCCTGTTCATGATCTTGCCTTTCGTTGGATCGAGCCAGCCGGACGCGGCGATCGGGCAACCATCGATGAGCCTCCCGCCGCTTCTCGCCTGTGCGCGCCAGCTTCTCATGACAGAGGCGCCTCCGTCGCAAATGTCGCATCCCCC
The DNA here is from genome assembly GCA_036403075.1 of Kofleriaceae bacterium. GTDB lineage: Bacteria > Myxococcota_A > Polyangia > Haliangiales > Haliangiaceae > JABFXX01. The sequence goes on from DASWRS010000439.1 coordinate 21,581, forward strand.
GCGATCGCCTCACCGAGCGCCGGCGCTCGCGTCCTCCGGCGCCGCGCTGCCGCGGGCTGCGACCGAGGTTGCCGGCGATGTCACGCGCCGGCCCTCTGTCCGGCGTCCGGACGATTCCCGCCGGGCCGCCCGGCGGCTCACTCGACCACGAACCGAGCCGTGGGATTGACACCCACAGACCTCTGCCCTTATACCGCCCGGTACCGAGGGAGAGGAGCCGGCACGTCATGGCGGAACACATCGAAGGCAGTCCGGAAGCTCCGATCGGCCTGCGCCGCAACGCCGTCGGCTCGGTCGGCGCCGTCGTCATGTCGGCGGCGATCATGGGCCCGGCGGTGTCGACGTTCTTCAACCCGCAGTTCTCGACGCCGTTCTCGGGCGCGGCGACGCCGTTCGTCTACGTGGTCTGCGTCATCGCGATGCTCCTCGCGGCGAGCGGGATCATCGAAATGGCCCGCGAGCTGCCGAGCGCGGGCGCGTTCTACACGTACGTCGCGCGCGGCCTCGGGCCGCGGGCCGGCTTCGTCACCGGCGGCCTGATGTTCGTGGCCTACGCGCTGCTCGCGCCCGCCGAGATCGGGCTGATCGGCTCGTACCTGCAGACCACGCTCGAGACCGAGCTCGGGGTGCACATCCCGTGGTGGTTGATCGGCATGGTGCCGGCCGCGGCCATGGTCGCCCTCGCCTACCGCGGGATCGCGGCGTCGCTCAGGACCGCGCTCGTGCTGTTCGGCTCCGAGGTGCTGGTGATCGTCGTGCTATCGCTGATCATCGTCGGGCGCGGCGGCGCCGGCGGCATCAGCCTGCACCCGCTGTCGCCGGCGGCCTCGCCGCACGGGTTCTCGGGGCTGGCGACCGGCTTCGTGTTCGCCGCGCTGAGCTTCGTCGGCTTCGAGGCCGCCACCACGCTGAGCGAGGAGGTCCGCGAGCCGCGGCGGACCGTGCCGCGCGCGATCCTGTGGTCGGTGATCGGCGTCGGCGTGCTCTACGTGTTCTGCATCTGGGCCGAGGTCGTCGGCCTGGGCGAGCGCGAGACCAACGCGCTGACCGGCGCCTCGACGCCGTGGAACGATCTCGCGGCGCGCTACGCGCGCTGGATGAAGTGGCCGGTGATCATCGCGTCGGTGTCGAGCATGTTCGCCGTCATGGTGAGCTCGGCCAACGGCATCGTCCGGATCCTCAACACGATGGGCCGCGAGCAGCTGCTGCCGCGCATGCTGGCCTACGTCCACCCGCGCCACCGGACGCCGACCCGGGCGGTGCTGGTCGTCGGCGTGTTCTCCGTGATCGTCGCGCTCGGCGTGGGCGTCGTGAACGGCGGCCTGGGCGACGCCACCGCCGGCTCCAACGTCTACGGCTACCTCGGGTTCCTGCTCACGCTCGGGATCCTGCCGGTCTACGTGCTGACCAACCTCGCCGCGATCGCGTACTTCCGCCGCACCGGCCGGTTCCGCGTGATGCGCCACGCGGTGCTCCCCGCCGCCGGCGCCGCGCTGATGATCGTGCTGCTCGTCGAGCAGATCCTGCAGCAGACCGATCCGCCCTACACCTGGTTCCCGTGGCTGATCGTCGGCTGGATCGCGCTGCTCGGTGGCATCGCCGCGTGGCTGGGCGCGCGGCGGCCCGAGGCGCTCGGGCGTGCCGGCGCGGTGCTGGCCACCGGCGAGGTCGTCGACGGCGAGCCGGGCTAGCCACCCGACATCTCGAACTGCTCCGCGAGCTGATCGAAGTCGACGTCGGGCGTGTCGAGCTCGATGCGGAACCGGAGCCGGCGGCGGAACGCGTCGTCGATCGAGGACGCGTTGTTGGTGGTGAGCAGGACGATGCCCTCGAACGACTCGAGCCGCTGCAGCAGGTAATGGACCTCGTCGCGCTGGTGTTCCATCGTCTGGTGTGCCACCGGGTCCTCCGTTGTGCGACGAACACCCCGATACACGATGTTCGGAGCTATCGATTGCGCACGGCCATGTGCAGTCTCCCGGTTGCGGGCTCCGCGGCCTCGGCGCCCGCGACGCCCGGGACCGGATCCTGCCCCGAGCGCTGGGTCGCCGGCTTGCTCGCGCGCGTCAGGTTGTTCGCCGTCGTGACCAGCGTGATGTGCGAGAACGCCTGCGGGAAGTTGCCGACCAGGCGGCGGGCCCGCACGTCGTACTCCTCGGACAGCAGGCCGACGTCGTTGCGCAGGCCGAGCAGGCGATCGAACAGCTGCCGGGCGTCGTCGATCCGGCCGATCAGGAGCAGCGCGTCGGCGAGCCAGAAGCTGCACGCCAGGAACGCGCCCTCGCCGCGCGCGAGCCCGGTCTCGGTCTCGGCCGGATCGTGGCGCATCACCAGCCCGTCGACGACCAGGCGCTGCTCGATCGCACGCACCGTGCCCACGATCCGCGGATCGTCGGGTGGCAGAAACCCCGTCGTGGGTAACAGCAGCAAGCTGCCGTCGAGCCAGGGCGAGCCGTACGACTGCATGAAGCTGCCGATCCGGGCATCGAACGCCTTCGCGCAGATCTCGGCGTGAATCTCGGCGGCGACCGCGCGCCAGCGGTCCACGGGGCCGGGGAGCCCGGCCTCCTCGGCCAGCTTGATGCCGCGATCGAACGCGACCCACGCCATCACCTTGCTGAGCGTGTAGTGCCGGGGCTCGCCGCGACTCTCCCAGATCCCGCGATCGGGGCGTCGCCAGATCGCCTCGAGGTGCTCGAGCAGGTGCTGCTGGAGCGACCAGGCCTCGGCGTCGCCGGGCACGCCGCCGCGATACGCCTGGTACAGCGCGTCCATCACCTCGCCGTAGACATCGAGCTGGAGCTGATCGTGGGCGGCGTTGCCGATCCGGACCGGACGCGCGCCCTCGTAGCCGGGCAGCCAGTCGAGCGTCAGCTCGTTCAGGCGATGCTCGCCGGCCACCCCGTACATGATCTGCGCCTGCGCCGGTGCACCCGCGACCGCGCGCAGCAGCCAGTCGCGCCACGCCGCGGCCTCCTCGAAGTAGCCGGCGTTCATCAGCGCGAGCAACGTCAGCGTGGCGTCGCGCAGCCAGCAGAACCGGTAGTCCCAGTTGCGGATCCCGCCGAGCGTCTCGGGCAGGCTCGTGGTCGGCGCCGCGACGATGCCGCCGGTCGGGGCATAGATCAGCCCCTTGAGCGTGATCAGCGAGCGCAGGATCACGGCGCGCTCGCCGCCGTCGACGGTGCGGGCACGGCTCGACCACTCGCGCCAGAACTCCTCGGCGCCCGCGAGCCCGGCGTGCGGATCCTTGGGATCCGGCGGAGGCAAGTGCGACGGCGCGTACGACAGCGCGAACGGGATCGACTCGCCGGCCGAGACCGTGAACTCCCCGACGGTGCGGTCGCCCACGCCCTCGAGCGCCACCGGCGTGCGCAGCACCACCTGATCGGCGCCCGCGATCGCGCGCAGCGAGCGATCGGGCAGGCGGTGCACCCACGGCATGCGCGCGCCGTAGCCGAACCGGATCACCAGCTCGGTCCGCATCTGCATCGTGCCGCGCTCGCCGACGACGATGCGGATCAGGTTGGAGTCGCCGTCGCGCGGCGGCATGACGTCGATCACGACGACCGCGCCGGTCGCCGACTCGAACCGGGTCTCGAGGATCAGCGAGTCACCGCGGTAGCGCCGCGACGTGGCGCGCGCGACGCTCGGATCGGCGGGACCGATCAACCAGCGGCCGTGGTCCTCGCCGCCCAGCAGCGCGGCAAAGCACGCGTCGGAATCGAACCGAGGCCAGCACAACCAGTCGATCGAGCCATCGATCCCGACCAGCGCGGCGGTCTCGCAGTCGCCGATCATGGCGTAGTCTTCGATGGGAAGCGGCATCTCCTGGAAAGCCTAGCGCGCCCGGCGCTCGACGGCCTAGAACGCGAGGCCGAGCGACGAGCCGACCTCGACGGCGCCTTGCGAGTCACTGCCGACCAGGCCCATCGGCCGGGCCGACACGGTCCACAGCACGCCGCGCTGCTTGACCAGCTCGACGCCGACCTCGGCCGCGACCGCGAGGTAGCTCGCCTGCAGGTACGCGTAGCCGAAGCGCGCGCCGACGTAGGGATTGAGCGAGCTGCGGTTGCCCGAGCCGAACGCCCTGGAGTAGCTGCCGAAGCCGAGCGTCACGGTGACGCCGGCGCGCTCGGCCATCGTCGGTGCGGCGTAGCCCATGACCTCGAAGCTCGACACCGGCGACCGGCCGCCGATGCCGACGCCGCCACCGACGCGGTTGCTGCGGGTCTGGCCGAGCATGCCGAGCCCGAGCAGCGCGCCGCGCGCGTGGCCGAGGAACCGGCCGCGGCCGTACAGATCGACGCGATGCGGCGCGTCGAGCCGGACGTCGAGCACCGCGACGCGCCGGGTGTTGTCGGCCATCGCACCGGGATCCGCGATCGCCGCGCCGGCGAGCCGGGTGCGCTCGTTCTCGAGCGGCGCGCGCTGCGCCGGCTCGAGCGCCGGATCGGCCAGCTGGGCGTCGATCTCGTCGATCCGCGCCTGGACGTCGGCGCGGACGATCGACGCGTCGCCCTCGCTCTCCATCGCGATGATCGACGACACGTCCTGGGCGGTGATCGTCGAGTGCTTGCCGAGCCAGTCGAGCAGATCGGGCAACACCCGGGGCAGGATCTTGATCCGGTAGGTCGCGGCCGAGGTCTGCGCGTCGTCGTCCTCGGCATCGGCGTCGGCGTCGGCATGGAAGTGGACCTGCTCGGCGAACACGCGGCCGCCGAGCCGGTAGACCTCGCGCCGGAACCCGCTGGCGGTCGCCAGCAGATCGGGCGACGACGCCGCGACCGAGCCGTTGCTGATCAGCGAGTTGTCGGTGTTGACGTCGGCGTAGCCGGTGCTCGCCGCGGTGGGCGGCGGTGCGACCGGCGCCTGGTGCGTCGACGGCGGCGCCTCGCGGGCGGCCGGCGGGGCAGACAACGACGGGCTCTTGCCGGCGTGCGCACACGCGGCGAGGAAGCTCGTGCCGATCAGGAGGGACCACAACAAGGCCTGGCGATGGATCACGGCCACGAAACGCCGGTTGCGCCGCCGACTTTCATTGTAAGCAAACCGCCGGACCGGCGTTGCGCGTCGAGCGAGCGAGCCGGCTACCGACCCGCGCAGAAGTTGAAGCACTGCTGCGAGGTCGGCAAGCAGGCGCTCCCGCCGGTCGAGCACGTGCACAGCTGCGCCGGCGGCGTGCACACCAGCGCGCGCGGCTTGACCAGCAGGTTGGCGGTCGCCGCCGCCCCCTGGTAGCTCGCCGTGATCGTCGCAAGCTTCTGCGCGGTGACGACCGACGTCGCGATCGCCGCGCTCGCCGTCGTGCTGCCCGCGGGCACCGTCACGCTCGCCGGCGGGCTCGCCGCCGTGATACTCGACGCCAGCGCCACGACGGCTCCGGCCGGCGCCGCCGCGCACAGCGACACCGTCGCGGTCGACGAGCTCGGGCCGATCACGGCGGTCGGCGACAGCGCCAGCTGGATCGCCGCGGCCGGCAGGACGTTGAACGACACGGCATTCGACGCGATGCCGAAGTACGTCGCGCTCAGGTGCACGGTCTGGGTCGTCGCGGGCTGCGCGATCGACACCGCGAACGTCGCCGAGGTCGCGCCCGCCGGCAGCGTCGCGCTCGCCGGGACCGTCGCCGCGGCGTTGTCCGAGTGCAGCTGCACCACGCCGCCGCCGGGCGGCGCCGGCTCGCGCAGCGTGACCGTGTCGAGGAACGTCTGGCCGCCGCACTTCTGGGTGATGCCGCCCAGGATCGGGGGCAACGTCGGCTGCACGGCCAGCGTGCCCGACACCAGGGTGCCCGCGTAGCGCGCGGCGATCACGACGTTGCCCGTGAAGCTCTGGTGGACCACGGTGATCGAGAAGCTCGCGCTCCGGCTCCCCGCGGCGATCGTCACGCTCGCCGGAAACGCCAGCACGCCGCCCGGCGAGCCCGCGGCGAGCGCCAGCGACACCAGCGCGCCGCCCGCGGGCGCGTAGCCGTCGAGCACCACCGTACCGGTCACCGTCGCGCCGCCGATCGCCGTGCCGGTGAAGCCGAGGCTGGTGAGCGCCGGCTGCGGCGTGTAGCGGAACTGATCCGCCGGCGTGATCCGGGTCGCGACCCGCGTGCCGGTGACGTGCGTGACCGTGAGCTGGACGTCGGCGGGCGACAGCGGCACCGCGAGCAGCGACGGTGTCACCATGCTGCACGACGCGTCGAACAGGCCCTCGCGGCCGCACGACACGTTGCCGAGCGAGACGTTGCCGATCCGCGCGGCCGCGGCGAAGCCGTTCTCCGACGTGTCGGCCAGGTGGATGCCGTGGACCACGATCTGCGTGCCGCCGGTGATCGGGCCGGAGCTCGGCGTCACGCTCGTGATCTCGGGCCCGTCGAACGTGAACCGGTTCTGCGACAGCCCGGTCACGCCGCCGATCGTGAAGCTGACGTCGACCGTGCCGGGATCGTGCGGCGGCGCGTACGCGGTGCAGGTCGTCGAGCTCGCACACTGCACGCTGGTCGCCGGCACGCCGTCGAACTTGATCAGGCCGGCCGCGAGCCCGTCGCCGTGGAACGTCACGAGCGTCGAGCCCTGCATCGGTCCGTGATCCGGCGTCAGGCTCAACGTCCCCGACGGCAGGTAGCTGTACGTCGTCTCGGCCGGGCCGGCACCGTCGGAGTTGGTGAGGAACAGGTCGAAGACCCCCGGGGTCTGCGACGGCGAGCTCGGCAGGCTCAGCGTGACCTGGGTCGACGAGCTCGCGGCCGCCGGCACCAGCGGCCCCCCGATGCCGAGGCTGACGTTCGGGCTCGCGAAGCACGAGCCGGTCACCGCGACCTGCTGCGCCATCGTGTACGGCCCGCGGTCCGGCGTGATGCCGGTGATCCGCGGCGGCTCGGTCGACGTCGGACCTGCGGTCGGCGCGTAGCACGTGCCGCGCGCGTTCGACCACTGGCGCTGGACGACGTAGCTCGTCCCGGGCAAGGTCGCCTGCTGCCCGTTGCAGATGTCGCCGATCTCGCCGCCGGCCCCCGACCACGCGCTGTTCGGATCGGCGTCGGTCACGGCCTCGATCAGCTCGTGCGACGACGCCGAGGTCAGGTTCTGGAGCTGCGTGCCACCGCCGCACCCGACGTCGCAGCCGCTGCCCGGCCCGAAGTCGGGCATCACGCCGTAGCGGACCTGGTGGCCGCCGTGCGAGAAGTCGAAGTGGTACGCGCAGAACGCGACGCACGAGCCGCCCTGAGACGAGATGCTCACGCCGGGCGGGAAGTAGATCATGTAGAGCGTGCTGGCCGACGGCGCCGGCAGCACGCCGGCGTCGATCTGCGCCGCGAGCTCGTCCTGGATATCGCCATCGCTCAGCCGCAGGCCGGTGTGAGCCGGCGTGATCGTGACATTGCCCGACACCGAGCCACGGCCGATGTGCTGGGTCGGCGTGTCGTACTCCGACAGCCAGTCCATGTACGAGCCGCTCACCGTGGCCGAGTAGAAGCAATGGATCTCGCTCTGCACCGCCGCATTCACGCCGCCGGTCCAGAACACCGGCACGACCCGCGCGCTCGACAGCACCGCGCCGCCGCCGTACTCGAGGTCGTTCGGCGACGCCGGCGGTGGCGGCGACCCGGCCGTACCCGGCGCGGGCGGCGCGTCCTGCTTGCGCATCACCGCCGGCTGTCGCGGGGGACGCGACGCGCCCTCGCCGGTGCCGAGGTCATGCGCCGGCGCCGTGCATGCCCCCGCCGCCACCAGGAGCGCGAGCGCGGCGCTCGGCGCGCGCCCGACGCGCCCTGCGCGATCGTCTTGCCTGCTTTGTCTC
>DASWRS010000440.1:0-16132 GCA_036403075.1 Kofleriaceae bacterium
CGCGCTTCCGCCGCGACGCCGACGACGTCGTGCTCCCCGGCTACTCGGTGACGGTCGTGCGCTTCTGAGTTCGGCGAGCGCGGCGAGCGCGGCGAGCGCGGCGAGCGCGGCGAGCGCGGCGAGCGCGGCGAGCGCGGCGAGGTATGGCGAGCGCGGCGGGGTGGCAAGCGCGGCGGTGCTACCATCGCCGGATGCCGGAGCCGGGGCCGCTGTCGCCCGAGCTGATCGCCGAGCTGGGGGCGCTGGCCGAGACCATGGCGGCGCGCGACGATCACGCCGACCTGGCGGCGCGGCTCGAGTGGCTGATCGACACGCTGATCCTGCGCGGCCAGCTGCCGGTGTCGTTCCGCAAGCTCGCGGCGAAGGTGAAGACCGGTCCGCAGGCCGGTGAGCGCAGCGTGGTGCGGCTCGCGACGTTCCGCGACAAGTACGCGATCGCCAGCCCCGACATCGACTGCGCGGCGCGGATCCCGTTGTGCGGCGCCCGGTGTTGCTCGTTCGACGTCACGCTGTCGGCGCAGGACGTCGTCGAGCGCACTGTGCCGTTCGACGTGATGCAGCCGTACGCCTTGCCGCGCGTCAACGGCCGCTGCGTGTGCATGGACGACGCCGGCGCGTGCACGATCTACGACCACCGGCCCGGCGCGTGCCGCGCGTACGACTGCCGCCACGACGCGCGGGTCTGGCTCGACTTCGACGCGCGGATCCCGGCGCCACGCGGCTGAAAGCTGCGCTACGCTCGCGCGATGCCGCTCCGCATCCCCGCCGTGCTCGCGTTCACCATCGTCGGTGCAGCGGCGGGCGTCGCCGCGGTCGGCTGCGGTGACGAGAAGCCGAGGCTCGACGCGTCCTCGACGTGCGAGGTGCTGTGCATCCCGGCCGGCGGCGGCAGCGGCAGCAACTGCCCACCGCCGACCTGCGCGACCGGCAGCGACCGCGACATGTGCCCCGCCGGTTGCGAGCCCGAACCGATCGCCTGATGACGACCAAGCCGCTCGGTCGAGCGGCAGGCGGCGAACGGCAAGACGGCCGCGGCGCGAGCGGCAGGCAGCGAACGGCAGGCACGGCGCGGCGCGAGCGGCAGGCACGGCGCCCGCGGCATCAGGAGCGCGGCATCAGGCCTTCGAAGAACAGGTCGATCATCCCGTCGGACACCTCGCGCGGGGTGAGCCGGCCTTCGGCGCGATACCACTTGTACGTCCACAGCACCATGCCGAGGAAGCTGAACGCGGCGAGCGTGGGATCGACCGCGCGGATCTGGCCGCGCTCGGCCGCCTCGCGGAACGCGGCCTCGAGGAACCGCACGTAGCGCTTCTTGCGCTCGTTGATCTCCTGGCCCGACGCGCCGGTCAGCGTCTGGTGCTCGTGCAGGATGATCGTGACTTCCTTGCTGGCGTCCTGCGTGACCAGCGCGATGTTGCGCGCCATGCACTCGCGCAGCCGCGCGACCGGATCGACGATGTCGGCGGTCTTGGCCAGGACCATGTCCTCGAACATGTCCATGCCGTAGTGCATGATCGCGAGCAGCAGCGCTTCCTTGGTCTTGATGTGGTGATACAGCCCGGCCTTGGTCAGCCCACAGGCCTCGGCGATCTCCTGCATGCTCGTGGCCTCGTAGCCACTCTGATGGATCAGGCGCGCGGCGCGCTCGAGGATCTCGTGGTACCGCTGGTCGCGGGGGCGGCTCACGCACTCCGTGTAACACGACCCGCCTCTCGAGGAGCAAGCGGTTTTTTGCCCTACCGAGCGGTAGGCGATGCGCGACGCGCCGCGCGGCCTACAGTGGGCTCACAGTGGGCTCGGCGATGCGACGAACTGGACGTCGAGGCCCGGGAACCGCTGACGCAGCTCGTCGGCGATCCGCATCGGCCCGAAGACCTCGGTCGCGTAGTGGCCGGCCGCGACCAGCGTGGTCTGCAGCTCCCTTGCGAGATCTCCCGCGCGCTCGGCGAGCTCGCCGGTGAGGAACAGGTCGCAGCCGGCGTCGGCCGCGGCCTCGAGCAGGTCGGACGCGGCGCCCGAGCACACCCCGACCTTGCGGACCACGGCCGGGCCGTGGGGGAACACGAACGGCGGCCGGCCGACGCCCGCGGCGATCCGCGCGATCGCGTCCTCGCGGCTCAGCGGCACCGGCCACGTGCCGGCGAGCCCCAGGGGTGTTCCGCGGACGTCACCGAACGCCTCGCGCGTGGCGCCCAGACCGAGCGCGTCGCACAGCCCGGCGTTGTTGCCGAGCCGCGCGTGCTTGTCGAGCGGCAGGTGGTAGGCCGCGAGCGAGACCTCGTTGCCGAGCAGGAGGCGCAGCCGGCGCGCGAGCGGGCCGGCGATCCGGGTCAGCCCGGCGCCCCAGATCAGGCCGTGATGAACGACGATCAGGTCGGCGCGACGCTCGACCGCGCGGCCGATCAGCTCGGCCGACGCCGACACGCCGGTGACCACGCACTCGACCTCCGCGGTGCCCTCGACCTGGAGCCCGTTGGGCGCGTAGTCGCGGAACCGCTCGATCTCCAGGGTGGCATCGAGGTAGCCGATGACCTCGCGCAGCTGGACCGGCATCGCGGGATCGTCGTCGAGACCGCGCGGCGGGTCAACCGCATGCCGCGGTGTGGCGTAACCGCGCCGGCCGAGCGGGCGATCGGCGCGGGGGTTCCCGTGGTAAACCGCCTGCATGGCCCCGGTGAAGAAACCCGAAACCCCTGGTCGGCGGCCCACCGACGAGGTCCGCACGATGAGCGGCATCCCGCTGAAGGCGACCTACGGCCCCGACGACCTGGTGTCGCGCGGCTGGAGCTACGACGGGCAGCTCGGGGATCCCGGCCAGTACCCGTTCACCCGCGGGCCGCACGCGACGATGTACCGCGGCAAGCCGTGGACGATGCGCATGTTCGCCGGGTTCGGCTCGCCGGAGGACACCAACCGCCGGTTCAAGTTCCTGCTCGACAGCGGCCAGACCGGGCTATCGACCGCGTTCGACATGCCGACGCTGATGGGCTACGACCCCGACCACGCGCGCTCGCTCGGCGAGGTCGGCCGCGAGGGCGTCTCGGTCGCGACGATCGACGACATGACCCGGCTGTTCGGCGACATCCCGCTCGACCAGGTCTCGACGTCGATGACGATCAACGCGCCGGCCGCCGTGCTGCTCGCGCTCTACGTCGCCGTCGCCGAGCAGCAGGGGGTCTCGCCCGACCGGCTGCGCGGCACGTTGCAGAACGACATGCTCAAGGAGTTCATCGCGCAGAAGGAGTGGATCTCTCCGATCCGCGGCCACATGCGGATCATCCGCGACATGCTGGTGTGGTGCACCCGCACGATGCCGCTGTGGAACACGATCTCGATCAGCGGCTATCACATCCGCGAGGCCGGCGCGACCGCGGTCCAGGAGCTCGCGTTCACGATCGCCGACGGCATCGGCTACGTCCAGCTCGGCATCGACGCCGGGCTCGACGTCGACGAGTTCGCGCCGCGGCTGTCGTACTTCTGGGACGTCCACAACGACTTCTTCGAGGAGATCGCGAAGTTCCGCGCCGGCCGCCGGATGTGGGCCAAGCTGATGCGCGAGCGGTTCGGCGCCAAGAACCCCCGGGCCTGGCTGCTCCGCACCCACGCGCAGACCGCCGGCGTGTCGCTGATGGCGCAGCAGCCGCTCAACAATGTCGTGCGCACGACGATGCAGGCGCTCGCCGCGGTGCTCGGTGGCACCCAGTCGCTGCACACCAACAGCTACGACGAGACCTACGCGCTGCCGACCGAGGACGCCGCCCAGCTCGCGCTGCGCACCCAGCAGGTGATCTACGAGGAGACCGGCGTCGCCCAGGTCGCCGACCCGCTCGCCGGCAGCTACTTCGTCGAGACCCTGACCGATCAGGTCGAGGCCGCGGCCTGGGAGTACATCCACAAGATCGACGCCATGGGCGGCATCGTCAAGGCGGTCGAGGAGGGCTACCCGCAGCGCGAGATCGCACGCTCGGCGTTCGAGTTCCAGCGCGAGGTCGACACCGGCCGCCGGCCGATCGTCGGCGTCAACAAGTACGCCACGGCCGAGGACGGCGACAACATCCCGACCCTCAAGATCGATCACGACACCGAGTCGAACCAGATCGAGCGGATCCGCGCGTTCCGGACCCAGCGCGACCCGGCCGCGGCCGAGCGCGCGCTCGCCGCCGTGCGCGCCGCGCTGCGCGACGACCAGCAGAACGTCATGCCGCCGATCCTCGACGCCGTGAAGCAGCGCGTGACCCTCGGCGAGATCTGCGACCTGTTCCGCGCCGAGCTCGGCGAGTACCGCGACCCGGCGTACCTGTAACCGGGGACGGCGAATCGAACCTGGATCGAAGCATCATGTGATTACCTCGACACGGGCCTCCGTACATCGCTCGAGCTGGGCATCTCCGGTCAGGAAAGTATCGGAGTTCTCGAGGATCGCGGTCGCCAGATGGATCGCATCTGGTGTCTTGAACCCGTACTTCGCTCGGAGATTCGTGGCGGCTTCGACGATTGCAGGCGAGATCTCCGCGATCCGGAACCGCTGGGCCGTGAAGAACGTTTCGTAGCGAGCAAGCAGTCCGGCGTCAGCGTCGCGCAGCGGCTTCGTACGACACTCGAGCCGGGTGAGACGCGAGGTCACGAGCGCTGCCCCGGTCGCGGCACCGTGCACCGAGATTCGCCGCACCACGGCAGCATGGAAAGGACTGGCTGCTTCGACGAGGTAGATGATGCAGCAGCTGTCGAGGTACAGCAGGCTCACCTATCGCCCCAGCCACCGCGTTCTTCAGCGATCTGCTGGTCGATGTCTTCCTTGGACCGTGTTCCCGGGGACGCGGCCGAGATCAGCTCGAAGACATCGACGGTTCCGGACCGCTCGGGCAAGGTGACGCGTCGAACCACCACTTCGACCTCGCCGTCGACGCCTGGGACCGCCTCGTCGAGCTCGATATGACGTGAGTTCGAGATCCTGCCGCGAACAATGAGCGCTGTTTCCATGGAGCTTCCTGGAGGCTCAGCATAGCGCATCTTGCGGGCACCTCGGTGGCAGGCACGCCTCGGGCGGGGACGGCTGTCACCAGCACCGGCCGGACAATGTCCGGTGGCCGGACACTCCGGACAGGCGCCGGTGCAAGGTGGCGGGATCGCGAGGCGCGAGCTGGCGTGCCGCGTGGAAGATTGGCCGGCATGCGCGTCCAGCGAGCCCCCCACCCCCTCGAGCATCACCCTTCGTTCCGCGCCGTGGTCGCGGCGGCCTCGCCGCTGGCCGAGCTGGCGACCCGGATCGCCAACCCCGAGATCGTCGGCTCGCTGGCGATCGCGTGCAGCGACCTGGCGGATGGCTTTGCGTCGCCGCCCGACAGCCGTCGGCGGGTCGAGGCGCACCACCGGGCGTGGATCTGCATCCGCGAGATCGACCGCGTGGTGAGCGCCGCCCGGCACGCGCGGCGGGCCCCCGGCGACGTGATCCGGCGCGCCCAGCGGGCGATCGACCGCGCCGACGTCCTGGTCGGAGCGCTCGTTCCCAACTGATTCTCATAAGTTACAATTAAGCTCCGAAAATGCGCAGGGCCGCTGCGACCCCGCGTTGCACCCCACCTCTATTAGGGGAGTAGCATCCGCGTGCGACGAGCGACTTGACCCCCCCAGGAGGACTTATGAAGGCAGTACTCGTATGTCTTGGCATCGCGCTGGCAGTCGGTGCGTGCAAGAAGACCGGCGGCACGGGCGGTGGCGGTGGCGGTGGCGGGACCGGCGGCTGGCTGGTTGGCAGTGACGGTCTGATGGTCAACGTGCAGACCAGCGGCCTGACCCGCGACTATCCGCTGGGGTCGAGCGCGACGCTCAACGGGATCGCGTGCCGCTACAGCGGAGAGGCCTGGGTCGTCGGCACCCAGGGAACGTTGCTCTACACCGGCGACGCCGGTGCGTCGTGGCAGCCGCAGGCAGTGCCGACCACGGCGGATCTCCGCGCGCTCGCGACCCAGGACTTCGGCCCGGTGTTCGTGGCCGGCGACGGCGTGCTGCTGGCCTCGAACGATACCGGCGCGCACTGGGCGCCGATCGGCGACGGCACGGTGAGCTTCCGCGCGATCGCCGCGGCGCAGCAGGCACCCACGGTGCTGGCGGTGTCCGAGGACGGCGCGCTGTTCTCGGTCGAGAACAACCAGCTGATCGGGCGCGGCAGCTTCGCGGGCGCCCGCGCAATCGCGGTGTCGCCGGACGGCCGGAGCGCGATCCTGGTCGGCGATCACCTGATCAGCCGGAGCAGCGACGGAGGTCGCAGCTGGTCGCCGCTGGCGAACAACGGTGGCGTCCGGCTCGACGACGTCCGGCTCGACGAGACCGGCGCCGCGATCGCGGTCGGCGCCGGCGGCGCGGTCGCCCACATCTCGGCGGCCGGCGACGTGACGCTGCAGCGGGTCGGCACACAGGACCTGCACACGATCCACCTCTCCGAGGCCGAGGAATCGGACAGCGCCGCGGGCTTCACCGCCGGCGACGGCGGCCAGGTGTTCATCACGCTCGACGGCGGCCAGACCTGGAGCGCCGGCCCGCGCGTCGGCGGAACGGTGCTCGGCCTCGACCAGATCGGCGACGGCCACCGCTAGCTTCTCGTTTTCCGGGCTGCAGCGGTTGACGATTCCTGGGGAACGACCGCAAGCCGGCGGTCGTTTGCAGCGCTGTCACGTGCGTGCCTGAAGGCGTGCGGGTGGCGCTGCATCAGCCGCTGCAGCCCGGCGTTCGTTTCGTGGGTCAGAGAAGGTCGCGGCGTTCGCCGCGGCTCGCGTGGCGCCGGATTTTTCTGCCCGGGCCGCGTGCGCTGCGAAGATCCCCGCCGACGGCTCGTAAGAGGCAAGCGAGATCGTGGCCTGACTACCTCGGGCGTACCCCATCGCCGCCGGTCCGGCCGCGATCCTGGCGGTGCGTGGATCGCGAGCCCGATGCGGATAGCCTGATCGGCGCGGTGATCGCGTCGCGGTATCAGATCGAGGCGCAGATCGGCGATGGCGCCATGGGCCGGGTCTACCGGGCGCGCCACGTCAAGCTCGGCCGCCTGTTCGCGGTCAAGGTGCTGCGGCCGAGCCTCCTGGCCGACGCCACGATCTGCCGGCGGTTCACCCGCGAGGCGGAGCTCGCCGCCGCGCTGCAGCACCCCAACATCGTGACCATGGTCGACGTCGGCGAGACCCCCGGCGGGTTGCACTACCTGGTGATGGAGCACGCTCCCGGCGACACGCTGTACGACCTGATCGTCCGCGAGGCGCCGATGCCGGCCGCGCGCGTGATCGGGATCGTGCGGCAGCTGTGCGACGGCCTCGGCCACGCGCACGACCGCGGCCTGATCCACCGCGACTTCAAGCCCGACAACGTGATCGTCGAGCGCGAGCGCGACGGCGACCCTCTCAAGATCGTCGATTTCGGCATCGCGATCCTGCGCGACGAGGCCGCGTCGTCCAGCCCCGAGCGGCTGACCACCGCCGGCGTGGTCCTCGGCACGCCGCACTACATGGCGCCCGAGCAGGCGCTCGGTCAGCCGATCGATCCGCGCGCCGACCTGTTCGCGCTCGGCGTGATGTGCTTCGAGATGCTGACCGGCCGGCCACCGTTCGACGGAGACGGGGTCGACATCGCGCGCGCCAACATCATGCTCGAGACCCCGGCGATGCGCGACCGGGCGCCCGGCCACGCGGTCGATCCGCTGCTCGAGGCGTTCACCCGCCGGCTGATGATGAAGTCGCCGAACGCGCGCCCGCCCTCGGCCGCCGCGGCGCGCACGGTGCTCGACCTGATCGCGCACGACCGCGCCGCCGCCGCCGCGGTGCTCGACATCGCGCAGCCGCCGGAGCCGGCGGTGGATCGGCGAGTCGGACTGCCGATCAGGCCCGGCGCCCTGCACGCGGCGGCCGGTCCGCGGCCGGGCGCGTCGGTCACGCTGCGGACCTCGGTGCCGCCGCCGCCCGATGCCCCGTTCGCGCTCCCCGCCGAGACGGAGCCGCGATCGCAGGCGCCGTTCGCGGGGCACGAGGCACCGCCGATGACCGCCGAGCTCGCGGCGCCGTACCGCCGGCGGAACGCCGAGCCCACCGAGCGGGTCGCGCCGATGCGGCCGCGCCGCGGTGCGATCGCCATGACCGCGGTCGCCGCGGTCGCCGCCCTCGTCGTGATCGCCGCGCTCGTGGTCGCGGCCCGCGCGCGGGATCGCATGGCGCCCCGGCGGCCGCCCGCGCATTCGCTAGGCGTCGCGGATCCACAGCTCGAGCGCGTCGTCGCCGACCGGCTCGCGCGAGATCCGCGTAAAGCCTGCGGGCAGCTCGCCGCCGAAGCCGTGGAACGTCACGACCCGCGTGCCGGCGCGCACGGCGGCGAGCCGCTGCTCGATCCGCCGCAGCGTGCCCTGGATCGTCGCGTAGCGCACGAACGGGCTGGCGTGCGGCGCGAGCATCAGGGTGGTGAACGGGTTGTAGAAGTACAGCGCGTCGAACTCGTCCCACGCTAACCGCGAGCCATCGCCGTGGATGAACCGCGTGCGGTTCGCGACGTCGAGCGCCCACGCCGCGTGGCGCGCCGCCGCGACCTGCACCGAGTCCTGCTCGACGCCCCACCACACCGCGCCGGTGACCAGCGCGCCGATCAGACACAGCTTGCCGACGCCGGCGCCGACATCGAGCACCCGGACGTCGGGCGACGGCGCGAGCAGCTCGGCCGCGCGGACCGCGACCGCGAGCGGCGTCCAGTGCAGGTGCGAGCGGTCGCGCAGCTCGTCGGGGAACACATGGTCGAGCTCGGCGTCCGAGACCGCGGCGCGCCGGCGCAGCGCGTCGCCGACCGCGAGCGCGTGCCGCGTCATCGGCGGGTCTCGGCGCGGTGGTGCGAGGCCCGCGGGTCCGGCATCCCTCGAACCGTAGCAGCTCCGGTCGCGTCCGCCGTGGCGTGCGCCGTGGCGGCGGATCCACGACGCCGCCGCGAGCATCGGTCGGGTCACAGGCACGTGGGCCCCGGCCGGTTCAGATCCGCACGCCGACGAACGCGCTCGGCCAGGTCGTGACCGTCACGCCCGTGGTCATCGCCGAGCCGGCCGTCCGGCGCTCGAGGATCAGCGGCGACTGCGGATCGCTGGTGATGTACGAGTTGAGGATGCCGCCGGCGACCAGTGCGAACGGCCCCCAGTGGTGCGCGATCGACAGCCGGAGCTGCCCGAGGATGCTGACCTCGGTCTCGTGGCGCGGGCCGTGGTTGACCTGCCAGCCGATCGCCTCGAGATCGATCACGGTGTCGCCGAACGGCAGGCTCGGGCCGAAGCCCAGGCCGTACATCCAGACGTCGTCGCTGGGGCCGGTCTCCTTCACCGGATGGCCGCCGACGCCGTACACGTTGTGCCAGCGCCGGCCGCCGTGGCGAAACAGCACCGTGCCGGTCCGGTTCGAATCGACCGCGGTCTCGAGATCGTAGCGGCCGCCGGGCACGATGTTGATCAGGCCGAACGAGAACCCATCGGTGGAGCCGCCGATGTTGATCACGCCGATCTGGATGCCGTCGACCTGGCGCGCGATGTTGATCGGCGCGATCTGGGCGCCGAGCACCCGGTGCGCCACGTTGACCACACCGGCGATCTGGATGTTCGCGGTGCCGCGGGCGACGCTCGCCACACCGCTGGCCTGGACGTTGACATCGCGGCCGGCGACCGAGGCGACGCCCGCGAGCTGCAGCCCCGCGCTGCCGCGTGCGACCGCGGCGACCCCGCCGACCTGGACCCCGGCGTTGCCGCCGGAGAACGCGACGACCCCGGCGACCTGGTTGCCGGCCGAGCGCCGCGCCACCGCCGCGACGCCCGCGGCCTGGATGCCGTCGAGCCGATCGGCGACCGCGGTGGTGCCGGCGATCTGCAGGCCGTCGACCTGGCCCGACACGGCCGCGACGCCTGCGACCTGGGTCCCGGCGACGCGACGCGCGATCGCGACCACGCCGGCGACCTGGAAGCCGGCCGCGAGCCCGCGCTCGATGTCGGCGATGCCGCTCAGCGACAGCCCGCTCGAGCCGCCGCCGACGCCGGCCACGAGGTTGATCGAGAGGAAGTGCCGCACCGAGCCGATGTGCGTCAGGTCGGTCGACAGGCCCGGGACCAGCCCGAAGCCGAGGAAGCTGTGCTCGCGAGCGGGCTCGGGCTCGGGCTCGGGCTCGGCGGGCGCGACCGACGGCGGTGCCTCGACCGCCCGTGCCTCGACCGCCCGTGCCTCGACCGCCGGTGCTTCGACCGCCGGTGCTTCGACCGCCGGTGCCTCGACCGCCGGTGCCTCGACCGCCGGTGCCGGCTCGGGCGACGCGTCTGCGGGCGATGGCGCCTCGGGCGGCGCCACTTCGCCGGCCGTCTCGCCGGCCGCCTCGTCGGTTGCTTGGTTGGACGCTTCGTCGGTTGCCTCGTCGGTTGCTTCGTCGGATTCCGGCGGGAGGTCGACCGCGGGTCCGGGCGCGGCCGGCCGCGGCAGCGCGCGCGGCGGCAGGGCATCGAGCACGTCCTTCGCCTCGTCGCGCACGACGTTGCCGGCGAGCAGCGTGATCACCAGCGGCCACTGCGAGGCGTCGTTGCCGAGCGCGATCGTGCGCGCCCGCGGGGTCCCCGAGCGCGGGACGTAGACCACCGTGGCGGCGTGCTTGCCGTCGATCGAGACGTCGAGGCACGGCGCATCGCAGGTGCCGCGGATCAGCGCGACGTCGACCCCGAGCTCGGTGGCGAGCGCCTGGCCGAGCGCCGCACCGTCGAGCGAACCGTGGACCGCGAGGTGGAGCGTTCGGCCGCCGTCGGCCCGCGCGGTGGTCGCGAGCGCGAGCGCGATCAGGATCGGTGCGTGTCTCATGGCCCGTAGTCTCCGGACGGCCCGGGACCGTTCACGCGCGATCATGGATCGGGCGCGAGCCGCTCGACGAGCTGCTCGGCCTCGGCCTGGCGATAGCCCACGGGCACGATCTCGCCGCGGGCGAACGGGACCAGCGCAGCGCGCGCCTCGGCGTGGCGGCCGAGCCGGATCAGCACGAGCGCGCGGTTGTAGCGCGCCTCGACCGAGAACCGGCCGACGGGCTCGGCCGCGAGGTAGCGATCCCAGGCGGCGAGCGTGGCGGCCGGATCACCGCCGTGGAAGTGCAGCTCGTGCGCGCGGCGATACAGCGCCTCGACCGGAGGCGCGGCCGGCCCGACGACCGCGGCGCGGCGCGCCGGGCGCGGGGCAGGCACCGTCACCGGCGGCGTGACGGCCTCGGGCGGCAGCGACGGCCGCGGCTCGACCGCCATGGCCTGGCGATGGCGCGGCGCCGGTCGAGGCGGCGGCGTCGTCGTCGGCTCCGGCGCGACGCGCGGCTCCGGCGTGGGCGACCACAATGTCGCGACCTGGCCGGTCGCCAGCGCCCACGACACCGTCCCGGCGAGCAGGATCGCGATCGTGGTGGCGACGCCGACGAGCTGGTGCCGGCTGCGCGCCCGGGTCTCGAGCGAGCGCACCACGCGCAGCCGGGTCGCGGCGGCGAGCTCGGGGTCGGCGCCGTCGCCGTCATCGCCGGCGGCGCGGATCGTGCCGAGCAGCTCGTCCAGGCTCATGGCGCCTCCTCCAGCATCGCGCGCAGCTTGCGCTTGGCGTGGAACAGCCGGGTGCGCACGGTGCCCTCGGGCGCGCCGACGATCCCGGCAACCTCGACCGAGGTCCGCTGCTCGGCCTCGCACAGCACGAACACGATCCGCTGATCGAGCGGGAGCTCGTCGAGCGCGGCCCACAGCTTGCCGGCGAGCTGCCGGTTGATCAGCTCGCCGGTCGCATCGACCGTGCGCGGCCGCAGCTGCTCGCTCGCCGCCAGCCGCTCGGTCGCACGCCGCCGGCGCATCGCGGAGCGGACGTGGCGCCGCGAGTGGTTGGCCGCGACGCCGATCAGGAACGCGCGCAGCGAGCCCTCGCCGCGAAACCGCCGGATCGCCCGCGGCAGCGCGACGAAGGTCTCGTGCACGACGTCCTCGGCGGACGCGGTGTCGCCGACGAGCCGGCGCGCGAACCCGCGGATCGCGGCGTGATGCGCGATGTACGCCTCCTCGATCGCCGCGCGCTCGCCGGCGCGCAGCCGCGCGACGAGGTCGGTGTCTCCGGCCGCAGCCTCTCCCACGGTGGGCATCACCAGCGGCATCGAGATCGCGGTCACCAGGCCATGGTGCCCGGTGGGCGGGCGGCCGTTCAAAACAATCGCACCCGGGCAACCTGCCGTCGAACTGACTGTTACTGCTGCGGATCACATCCGCTCGCACGCCACGCGGGCCCGAGGCCGTCCCTCGGCCGCCGCGCACGTCGCACGGCCGCCGCGCAGCTCCCGCACAGCCGCACCGTCGCGCGGATAGCAACAGACAGTGATCGCCCCGACTCCAGGCCGCTTCGGCCGTGGACAGCGCCGTCGTCGACGGCAACGATGCGCGCATGCGGCTGCCCCTGGTACCGGCCCCGGCAGGCGGGGCGACGTGCGCCGGTTGTTCGCGGCGGACCATCCTGCACGGCCTCGCGGTGACCGCGGCTGCGGTGCTCGCGGGCTGCCCCTCCGGCGACGGCACGACCGGGCCCGACGCGGGTCCAGATCCGAGCACGTCGATGTGCGGCACCGACCTGTGCCTCGATCTCGCCGACCCGAAGAACGCCGCGCTGACCCGGGTCGATGGCTCGCTGATCGTCGCCGCGCCGAAGGACCGGATCATCGTCGTACGGACCTCGAGCACCGCCGTGCAGGCGGTCTCCGACATCTGCACCCACGCGAGCTGCGGCGTGCGCTACGAGCGGGTCAACAAGTTGTTCAGCTGCCCGTGCCACGGATCGAGGTACTCGCTGACCGGGGCGGTGCTCCAGGGGCCGGCGACCCGGCCGCTCGCGAGGTACCAGACCCAGCTCGATCTGAGCACCAACCAGCTGACGATCCTGTTGTGACCGCCGGCCGCCACGGCCGTGCGATCACGCAAGCGGCCCTGGCTCCGGGCCGGCGCTCAGTGCCGGACGCTGGTCGAGATGTTGACGACCGGCTGAGCCGGCGGCGGCGGTGGCGGTGCGGCCACGGCGCCGCCGCCGCCGCCACCACCACCTCCGCCCATCATCATCATCATCATCATCATTTGCATCGGGTCGCTCTGGTTCTTGTTGGTCGACAGGTCTTTGATCGAGCTGGTGATCTGCGTCAGCATCAGCGTGAGCTGATCCGACGAGCTGCCCGACCGCGAGGTCACGCGCGACGCGCCGCCCTGGACACGGACGAGGTCGCTGGGAGTGATCGAGCCGAACAGGGTGTGATGCGGAGCCATGGTTCCATCCTTTGTGGTGACGCAGGACGACCAGAGCAGCCGCCGTGCCAGCCCTCCCCCCGGCCCCGGCGACCGATCATCACGGCCTTGCGGCGGCCTTGCGGCAGCCGCTCCGACCGATCCGCATCCCGGGGGTTACACGCTGCTCCCGCCAAACGGCAGCCCCCCCCCACACCGCAAGCTCCGGTCACCGCGTCGGGCGTTCGATCAGCCGGTGGATCAGCCGGTCGATGAAGCCGTTCACGAGCTACCGGACGTCGAGCGCATCAGGGATTCGATCTGACGCAGCACGGCCTCGTAGCCGGCGCGGTTGGAGGGCGCGAGCTCGAGGAGCTTCGTGAACACGGGCTCCGCCGCGTCCGCGATCGCGACGATGAGCTCGCGCCGGCCGACCCTGGCCTTGGCCGGGCGACCCACACCGCGGTAGCGGATCTCGACCGTCACGCCGTCATCGTGCTCGCCGGCCGTGAACAGGAGCTCGATCGGCTGATCGGGAAACCGCGTCGCGAAGCTGCGTCCGCTCGCGAGCTCGCAGGCGCCGTTGACGAGATACGCCCACAGCTGATCGACGAGGTCCCACTCGGCTCGGGTGATGATGTCGACGCCGTCGATCGACAGCTCGATCGCGCCCTTGATGTAGTCAGGGTCCGCGACCGGGGTATGCAGCTCGGCGATCGGGTGGTACGCGCGGCCGGCGAAGACGTAAGTGCTGACCTCGATCATGTCTGTCACAGGATCGGGTACAGCTGCCCGGTCCGGCCGTTGTTCAATCCGAGCGTCCAGCTCATACCGTGCGAGGTACCCTCCACCTGATAGTAGCCGATGCCCCTGCGCAGGATCTCCTCCCGGTTCTGGGCGAACACCTCCTGGATGACGTCCGCGATGTCCGCTGGGGTCATGCTGCGGGGCAGGAAGCTCTGCGTCGCCTTGACCTCGCCGATCCAGTAGTCCGGATGATGGCGCTCGAGCACGTGCGTGATGCTCTTGCGGTCGATCGCGTACACCGAGTTGCCGGCGTTGAGCTGGATGCGATCGAACGGCGCGGCGGCGTTGATCGCCTTGGACTCCGGCTGGACCTTGATCTTCGACAGCGTCTCGATCGTCTCGTCGCTCTGCCGCGCGATGTTCTGCAGGATCGGATCGGGGTTGTTGTGCGCCCAGCCCGCGAACTTCTCGAGCGTCGGGCGATCGAGCGTGACGAACTTCTGCAGTTGCTCGGGCGTCAGGTTGGCGTAGCGCTGCAGCATATCCGGTGAGCGCAGGCCGCCGAAGTTCTTCAGCGCCGCGGCATCGAGCTCACCGAACCGCGCGAGGTCGGCTGGCGCGACGGTGGCGAAGTTCGCCAGCGCCCTCTCGTCGAGCGCCGCGAACCTGGCCAGCGCGACATCGTTCAACCCGGCGAGCCGGGTCAGCGCCGCGTCATCGAGCGTGGCCAGACGCTGTAATGCCGCATCGTCCAGCGCGGCGAACCGCGCCTGCACGGCCGGCGGCAACGTCGCCAGCCGCGCGCGCGCCTGGATGATCGTGTACCGGCTCGCGATCAGGAAGATCTCGAAGCCTGCCGCGTTGGGTACGGCCTCGTACAGCTTGATCCACGAGTAGCGAGCCTTGAGCGCGTCGAGCGACAGCGCGATCGCTGGGCCCGGCACGTGTCCGGCATCCTCGGCTGTCGCGATCAGCCTGGAGACCTCGATCGCCTCGGCGAGCTCCTCGGCCTTGAGCGCCTCCTTCTCGAGCGCCGTCTGCTCGACGTTGGTCGCGTCCTTGGTCGCCTGCTTGTCGGCCGCGCGTGCGGCATCGTCTTCGACGGTGTGCGCCGCCGTTCGATCCGCGGCACCGGCCTCGCCGCGGAACTTGGCGAGGATCTCCTCGGCGAACTCGCCGAGCTTGGTGCCGATCTCGCCGAACGCGGCCATCACTTCGCGCAGCGCGCCGGCGCCGGCCTCGACCACCATGCTGCCCAGGCTCTTGATCCCGTCGAGGACGAAGCCGCCGAGCTTCTTGAGCGCCGCCATCGCCTCGCCGAGGAACTCCATCGGGCAGTTGAGGAACTTGGCGATCGAGGACAGGACCCCCATCGCGCCGGTCCAGGTGCCCGCCGATAGATAGTCGAGCAGCGCCTGGAACGCGATCATGCCCACCAGGTAACCGATGGTCTCTCCGAGCTGCTCCTCCGCCTCGTCCTTGACCAGGAAGTCGCAGATCATGTCGGCGATCTGGGCGCCCAGCTGACCGACCGCGACCTTCGCGGCGGCCCACACCTTGCCGAGCTTGGCCATGAGATCGTCGAGCGACATCGACTTGCCGCTCGACGAGAACAGCTGCTGGACAGCCGGCCAGAACCCGGTCGCCACCGTCTGAGCAGGGCCCGCCAGCTCGCCGGACATCCGGCGGGCATCGCGGCCGAGCTCGCGGTACTGGTTGGCGCCACCGGCCGCCGGGGTCGCCGGGGTCGCGCCGGCGTGCGGCCTGGGTCGCTTCTGCGCGTTGAGCTGGCCGACGATGCCGCCGACCACCGACGAGGTCTCGTCGGGCTTGATCACGCGCGGCGTGCTCGGTAGCGCACGGGCGGCCGGCAGCGGCGCCGGCGGCTTGCCGGGTGTCGGGGCCGCGGCCTGCGGGCCGGCCTTGGTCTCGGCCTCGCGGCCGAGCGCGGCGAAGAAGTCGCCCGCCTTCTCGATGCCCTTGGCGACCAGCCAGATCGCCTCGAACGGCATCTTGATGCCGTCCCAGACGCCGCGCAGGAAGCCCTTGACGAAGCCGAGCAGGAACATCGGGCTCGCGCCGCTGATGATCTTGGCCAGCTTGTTCGAGACCTTGATCTTGGTCTCG
>DASWRS010000441.1:0-15189 GCA_036403075.1 Kofleriaceae bacterium
TCCCCGGCCGCAGCGGCGGCCACGCAATGACGGTGCGCCGGTTCGGCACCGGCCCCGAGATCGTCTGGATCCACGGCCTCGGCGAGCAGTCGCAGAGCCTAACCGGGCTCGCGGCGCACCCCGCGTTCGCCGGGTTCTCGCACACGCTGATCGACCTGCCGGGCTACGGCCGCTCGCCCTGGCCCGACGAGCCCGACGGCCTCGAGCCGCTCGCCGAGCGCGTCGCCGCCTGGATCGGCGATCGCCGGCCGATCGTGATCGGCCACTCGATGGGCGGCGTGCTCGCCACGCTGATCGCCGAGTGCGTCGCCGTGCGCGCCGTCGTCGATGTCGACGGCAACCTGTCGCGCGGCGACTGCACGTTCAGCGCCAAGGCCTCGGCCTACTCGCTCGACGACTTCGTCGACCACGGCCTCTCGACCATGCGCGCCGCGGTCTACGAGGACGGCAGCATCGAGCTGCCGCTGCGCGGCTACCACGCCGCGATGGTCCTCGCCTCGCCGCACGCCTTCCACCGCCACGCGCTCGACCTGGTCGCGCTGAGCGAGCCCGAGACCCTGGTCACCCGGCTCGCCGCGCTGCGCGCCCCGGCGCTGTTCGTCGCCGGCGTCCCCGGTGGGATCTGCGAGCACAGCCGCGCGCTGCTCGATCGCCACGGCCTGCGCTGGGTCGGCATCGAGCCGGCCGGCCACTGGGTCCACCTCGACCAGCCCGACCGCTTCGCGGCCGAGGTCACCGGCTTCCTGCGCGGCGTGTGATCCGGCGGGCGCCGGCGCTGTCGTCGGGCGGACGATCCTCTTGAGAATGCTCCGTGAGGCCAAGTATCGGCTCCGATTCAATGGAAGCGGTAACGTCGCTGCAACATCAGCGGCCGGAGTCTTGCTCCTGAACATGGTCGGGATGATCCACCTCCGCAACCGCGTGATCTCGATAGCGGCGCTCCCGCTGTCATGGGGGAACATCACCCGCGCGGGGGGACGACTCCCCGTGGTGGTGGACGTGGATGACCTGACGGACGTACGGCCCGAGACTCGGGCCGGCCACCACACCGCAGGTCGCGTCGTCTCGCTGGTCATGCAGGGCACCCGGCAATGAGGGCACCGGTAACACAGGCGGCGCTGGCGCTGGCCGCGCTCCTCGCGTGTCGCGACAGGGAGCCACCACCGGCGCCACGACCGACCGGACAGACCATCAACGTCGCGGTGATCGGTGGGATGATCGAGACCGGCTTCTGGCAGGCGCTCGCCGAGCGTTACCAGGCCGCGCGCGGCAACCGGATCGAGGTGGTCGCGAGCGGTCCCAAGCCGATCGTGATCGATGCATTTCGCAAGGGCGGTATCGACCTCATCACCGTGCACGCATGCGACGCGATGATCAACCTCGTGGCCGATGGCATCGCGCGGGATCCCCAGCCCTGGGCGCGCAACGATCTGGTGATCGTCGGCCCTGCCGCGGATCCGGCGCGGATCCGCGGCGAACACGACGCCGTGGCGGCGGTCTCCCGGATCGTGGCTGCCAGGGCACCGCTGCTGGTCCACGCCAGCTCGGGCGCCGACGGCGTGCTGCACGACCTGCAGGAGGCGGGACACATCGCGCTCGACCCCGGCACGACCGTGCTGTTCGCCGGTGACAACCAGCACCGCGTACTCGAACGCGCCGCCGCGCTTTCCGCCTACACGATGATCGGCCGGATCCCGTGGATCACCGGCAAGCTCAAGGCCGGCGGCATCGAGTTGATGGTGCAGGGCGACCCGCGGTTGCGCCGACCGTACCTCGTCGAGCTGTCGGCGGCAGCGTCGGCCGCGGCGCTCGATCTCGCCGCGTACCTGCGTTTGCCCGAGACCCAGCAGTGGATCGCGACGTTCGGCCGTGGCAAGTACGACGATCAGCCGCTGTTCTTTCCGGTCAGCCTGCTGTAGCCAACGCCGCACGGCGAGCATCACGCGCCCGCGCGTCTCTTGTCCACGGCACTACTTGCCGGCCGGATCAGCCGCGCGGCAGGCGCAGCCAGAAGGTGGTGCCCGCCGCGGCCGAGGACGCGACGTCGATCGTGCCGCCGTGCGCCCGCGCGATCGCGCTGGCGATGAACAGGCCCAGGCCGAGGCCGCCGCGGCGCCGGGTGGCCGGCTTGCCGGTCTGGAACGGGTTGAAGATCGTCGGCAAGAGCTCGCCCGGGATCTCGCCGTGGTTGTGGATCTCGATGGTGACCTGCGCCGCGTCGCCGGTGATCGCGACGGTCACCGGGGAGCCCGCAGGGCTGTGCACGATCGCGTTGCCGACGAGGTTGGAGATCGCCTGTGTGATGCGATGCGGATCCCATACGCCGGTGATGTCGCCGTCGCCGCACCGGAGCTCGACCACGCGCTGGTCGCCGGTGACGGTGAGCTCGTCGACGACCTCGCGGCACAGCGCGGTCAGGTTGGCCGGCTGCTTGGCGATCGGGATGCCGCCCTGGCGCTCGCGGGTCAGGTCGAGCAGGTCGTCGACGAGGTGCCGGATGCGCTCGACGCCGCGCGCGATCCGCTCCGCGTTGCGGCGGACGGTCGCCGGATCGTCGGGCATGGTGTGCACGAGCTCCGCCGCCTGCCCGATCGCGCTCAGCGGGTTGCGGATGTCGTGGCCGACGATGCCGAGGATCCAGTGCTCGAACTCCTGCGCGACGGCGAGCGCGCGCTGCCCGCGCTGGTCGCGCTCGTCCTGGGCGCGGCGCCGGTCATCGATGTCGATGCAGCTGCCGATGAACCCGGCGAACTCGCCGGCGTCGTCGAAGAACGGCGCGCCGCGGTCGAGGATCCAGCGGTACACGCCATCGTGCCGGCGCAGCCGGTACTCCATCTCGAACGCCTCGCGGCGGCCGAAGTGTTCCATGTAGTAATCGAAGCAGCGCTGCAGGTCCTCGGGATGGACGCCGGTGGCCCAGCCGTCCCCGCACTCCTGGGCCAGCGTGCGGCCGGTGAACTCGAGCCAGCCCTCGTTGAAGTAGTCGCAGCGCGCGTCGAGGCCCGAGCGCCAGATCAGCATCGGCGAGTAGACGACCAGTGTTCGATATTCGGACTCGGTCAACCGCACAGCAGCGGCGAGTGTAGCGGGCGACATCAGGGAACAGCTGGAAGTTCGGAGAAATACATCGTCCAACATCGCGCAAACCGGCGAGAGTCAGGTTCACACGCCGCATCGGATCTGTCGCACGCAATACAGGTTCGCCCGTCCGCCCATGGCCGCGTACGGCGCGCGGCTCGGAAAGCCCTCGGCCGGGACGGCGCCAGGGATGCGCATCCGGAGCAGATCACGTCACCGCGGCTTGAACGCGAAGACCTTGTTGTCGCCGGCGACGACGATGCGGCCCTTGACGGCGATCGGCGAGGTGAAGCGGCGCACGCCGGCAAACGTATCGGTGCCGCCGCCAAACACCACGGCGCCGGTGGCGGCATCCCACGCGTGGATCTTGTTCGTCCCTTCGGCGCCCGCCGTCCACACGATCGCCTCGCTGCCCTGGGTATCGGTGGTGGTGACGATGGGCGAGCCCTGCCCGCCGTTGTTCGCGCACCACGCGGTCGAGATCCGCGTGCCGCTCAGCTTGACGGTGACCAGATCACCGCTGCCCGTCGGGCAGCCGATGCCGGTCGCGTTACGATGGCCGTGCATCGTGACGAACGTCCCTGCCGGCGTCGTCACGGCGGCCGAGGCATTGACGATCTGGCCGTTCACCGCGTGCAGGACGGCCTTCTGCGCGCCGATGCCGCCGAGGTTGGTGCGATCGATCGCGAACACGTTGCCGTCCTTGCCGAACGCGATCACGAGCTGCGACGGCGTGAACGCCGGCGCATCGATGAGGACCGCGCCGCTGCCGCTGAGATCGAGATCCGAGGAGTCGAGCGCCATCCAGTTCGTGGGCGTGAAGAAGTCACTCGTCTGTCCGGTGAACACCGGGCCGGACTGCACCCGGATCACCGCCTCGCCCCGCGACCACGTGGTCGCGCCGAACGTGTTGCCGGTGGTGACAAACACGTTGGTGCCGTCGCTCGTCGGCCCGGACGGCCCCCAGATCCCGCCCCCACGCGTGGCGCCGGTCTTGAAGGCCTTCACGTTGCGCGGCGCGGCGGTGTCGATGCCGATCAGCCAGCCGCGGTACGAGCCGCAGTCGCCGAAGTGTCCGCTGTAGGCGACGTAGAGGATGCCACCGACGAGGAGCAGCGCGCTTCGCTGGTTATGCAGCGCCGGGTTGAACGTCTCGCCCGCGAGGGTGACCGTCTTCGCGGACACCGGCCAGCCCGGGCGCTCGGAGCCATCGTCGAGCGACACGGCGTGAATCACGTGGTCCGTGATCGTCGTGCTCGTCCCGATCGCGGCGTTGAAGTAGATGGTGCGCGTGGTGGCGTCGATCACCGGGGTGCCGGTGATCCCGATCGGCGTGATGTTGCCGCAGCCTGCACCGCTGCGTCCGGCACTCGTCCCGTACGTCTTCTGCCAGACCGGCCGACCGGTGGTCTCGTCGAGCACGCTGACCTGGTTGTTCTCGGTCGCGATCACGAACACACCCGGGGTGCCGTCGACGAACAGCGGTGACGCGTAGACGTTCCCCGAGACCGTTCCATCGAACGAGGTGTCGCGCACCATCGTCGCCGCTTTCGCCTTGGTCAGCGTGGGCTGCACGAACACGCCGTCACGACTGAGGTTGTTATTGTACCGGACCACCGACGCCCCCGTCGCCGCGACCAGGGCGCCCGGAACCTGCGCGGGGTTCGTTCCAGCGTCCGGCTGCTCGCCGGACTCACACGACATCACAAGCAGAGCAACCAGGGGCACGCCGAGATGTTTGTGTCGCATGCCCGATATCTACAGGGAGACGCCGCGGCGCGCCCCTCGATTCCGACGAAAAACGCGCTGCAGTTCAGTCTTGTCCGAGACCAGTTGGCGGTCACACACACACTCCACGCGGTGATCGCGCCGCGCTCGGGCGCACGGTCATTCGTGACGGAGGGGTGTGTGCAAGGAGGTGTGCGGCGACACCATCGTGCAGTGGCCTGATGTCGTCACGCTGGAGACCGGCGTGTGCAGATGATCGCTGACAGGTCCATGCTGATCGGTGCCGCGGAGTACCCTCTTCGACGAGGATGTTCCTCGGGTGTATTCCATGGACGGCCGTATCCGGGCTTACATCAAGAGCTCGAGCTCGCGGAGCAACAACGCGGCGTCGCTCGCAACGTGCGGCGACGCATCGAACGCGCGGACCAGCGACGGCCGAGCAGGTCCGCATCGCCACCGTATTGAAATCGGTGATCACGCGTCCGAGCAAGCTGGAATCGCAGGTCCCACTGCACACGATCAGCTGAGGGGTGTAATCGTCACCAAACCTCTTTAGCAAGAAGACGCCTCTGTGCTCCGTCTCCTCCACGAGGTATGCAGCAACGAGGATGATGTTCCCCGCTTCGTTCGCTGCCACGCTTCGATCACGCCGGTCGATTGGCAGGCCGTGCGGCACGTCAGCGATCGTGCGCCGCCAGTGCCTCAGCGAGTAGATCGCCGCGACCTGCGCCAGATGCTTGCGGTTCGGCTTCTTGCCCCTGGCAAGCCGCGAGTGGAGCGTGCGCGGCGTCGCTTCGGCCGCCAGCTTCTGGTACGGCCTCGCCGACGTCGCGCGCGCGTCGCGGTTCGATCACGGCGTGATCGACATCGCCGAGGAGTGCTCGGCCGGTTCTTCGCGACCGCCGACTCGGAGCAGGGAGCCTGGAAAAGGCCGCTGGGACCAGCAAGTTCTGCCGGCGGAGCCGCGCAGTACACCTCCACGGATCCTCGTCACGGTCGAGTGCGAGCGTCCCCTACCTGGGCCATCGCTCGTGCTGCAATGCGTCAGTGATCCAGGATTGAATGTCCTGGATTCCGCCACGTGAATATCTGATGTTCGAAGCTCGCGGCCATGGGGTTGGGCTGCTCGGAAGGACGCCGATGCGCGACGTTGGAGGGAAGAGGTCGACGACATCAGGTCGTGGCGAACAGCCCGCGGGTGCAGGGCCAGGACCAGGCAAGCAGACGCGGACGGAGATGCTTCCGGAGGTGACCGCTCCCGTACAGCGGAAGCCGGACGCGAACGCGGCCGGGCAACACCGCGAGGCACATGCCGCACCCGGGTCACGGCCCATGATCGAGTCGCTGTTCGGTGGCCAGCGCAAACCGATGGCGGCACCGGCCAGCGCGGAGCCCGCAGGCGAGCCCGAACGCCACGAGGTGCTCGATAGCTCCAAAGCGCAGCGATTCGGGGCGCAGCTGGGCGCTGACTTCAGCGGCGTGACGATCCATCGCGGCGATGGCGTCGCACATGATCACGGCGCGGCGGCGATCGCGTTCGCTCGCGACATCCATTTCGCGCCGGGCATGTACGAGACCGGTGGCGATGCGCTGCTGGGCCACGAGCTGGTGCACACAGTGCAGCAACACGGGGTCCCGACGACGGGCCCGGCGCCACGCCAAGCGTCCACCGAGGCGACGGCCGAGGCCGAGGCCGAGACGCTCGGACGCTCCGCGGCGCGCGATGTTCCGGGTGTCGTGCGGCTCGCAGCGCCGTCGGGGACGCAGCGCAAACCGAAGCAGCGCGCCGACGCCGAAGCGGATCGCGAGGGCGAGGATGGCGGCGAGGGCAAGGCGCTGCTTGCGAAGGTCGATGAGCTACAAGCCAAGGACTCGCCGCCCGCGCCGCCAGGCGCAGCCACGGCGACCGCGACACCGCCCGCATCCGCGGTGCCGGCGACGACGGCCCCGGGCGCACCGGCCCCGGGCGCACCGACGGGCGCACCGACGACCGCACCACGTTCGCCCATCGCAACCTCCCCGGCCGCAACCCCGACTGCACCGGCGCCTGGCGGCGGATCCCCTGCGAAGCCGTCGTCCGCGACGGCGACGCCGAGCACCGCCGGTCCGCCCCAGGTCGCGACGACCCCCCCGGTGCTCGGCGGCAAGCCCGCCGCCACTGCATCCAGCGCGCGCCCGTCCGGTGATGCGCATGCCTTCGCCGGCAAGCTCGCGCGCTCGAGCGACGCGGCCGGCGGACACGCGGCCGGCGGACACGCGGCCGGCGGACACGTGGCCGGCGGACACGCGGCCGGGCCTGCCGCTCAACTGCCGCGGCCCATGGCGACGCCGGCGCCGACCGGCGTGCCCGCGCCCAAGGTGGCCGCGCGCACGGCGCCCTCCGCGAGCGCCGCGGTCGACATTCCGTCGAGCGCGCCAAGCGCCGCTCTCGCGCGCTCGCTCATCGCCGATGGCGACCACCACGCAGGCGAGATCCGCGCGCGATCGACCGCCGTGAGTGCGTCGATCCGTGCCGCCGCGCAACAGCAGGCCGCCCGGTTGCGCGCGCAGCAGGTGGCGAGCGCGGCGCAGCTCCATGCACAGGTCGTCACCTCGCACGCCACCATGGCCGGCCACGGCGCCGCCGCTCATGCCAGCGTCGGCGCCGCTCACGCCAGCGCTACCGCGCACGTCGCCGCGGCCGGGCAGGTGCAGCACGCGCAGGTCGAACAGTCGGGACAGCGCCAGCGCGCTCAGGCCAGCGGGGTCGCCGAGCAAGGCAAGACCGACTTCTCGGCGCACGCGACCACCGAGGCGCAGACGTTCCGGCAGGGCAGCGACGCGCGCACGCAGCAGGCGCAGGCCCCTGTCGGCGGCGGCGGCGAGGCCGCCGAGGCGCAGGCCGAGGCATCGGACAAGCTCGGCAATCAGGCCGCGCAGAACTTCGGCAAGGACACCGCCGCCGTCGACCGCGAGACCGAGCGCGCGACCGGCGAGCTCGGCGGTCATCTCGACAGCGGCGTCGCGGGCTTCCACAGCGGCCTCGATCAGTCGATCCCGAAGGTGACGTCCGCGATCACCGACCTGGTCGACACCGTCGCGCATGGCTTCGGCGAGACCAGCGCGCAAGCGGCCTCGCACATCTCGTCGTTCCAGACCCAGGTCAGTCAGCACCTCACCAGCAACACCGAGAGCGCCGTCAGCGAGCTCGCCACCGGCACCACCGCCACGACCGAATCGCTGCAGTCGAACGCCGAGCACGCAGCCGCGCAGGTCGAGGCGCACGGCGCGCAGCTCGCCGACGCGATCGCCGCGCAGGCGCGCGCGGCCGCCTCCGCCATCGCGGGCGTGTCGCCCGAACAGGCCGCGGCCACCGCGGCCCAGGCGCGTACAACGCTCGGCGATGCGACCGCGCAGGCCCTGGCGCAGCTTGGTCAGGTCGACGGCCAGGTCGGTGGCGCGCTGGCGCAGCACGCCGGCACCGCGTCGGCGGCGATGGCGCAGGGCACCACCGCGGCGAGCGGTCAGATCAGCCAGGCGGGCAGCGCCGCGGGCGCGCACCTCGGTCAGGCCGGCACCCAGGTCGCCGCGCAGCTGCATCAGGGCGCCGCGATCGCGGGACAGCAGGTCACGCAGGCCGGCACCGAGGCGACCACGCAGATCGATCAGCAGGGCGCCGACTTCCAGGACAAGGCCCGCCGAGGCGTCGGCGACGCGCGCACCGCGATGACCACCACCGTCGCACAGGCCGGTGCCGACCAGCAGCGCAACGTCGGTACCTTCGAGAGCAAGAAGGCAAGCGCAAGCTCGCAGATCGCATCGAAGTACGCGGCGGAGAAGGCCAACGCCGACGCACAGGCGGCGTCGGACAAGCAGGCCAACGCGCAGGACGCCGGGCAGGCGTTCCTCGAGCTGATCCTGCCCGCGTCGTGGACGGCCGCGATCAAGAAGGCGTTCGCCTCGGTGTTCGGCAACTGGCTGGGCGGCTTTCTCTACGGCCTGATCAGCGCCGGCCTCGCGATCCTCATCTGCGTAGGGTTCTGCGCGCTCTTCGGGCCCTTCGCCTGGATCCCCGCGCTCATCCTGCTGGCCGGCGCGGTGGGCCTCGGGATCTACTCGCGCTTCAAGACATTCGCGGCCTACAACGGACGCGGCCCCGGGTTCTGGGAAGGCGTCGGGCTGGTCTGCCTCGGCATCCTCGACATCACCGGCGTCCCCAGCATCATCGAGGGCCTGGTTGGATACAAGGCGTTCTCCAACGGCCACAAGATGGACGACTTCGAGGCGGGCGAGTCGGTCGGCAGCGGCCTCGCCGCGCTGCTCGCGCTCATCATCGGCGGCGCGAAGTACTTCAGGAGCGGCAAGCCCGCCGTCGATCCGAAGCTCGATCCCAAGCTGGATCCCAAGGTCGATCCCAAGCTCGATCCCAAGGTGGAGCCCAAGCCCGAGCCCAAGCCCGAGCCCAAGCCGGATCCCGCCGAGGTCGCGGCCCGCCAGGCCAAGGCCAAGGCGATCGGCGACACCGCCGGCGACACCGCGGCCGACACCGCCGCGAAAGACGCCTTGGCGAAGGTCAAGATCGGCAAGCGCGAGGCCAAGAATCCGGCCAAGATCGAGGCCGAGGTCAAGCGGCTCGTCACCGATCAGGCCAAGGAGGCCGGAAGGAAAGCGGCCGACGACGCGCTCGCGAAAGGCGCGAGCGAAGCCGATGCGAAGGCGGCGGCCGACGCCGCGGCGAAGGCGACCGCAGACGCGCGCGCAAACCGGCTCATGGAGCTGTCCAAGGATCCAGCGCACGCGAACGAGGTCGACGTAAAGAGCTTGCGAGAGGGCGAGGTCGGCCTGGAGATGGAGGAGAGCGGGAAGCTCGACGGTCCGTTGACGCGCGACCCGAACCCCAAGGGTGGCGAGTTCATCGACAAGCACGGCACCGTCTGGGACGTCAAGCGGCCCCAATCCAAGTTCCCGAAACCGGGCAAGACCGTCGTCGAAGGCGCCATGAACGACATCAAGGAGTCGCTCGCCAAGACGCCTCCCGAGAAGGTGGTCATCGATCCGAACGACATGACTCCGAAGGATCTGGCGGATCTGAAGGCCGAGGTCACCAAGCAAGGCCTCGACAACGAGGTAAAGTACGGGAAATGACGAGCGAGCTCGAATCGATGCTGGCGCGGCACGAGCAGGGCGAAGAGACGCTCGAGCTCAAGAACGCCGACCTGCGCGGAATGGACCTGTCCGGTCGCGATCTCACGCACATCGTGCTCTACGAGTCGCAGCTCGACGGCGTGTCGCTCCGCGGTGCCGACCTCTACGGCTCCAACTTCTCCGGCAGCTCGCTCATCTCGGCCGACCTCCGCGGCGCGCAGCTCAGCAAGGCCGAGTTTGCAGGGGCCCGGCTGCGTGGAGCCCACCTCGATAGTGCGCTCGCCAACCGCACCGGCTTTTCCGAGGCCGATCTATGCGGTGCCGATCTGACCCAGGCCGACATCGGCGGCGCCGTGCTGACCGGCGCCGATCTGCGCCGCGCCATCCTGCGCGGCACCAAGCTCGACCGCGTGCTCTTCGACCGGACCCGCGTCCACGCCGCGGACCTCCGCGGTGCGACCGGTCTCGATGGTGCCAGTGTCGTGTCGATCGACATCGGCGAGATCGAGCCGGTCCGGCTCGACGGCGACGCCGCACGTGCGTGGCTCGTCGATCGGATCTCGTCGTAGCCAAGCGCGCCCGCGGATCTGCCTACCCGGATGAGCGCGCGCTCCGGCGTCCAGGACGCGTGGCGGTGGATCAGAACGTCAGGGCGAGGCCGAAGCGGACGGAGCGGGGGGCGGCGGCCTCGGTCGGGCGGCCGAAGTTGGGGTTCTTGACGCCGCGGGCGGTGGTGCTGGTCGGCTCGCCGTTGGCATCGACGACCTTGGCGTGGTCGAGGTCGGTGGCGTCGCCGCCGACGATCGGGTTGATGTTCGAGTAGGTCCAGATCTCGTCGAGCTTGGTCGCCGGCTGCTGGTCGAACAGGTTGAACACGTCGATGTAGCCCTCGAGCGAGATGCCCTTGCTGAGCTCGCGGTGGTAGGCGACGTGGCCGTCGAGGGCGGACTCGAACGGGGCGCGCTCGCCGGCGCCGCGCGGCAGCAGATAGGATTCGCCGACGCCGTAGGGGTTGCCGGCGAGGACGCTGTGTGGCCGGCCGGACTGGACACGGGCGCGGCCGCCAAGGACGATGGCGTCGGCGCGGCCGATCGGCCAGCGGTGGTACAGGTCGAGCTTGAGCGAGTGCGGCCGGTCGATCTGGAGCGGGCCGTAGCGATTGGACATCAGCTCGGGCAGGTCGTACATCGAGGTCAGGTTGGCGGACGGCTGGCCGGTCTCGGGGTTGAACAGGCCGGGGTAGTTGCCGAGCGTCTTCGAGTAGGTGTAGCTGGCCAGGACGAGCGTGCGATCGGTGTGCACGGACGCGGTCAGGCTGAGCGCGTCGTAGGTCCGGATCGGGCGATCGAAGCGCTTGATGCCCTCGACCTGGTTGGCCTGGAACTCGAGGCTGGCGGCGCGCTGGGCGTCGCCGGCGGCCATCGCGGTCCGGGCGCGGTCGCGCAGCGCCTGGACGTCCGCGCCGTCGATCTCGCCCGGGTTGGCGATGACGTAGGTCGCGCCGCCGTCGGTCGAGACGTCCTCGATCACGCGGCCGAGCGAGCGGTGGATGAAGGTCGCGCCGAGCTTGAGCGCGGGCATGACCTCGTACTCGGCGCCGAAGCTCAGCTCGTCGGTGTACTGCGGCTTGAGGCCGGGCGCGACGATGCTCGAGCCGCCGCCGAACCGGCCGGCGAACTGCGGCATCGATTCGTTGCAGGTCAGGTTCTTCGGGTCGAG
Organism: Kofleriaceae bacterium; assembly: GCA_036403075.1. GTDB lineage: Bacteria > Myxococcota_A > Polyangia > Haliangiales > Haliangiaceae > JABFXX01. The sequence goes on from DASWRS010000441.1 coordinate 11,650, forward strand.
GAGGTTGCCGCAGGTCGAGTCGTCAATGATCTTGACGTCGGTGACGTTGTTGCCGAAGCCGCTGATGTTCATGTCGAGCGGGACGACCTCGTAGAACCGGCCCCAGTGGCCGTAGATCCGCGACCGGCCGACGCCGGTGGGGTCGTAGAGCGCGCCGATCCGCGGCGCGAGGTCGTCGAGCACGAACGCGGTGTCGCCGGCGGGCTCGCCGCTCAGGCTGGAGACCCGGCCGACCATGTTCGACGGCATGCCGATGCGCTGCTGCTGGAGGCGCAGGCCGGCGTTGATCGTGACGCTGGGCCACGGCTGCCACGAGTCCTGGACGAACGCCGAGAGGTCGTTGGTCGCGGCCGAGGCGTCGATCCCGGTCGGATCGAAGCTGCAGCGGGCATCGGGGACGCCGTCACCGTCGACGTCCGAGCCGCACGGCTCGGTGCCGCCCGGCTCGACGCTGTAGAACCGGACGCGCATCAGGCTGCCGCCGAAGTCCCAGTTGCGGATGCCGTTGCCGGTGTACGCGCGCGTGATCTCGGAGTGGTCGTGATCGATCTCGAGGCCGGCCTTGAGGATGTGATGGCCGGCGGCGCGGAGCCGCTGCATGCCGACCAGCCGCGCGGAGATCCGATCGTTGGTCTGGCGCGCGATGTGATCGAAGCCGCCGATCTGGTAGTTGGCGACCTGGCAGTTGGTCAGGTTCGGGTACGGATCGTTGGCGCCGCCGTCGATACAGCCCGCGGGCATCGGCTCGTAGCCCGAGAAGTCGGTGAACGGGCGGGCGTAGAGGAACCGGATCGACGGCGCGTCGGCGCTGGCGAACCGCGGGTTGAGCTCGTCGCGGCCGTGGACGTAGCCGACCTGGGCGTCGATCTGGGTCGCGCCGTCGAACAGCTTCGAGGTCCAGCGCGCGGTCGCGGCGTACTCGCCCTCGGTGGCCTGCGACTCGATCGTGCGGGTCGGGCCGTATCCCCAGTCGGGGTTCATGACGCCCTGGCGCACGCCGGGCGTACCGAGCAGCGACACCGAGCCCTGGTGATCGGGGCTGGCGGCGAACGACAGCTTGCTGGTGAAGTTGTAGGTCCGCCGCGTGGCGGGGATCGTGGTGCGTGCGACCTCGTCGCGCAGGCTGATCCGGGTCGCCGGATCGACGTCGGGCACGCCGTCGCCGTCGACGTCGCGGAACCGGCTGACGACGCGATCGATCGGCGCGCTCTCGATCACCGGGTTGAAGCCGACGTGGAACCACAGCTTGTCGCGGATGATCGGGCCGCCGAGCTCGCCGCCGACATCGGCGCGGTACGACAGGTGCGGATCGTAGGACAGCGAGCTGCCCTCGCGCAGGATGCTGCGCGCCTGCGACGCGAGCCCGCCGGGCGTGACGTGGGAGAACACGCTGCCGTGGACCTCGTTTCCGCCCGACCGGGTGACGACGTTGACCAGGCCGCCGGTGGTGCCGGCGTACTCGGCGCCGAACGCGCCGGCGATCACCTCGGTCTCGTCGACGAACTCGTTGGGGATGCCCAGGCCGATGAACGAGTTGCCGCCGCCCCACTCGGCGCCCTGGAAGGCGCTGGTGGTCGTGTTCAGGCCATCGACGATGTAGGTGTTCTCGAACGATGACGAGCCGCCGAACGCGATGCCGTAGCGATCGCGGGTCGTGGTCGGGACGACGTCGAGGTTGGCGAGTGAGGTCCGCCCGGCGGGCAGGTTCCGGGTGTAGTCCGGCGTGAGCGTCACCGACAGCTTCATCGAGCCGGCGTCGATCAGCGGCGCGTGATCGACGATCGTGATCACCTCGCGGCCGGCGCGGCTGCTGTCGACCTCGAGGTTGATCTGCGCGAGCTTGCCGACCTGGACCAGGATGTGGTCGCGCGCGATGTGGGCGTTGGCGTAGTAGACGTCGAGCTGGTACATGCCGGGCGGCAGATCGGCGATGTAGTACCCGCCGGTGTCGTCGGTGAACTCGGTCTGGGTGCCCTGCAGCGCCGGCGAGCTCGCGACGATCGTGGCACCGGATGCCGGGCCGTGGGTGCCGGGATCGGAGACCACGCCGCGAACTGCCCCGGTGGTGCTGGTCTGTGCCCGCGCGTGCGGCGCGCCGGCGACGACGACGGCCAGGGCAGCGGCGGCGAGGGCGAGGGGGCGATGCGGGTGGATCACAGGAGCCTCACGGTGCGGTGGTGAACGCGAAGCTGTGCGGCGCCGCGAGCGCGCCGCCGAGAGTGTCGCGGACGCCGGCGTTCACCGCGACGGTGTACGTGGCGCCGTGCGCGAGCGCGGCGGCGGGATCGATCACGATCGTCGTCGGATCGTTCGCCAGGACGGTGACGGCGGCGGCGATCGCCGGCCCGGTCGTGCCGGTGACGGTCACGTTGCCGGCCAGCGAGGCGGCATCGATGCGGCTGTTGAGCGTGATCGTGATCGGCGCGGCCGGGTCGACGCCGGTCGCGCCGGCGGCCGGGCCCGACGAGCGCACCTGCAACGGCGCGATCGTGAACGCGAACGCGACGTCGCTGGGCGCGGGCGCGCCGTCCTTGTCGTGCACGGTGCCGGGGTTGATCGCGAGCCGGCACGCGGCGGCGGTCGCCGCGCCGGGCTGGGTGTGGGCGTGGATCACCAGCGCCGGTCCCACCGGCGTGGTCTCGTGGTTGCCGGATGGATCGTAGAACCCGTCGTAGGCCACCGCGGCGCCGCCGCAGGTCAGCGTGAACGGGTGGGCACGGGCGATGCTGCCCTCACCGGTGGTGCTGTCGATGTCCTCGATCGCCGGATCCAGGAGCTCCTTGAACACGACGCGCGCGGTCCAGTTCAGCGGGCGGACGTCGGTCACCGGCTCGACCGGCTGACCGGCCACACAGACGTTCGGCGTGCGGTTGCCCCGGTCCGGGTTGCAATAGGTGGCCTCGTTGCCGGTCTCCCCGGTGACGATCACCGCCGAGACCGTGGGCGGGCCTGCCGTATCGAGCCCGGACGCGAGATCCGGATCGGTACAGCCGCTCGCGACGATCACCAGCAGCGCGCCCGCGCGGTGCCACTGGTTGGGGGAATCTCTCATCTGATCCTAACTTTGGACGGCCTGGAGACGAATGCCAGGTGATCGCTGTACCGGCTGTATCGGCCGCCGGACGCGGAACGGTGGGTGGTTCACTGTCCCGGGGCCGCGCCGTGACAGCGTGAACGATTCCGGGAGCTTTGGTGGCGAGCGCCGCGGTGGGCGTCATCGCTCACCGGGCTGCGCCGGCGCGTCGGGCAAGATGCCCGGGGCCGCCGGAGCCGCGGGTTCCGCGGGCGCTGTGGGTGCGGGCGCTGTCGGTGCAGGCGCTGTGGGTGCGGGCGCGGGATCGGGCGCGGGCTCCGGCGGCGGCTCCGGCGCGCCGGGTGCCGGGGCGCTCGCGGCCGCGGAGTCCGGCGGCGGTGGCCGGGTGGCGGTCGCGCGGTCGGGCAGCACGCGCTCGTCGGGCGCGCCGACCTCGTCGAGCGCGGTGCGCTCCTGCCCGGCGTCGATCAGGCCCTGCATGCGCAGCAGGCGGAGCAGCCGCACCG
>DASWRS010000442.1:0-34483 GCA_036403075.1 Kofleriaceae bacterium
GATCTGGCCGAACCGGTCGCTGATCGCGATCAGCCGGTCGAGCCCGGCGAGCCCCGACGTGGTCAGGTTGGGCACGATGCCGCGGCGCCGGGCGTGGTCGGCGAGCTCGCCCAGCCACGGCAGCACCGCGCTCTCGCCGCCGCCGAGCGCGACATGGAACACCCCGGCCTCGGCCAGGTGGTCGATCGCGGCCATCCACTCTGCGACCCCCCACTCGCCGCGCGCGCCCTCGGGCGACGCCCCGGTGTAGCAGCCCTTGCACCCGGCGTCGCAGCGGTTGGTCAGCTGCAGGTGGGCCTCGAGTGGCGCGCTCAGCGGCACATCACCGACCGCGGTCTGGGGCTCGGCCCAGATCGCCGGTGCGCCGCCTCGCGCATCCGCCGCGACCACGCCGCGGGCGAACGCACGATCGACGAACACCAGCGCGCGCGGCACGGTCAGCTGCAAGATCGCCCCGAACCGCTCGAGCCGGGCGCGCCGCGGCGGATGGCGCGCCGCCTCTCGAAGACGGCCGATCGCCGACCGCGCTGTGTCGACGCCGCGCACCGCGGCCTTGGCGAGCGACGCCAGCGACGCGCGCGATGCGAGCGCGCGAATCGCGCCGGCGACGCTGGCCGCGCCGACCGCGCCGACCGACCCGGGGCATCCGGCGGAACCGGGCATCCCGGGGCGTGCGCTGTCCGCCGGTCCACTCACGCGGGCTCGCGAGGCTCCGGCGCGCCGGGTGCCTCGACCACAACGGGCCGGCGCCAGCGCAGCAGCGCTCCGATCACCGGCGTCACCGCGGCCAGCACCGTCGCACCGACCAGCAAGAACGTCACGTCGACACCCAGGCTCGATGAGTTGGGGTTCATGCCCCACTTGATCGCGAGGATCCGTCCGCGGCGCACGCCCGGAGTCTAGCAAACAGCTCGGAACGTGACCTTGGCCCGACCCGGAAGCTTCGAGCTACGGCGACAAGTAGGGCTGGATCCCCCTCAGATGGCCCGGCGGGATCATGTAATGGCGAAGCCTCTGAGGATCACAGTAGTATGGGACGCCCGGATTCTGCATGGCGGGATCGACGATGATCTCGACCGCGACGCGGGAGGTCCCGTCGGAGCTGCGAGCCGGTACATACGCACAGGTCAGCGCGACCAGGCTCTGTTCGGAGCTGCCCGGTTCCAGGAACCGGATGCGAAGCAATCGCTTGGGGTCAACGAGGATCTCGTAGCTCGTCATGCGGCGAGCCCGTAGGGCGGTTGGGCGATCCCGGGATCGGGGCACAGCTCCGCGGGTGCCTCCATCGAGACCACGTCGTTGGCGCTGGTTCGAGAAAGCAGCAGCTCGAGGAGCTCCAGCAGGATGCCGTCGGGGCCAGTCCATCGCTCCACCGTGAGGTTCGGGAGCACGAGCCTGGGAAAACATCGCTCGATCCAGGACTGCAGCGCAGCGCGGATGCTCTCCACGCTGAGGTGCTCGCTCGGCAAGACCTGCAAGGTGAAGCCTTCGATGATCGGCGACGACTGCGCGAGCATGTCTCGTAACCGCGCACCGCTGACGAGTGCACAGGCGAACACGAGGTCATCGTCGCCTTCGTCCCGCAGGAACACCTGCAAGACGTCGCGATACCCCAGGGTGGGATAGGCGATCGCGGAGACATTCGTCCGGGCCAGGAGGTGTCGCAGGACCGGCTCGCGGGCCTGATCGTCGTCATCCCAGTAGCGCTCGGCCACGATGGCCTCGGCAGCCTGCGGCACGGGCAACTCGCGAAAGAAGCCGCGTGCGCGGTGGTCGTTGGCGAGCCTGGTTTCGAAGGTGATCATATCGTCGGACTGACCTCGAAGGCCGCTGCCTTGGGGTTGTTGATGGACATCGGCCGACCGTGAAAGGTCCTCGCCACGTCGCCACCCGCACATTCGACGAACGACAAGGTGGCGTCCTGTCCAAGATCCCACCCAATGATCTCGGACACGTCGCGCAGGTACTCCATCTTTGAGACAGGGCGCTGGCGCTGCATGTCGGAGCGGCGCGCGGTCTCGATCTCCAGTGTACGGATGCGCACTTCGTCGAAGCCGGGCAGGTAGCGCGCAGGTCAGTGCCGCGTATGCTGCCGCGTCATCCCCTCGATAGGAAAATGCTTGAAGTGGTGTCGGTCCCAGCCGCAAGGCGGGGTCGCATCCACTCGGCAGAGCTGCAGGACCATGCGTCATCCTAGCATGCAGCAGCGCCGGGGCTGGTGGTGCTGCTTCACGGGGAGCCCTCCGGGCCGAACCGGACGGTCTCGATCAGCGCGTCGATCAGGCCGTCGCGGGTCAGCGCGACGTAGGCCAAGGCGGCGACGCCGGCGAGGCACACGGCCGCGTGGACGACGCCGCGCAGCCGGTGCGGGCGGCCGCGGGCCCGGAGCTGCTCGAGCGTCGCGCCGGATAGCCAGGCGAGAACGACGCCGCCGGCCGAGATCGCCGTGACGGCGGGCGCGATCAATTGATGCGCGGTGAACGCGACGCCGATCAGCACGGCCGCGACGGGTGCGAGGAACATGACCTCGCTCGGCGGGCGCAGCGCGGCGCGACGGGTGCCCGGCGGGCTGCGCAGCAGCGCCTCGGCGAACGAGCCGAGCAGCGCGGCGAACGCACCGGCGATCGCGAGCCACGCGGCGGCGTACCAGCGCGCGCGGCGCCGGCCGCGCGCAGCGGCGGCGAGCAGGTCATCGCGGACGATGCGATCGGCGGGCTCGGCGGCGGGGAGCTGGCTGGCGAGCGCCTCGGCGCGCGACCACTCGTGCGCGTCGATCGCGCTGCCGGCGCCGCCGCGCAGCGCCTCGCGGGCCTCGGGCAGGGCGGGCCAGCGCGACACGATCGCGGCGTAGCGCGCGCCGGCCTCGGCGAACCGGCCCGAGCGCCGCAGCCAGTCAGCGAGCCACAGTGCGGCGCGCGGCGCGCCCGGCCACGCGGCGGCCGCGAGCCGATCGCCGCGGGCGAGCACGGCGCCGGTGGGCTCGGCGTCGGCACGCGCGATCAGCTGCGCGAGCTCGGCCGCCAGCGCTGCGGTCTCGCCGTGCGGACCGACCAGCTCGCGCAGCGCGGCGCCGCGGCGCGCGGCGGCGGTCGCGACGCGCGCCGATGGATGATCAGCGATGATCCGATCGTACAGCGCCATCGCCCTCGCCGGATTGCCGAGCTTGTCCTCGCAGGCCCGCGCCGCGGCGAACACGACGTCGGGGTCGGTCTCACCCCCAGGCGCCGAGATCGCCGCGACGGCGCGCTCGATCCGGGTGCGATCGTCGGAGCTCAGGGCTTCGAGCCGGGCGGCGCGCTCCGCGGACATCGCGGCGGGTGCCGATGCGGGTGTGGATGCGGGTCCGGATGCAGGTGCGGCTGCGGGTGCGGTTGCGGGTCCGGATGCGGGTGCGGGTGCGGATGCCGATGCGGGTGCGGGTGCGGGTGCGGGTGCGGGTGCGGGTGCGGGTGCGGATGCAGGTGCGGGTGCGGCGGGAGCGGTGGTTGCGGTGGCTGCGGTGGCTGCGGTGGTTGCGGTGGCTGCGGCCGTGGCGGCGGCGGCGAGAGCCAGTGCCACGAGGACCGCGGGGCGGAAGCCGGATCGACGGATCCGCGGCAGGGCGAGCCGGCGGTGCCAGTACCCTGCGGTAGCCGCGTCGCGCGATCCGGAGACCTCGGCAACGCGCAGCGCCGCGACGACGGTCTGGCCCCGAGCGGAGATAGATTCCCAGGCCGGGTGGTCCTTCGCCGGCGGGTCGTGAGGATGGCACGGACGCGCGATCGCAATCCGGCCGTTAACAGACGGAGTGAGGGGCCAGAACCGCGTCGCAAGCGCGCGTGGTGGCGTTCTCCCCACCGCCGTGCACCGCTCGGATCTACGGCGACCGGGCACTAGTCGTCGCCGCTGGCCGCGACGGCCTGGCAAGCGCGGTCGAACGCCGGGGCCGCATCCCTGAGCGCGTCATCGAGCGCGGCGGTGCACACGCGGTAGCGCTTGTCGCCATCGGCCCACCACGCGACGACGACATCGGTGGTCTTCGCGCCGGCGCTCTCGACCTCGGCGATCATGGTGCGCCGGCCGGCGCTGCGCTCGTCCTTGAGCACCTTGCCTCTGGCGCGCGGGGCGAAGTTGACGCGGTCGGCGATCGCCTCCCACGACCGCGGCGTGCACGGCCCGTCGCAGTTGCTGCCGACCTCGAACCGCGGGGCGGTGGCGCTCGCGCCGGCGGGTCGCAGGTGCGCGAACAGCTTGCTGGTCTGCGTCCAGCCGGCGGGGGCGGCAACCGCGTAGCTCGCCTGGTGCGCGCCGCGCTGGATCACGAGCTCGCGCCGCTCGAACACGAGCTTTCCCTGGAGCGCGGCCGGGACCAGCGCGTTGACCGCGGCGACGTCGATCGTCACCGGGGCCACCGGCGGCGCGGCCGACGCACTGCCGGCGCCGGGCGAGCGCTCGGACTTGCCGCACGCGGCGAGGGCGAAGGACGCGGCGAGGGCGAAGGACGCGGCGAGCGACGCGGCGAGGGCGAGCGACGCGACGAGCCCGGGCGATGCGGCGAGCCCGGCCGACGCGATGCGGGTCGCCACGACACGCGAACCGTGGGCGCCGATGCGGCTAGTCATGATCGCCGCCCGAGCTGCCCTCGCCGCGGTGGATACCGAGCGCGCGCAGCTTCTTGTGCAGGTTGGTGCGCTCGATGCCGAGCGCCTGGGCGGTCCGCGAGATGTTCCACTCGAACTCGGCCAGGCGGATCCGGATGAACTCGGACTCGACCTCCTCGCGAAACTCGCGCAGGCTCTTGCCGGCGTAGCGGCCGAGGTCGATCGCAGTCTGGGGCCCGGTCTGGCGGACGTGGCCCGCCGGGCGCGGCCCGCCGAGGTACGGCGGCAGGTCCTTCTCGCGGATCATGTCGTCGGACATGATCACGAGCCGCTCGACGACGTTGCGCAGCTCGCGCACGTTGCCCGGCCAGTCGTACTGCTTGAGCCGCTCGAGCACCGGCTCGTCGACCGGCTTGTAGCCGACGCCGTTCTCCTCGCAGCACTCGCGGACGAAGGACTCGACCAGCAGCGGCACGTCGTCGGCGCGCTCGCGCAGGTCCGGCGACCGGATCGGCACCACGTTGAGCCGGAAGTACAGATCCTCGCGGAACGTGCCGCTCTTGACCATCTGCTCGAGGTCGCGGTTGGTCGCCGCGACCACGCGGCAGTCGGTGCGCAGGCTCTTCTCGCCGCCGACCCGGGTGAACTCGCCGGTCTGCAGCACGCGCAGCACCTTGGCCTGCGCCGACTGCGCCATGTCGCCGATCTCGTCGAGGAAGATCGTGCCGCCGTCGGCGACCTCGAACAGGCCGCGCTTCTTGGCGATCGCGCCGGTGAACGCGCCGCGCTCGTGGCCGAACAGCTCGCTCTCGATCAGCTCGGGCGGGATCGCCGCGCAGTTGACCTTGACGAACGGCCCGGCCGACACGCTGCTGTTGCGGTGGATCGCGCGCGCGATCAGCTCCTTGCCGGTCCCGCTGTCGCCGGTGATCAGCACGCGGCTGCGGGTCGGCGCGACCTTGGCGATCTGCCGCCGCAGCTCGGCCATGACCGGCGTTCCGCCGAGCAGCTCCCAGCGCGCATCGACCGCGCGGCGCAGGTCGTGGACCTCGCGCCACATCCGGCGGCGCTCGAGCGCGTTGCGCACGGTCACCATCACGCGGCTGCGATCGAGCGGCTTCTCCATGAAGTCGAACGCGCCGAGCCGGGTCGCCGCCACGGCGTCCTCGATCGTCGCGTGGCCCGAGATCATCACGACCGGGATCTCCGAGGTCACGGGTGACATGCCGTCCTCGCCGCGCGCCTTGAGCGTGCGCAGCAGGTCGATGCCGTTATCGTCGCCGAGCTTGACATCGAGCAGGATCAGATCGACCGGTGCGCGCTCGAGCATCGAGCAGGCCTCGGCGATCGATCCGGCCTCGTGCACGACATGGCCCTCGCCCTCGAGGACCATGCGCAGGGTCCGGCGGATGTTCTTCTCGTCGTCGACGATCAGGATCGGCTCGAGAGATGGCGTGGCGGCTTCGGTCATGACGGGTCGGGCCTCTCGGGCGTGCCGCGTGCCGGAGGCGCGTCGTGCGGATCCGGCGGATCCGGCGGATCCGGCGAGTCGCGGGGGTCCGGCGCATCGCCGCGCGCCGCGGCGTGCAGGTCGTCGGCGTCCTCGTCGCGATCGCGACGGCGCGCGCGGTCGCGGGACGCCCGCGGCGGCGGGCTCTCCTCGCGCTCGAAGCTGTCGCGGCGGCGACGGTTCCACCAGAACACCACGGCCATCACGACCAGCCCCGCGCCGATGTAGACCGGGCGGTGATCCGGCGCCGCCGGTTGCTGCGGCAGCACGAGCGGCGGCAGCGGCGGCCTCGAGCGATCGCCGAGCCGCGGCAGCTCGTGCGAGTCCGGCGCGGCCGACATGCTCGGCGCCGATCTCGAGTCCGTGGTGGGCGCTGCGGGCTCTGCGGCGGCGGGCTCTGCGGCGGCGGCGGCGGGAACCATGGGACCCACGGTGGCCAGCGCCGACAGGGCGACTACCAGCGCGGTGCGTCGCCGCGGTCGCGCGGTGCGGGGGCGCGACGTCATGGCGCTCCTTGCACCACGCGGGTGCACGCGGCATCGCACGCCCGCGGCTCGCGCTGGTTGCCGAAGCACGCCACCGCCGAGATCCGGCCGCCGCCGAGCTGGACGCGAACCCGGCCGCGATACGGCGGCCTGCCGAACGAGAACGCCAGCGTGCCGTCGGGGCCGGACGGCCGCGCGATGTCGGCCGGCGCGAGCCCGGTCATGCCGGCGAGCACCTGGTCGGCGAGCTCGGGCGCGCCGGCGGCCGGGCCGTGGAGCGCGAGCCAGACCGCGTAGCAGCCCACGGCGGGCTCGCCCCAGGCCGACGCGGCGTCGACCGTGACGCCGTCGGACGCAGCGGCGGCGGTGACCGCGGCCGCGATCGCGGGCAACGACCGCCACCCGTCCGGATGCACAGCGGCGGCGGCGGGGGCGGGCACGGCGGCGGTGGCGGTGGCGGGCACGGCGGCGGCGGTGGCGGGCACGGCGGCGGCGGTGGCGGGCACAGCGGCGGCGGGGGCGGGGGCAGCGGCGGCCGGCACAGCACCGGCGGGGGCGGGGACAGCGGCGGCCGGCACAGCACCGGTGGGAGCGGGCACAGCGGCGGGGTCGGGCACAGCAGCGGCGGGCGCGGGCTCGGCGCCGGCGGGCGTGCACGCCGCGAGCGCGAGGCCGAGGCCGAGGCCGAGGGCGATCAGCCGAAGCACAGCCATACTCGCTGTCCGTCCTCGACCCCGAGGCGCCGGCGGGCGTCGTCGGTGATGCCGATCGCGTCGGAGGACATCGGGATCACGCGGGCGCCGATCGCCCGGAACACCGGGCGCAGCCCCGGGGCCTCGACCGCGAGCACGGCCCAGGGCCGCTCGCCGTCGGCGTGCTCGACCGTGGTCACCGCCGCCTGGTGCGCATCGCGCACCAGCGTGATCTCGTCGGTCCGGGCGACGAAGTGCGGGCCGCCATCGAACGGATCGATCTGGTCGGCGTACGAGAACCCGATCCGGCGCAGCATGCGCTCGACCGCCTTGGTATCCGGTCCGACCTGGCCGATGATCCCCCGGACGTCGTCGGGCAGGAGCTCGGTGTGGATCGGATCATCGGGGAACAGGGCGTGGATGAACTCCTTGTTGTCCTTCGACAGCCGATCGGCGTCCTGGTAGGTCAGCCCGGTGAACTTGCGGCCGAGCGTCTCCCACAGCCGCGACGTGCCGTCGGGCTCGAGCGGCGGGAGCAGCTCGGACAGCACGTGGTCGCGAAACCATGCCCGGTGCATGCGGATGAACAGGAACCGTACGTAGGACAGCGTCTTGCCGAGCGACTCGCTGCCGCGCCGGTACTCGGGCAAGAGGATCAGCCCGCCGATCTCGGTCGGGCCGTTGTAGTTGTAGCCGATGCGCAGCGTCGGATGGATGAAGTGCTTGTCGAGCGTGACCGAGTAGCGCTCGTCGTTCTCGACCCGGTAGAAGATGTGCGGCGCGCGCTTGGTGCCGTGCTGCGCGTAGATCATCGACGTGCCGATGATCCGCCGCTTCGCGAGGTCCTCGAGCACGAACAGGAACTCGCGGTCGGAGACCGGGACCGCCTCGGCAAACGAGCGCTCGGAGCGCTCGAGGATGTCCTCGATGACCTTCCGGTCGGCGGGCAGGTTCACCGTGTCGAGGTGCTCGGCGACGGCCAGCACCTGGTCGACATCCTCTCGATACGATTGACGAATCCGAAACATGACGGGGAGGACCGCACCGTACCACGCTCCGCGCGGCGGCGGGCTAGCTGCCGGCGCGGCGGCGGAACGCGTCGACCTGGATCCCGAAGCGCTGCAGCCAGCGATAGACCTGGGTCCGGCGGGTGCGCAGCGCCCGGCTGACCGCGAGCACGTTGCCGTTGTGCACGGTCAAGAGGCCCACCAGCTGCTCGCGGAGCTCGTCGTCGGACGACCGCACGACCGCTGGGGGCGTCTGCTCCGCGGGGGCGACCGGCGGTCCGGCATCGCCGCGCGGCGCCCGGCGCTGCAGCTCGGGCAGGTGCGCGGCCTCGATCACGCCTTCGGTCGCCAGCGCCACCGCGGTGGCCAGGACCTTCTCGAGCTCGCGGATGTTGAGCGGCCAGTCGTGGCGCAGCATCGCGCGCAGCGCGGCGGGCGAGAACCGGACCTGCGCGCCCTCGGCAGTCCGGGCGAGCAGGCGCCGCGCCAGGAGCCCGAGGTCGACCCGGCGCCGGCGCAGCGGCGGCAGCTCGATCGTGAGGCCGAACAGCCGGCCGTACAGGTCACGGCGGAACTGGCCGGCCGCGACCAGGGCCTCGAGGTCGCGCAGCGTCGCGGCGCACAGCCGGACGTCGACCTTGACCGGGTGATCGACGCCGACCGGGACGACCTCGCGCTCCTGCAGCACCCGGAGGAACGCCGCCTGCGACGTCGCCGGGAGCTCGCCGACCTCGTCGAGGAACAGCGTGCCGGCGTCGGCGCTGCGCACCAGGCCGAGGCGCTCGCCGACCGCGCCGGTGAACGCGCCGCGGCGGTGGCCGAACAGCTCGGCCTCGACCAGGTTGGCCGGCAGCGCGCCGCAGTTGACCGCGACGAACGCGCCGCTGCGGCGCGACAGCTGGTGCAGCGCCCGCGCGACCAGCTCCTTTCCGGTGCCGGTCTCGCCCTGGAGCAGCACCGAGACCTCGGTCGCGGCGATCCGGCCGAGGGTCGCGAACTGATCGGCGAGCGGTCCGTCGTAGGTCTCGAGCACGGCGGAGCCGCCGGCGAGCCCGCCATCGGCGACGTCGGACGCCGCGTTGCGCTCGACCGGCATGTTGCGGAACAGGAAGAACGTGTGGCCGAGCTCGATCACCACGTCGTCACCGATCACGATCCGCCGCGTGACGACGCCGTCGACCACCGCGCCGTTCTTGGACTCGGGATCGTCGAGCACCCAGCCCGACGGCCCGCGCAGCATCCGGCCGTGCTGGCTCGACATCCGGCGGTCGGGGATCCGCAGCTCGAGCACGCGCCGGCCGTCCTCGCCCAGCCGCTGCGCCGAGCGCTCGCCGCGGCCGAACCGGACCTCGTCGACGTCGTCGAGCAGGTGGCGCGACGAGGCCGCCTGCGGCTGGTCGCTGATCGCGATCAGCACGAGCTGGGGCCGTGCGTCGGGTGCCGCCTCGGCATCCGACCGCCCGCGCGAGACACTCGTGATCGTGGTGTCCTGTCCCACCGTGTTACTCTACCGCGCCGCGCGCCCGGCGCCGGGATACGCGCCCGGGCGGGATCGCACCGAGCCGGCTGGGGGCTCGGCGGCGAGGATAGGTGGCGCGCCGGGGGACATCGTGGTCGAGGCGTGAACGGCGTGGTCGAGGCGCCTGTGCGCCGGTCATTCTACGGCAACGCGCTCGCGATCGTGCCGGGAAGCGCGCGGACACCCGCGGTCGCGTCGCCGAGCCAGGCGACCAGCCCCGGGGGCAGGCGCTCGATCGCCAGCGCAGGCGCCTGCACGATCTGGATCGGTCGCCTGTGCAGCTGGACGCGCCGGGCGTTCTCGGCGTCGAGCCAGTCGAGGATCTGCGGCAGCGCCAGGGCCGTGGCCTGCTTGATGTCGTGCATCAGCAGCACGTTGCGGCCGTGGGCGCGGCCGAGCTCGCCGGTGACGTAGTGGACCGTGCGCGGGGCGCTGCCGTGCTTCCACTCCTGCGGATCGAGGTCCCAGTGGAAGTGCGCAAGCCCGCGGGCGGCGAGCAGGCGATCGAGCCGGTCGCAGCGCGCCCCGAACGGCACCCGGAACCACGCGGTCGGCACGCCGGCGGCGGCCTCGACCGCCGCCTTGCCGTCGTCGAGATCGGCCGCGGCGGCGGCCTCGGACACGCGGCACAGGTCGTGGTGCTTCATCGTGTGGGTCGCGATCACGTGGCCCTCGCGCAGCACGCGCGCGATCACCGCGCGGACCTTCGGGCTCGGGTTCTCGGCCATCTCGCCGACCATGAAGAACACGGCATGGACGTGGTGCCGGGCGAGCGCATCGAGCACCCGCGGCGTGGTCCGGGGGTTCGGCCCGTCGTCGAACGTGAACACGACCTCGGGGCCGCCGGAGGCCGAGTCACCGGCGGCCGGGGTCGGCCATGACTTCGCCGCTGCGACGCCGGCGCTCGCCATGGCGAGGATCGCGACCAGTCCGCTGCACTTCACAAACTCGATCTAACACAGCGTACGCAAACTTCATGTTTCGGGCACATTCTGTCCCATGAACGAACCGCTCCACGAGCGCGAGCCGCCCCGCGTCCGGCTCGCCAACCTGCCGACCCGCGGCCACTGGCTGCGCTACGGCGACACCGACCGGCCGCGCGGCGCCACCGAGCGCGTCAAGATCTGGGTCAAGCGCGACGACCACACCGGCAGCGAGCTGATGGGCAACAAGGTCAGAAAGCTCGAGTACCTGATGGCCGAGGCGGTGGCCCAGGACGCGACCCACGTGATCACCTGCGGCGGCGAGCAGTCCAACCACGCACGGGCGACGGCGTTCGCCGCCGCGCAGCTCGGGATGAAGAGCCTCCTGATCCTGCGCACCGAGGACCCGGAGAACCCGCCGGGCGCGACCGGCAACATCCTGCTCGATCGCCTGGTCGGCGCCGAGCTGCAGTGGATCTCGCGCGCGGCGTGGCGCGATCGCAATCGCCTGCTCGACGATGCCGCCGAGCGCGTCCGCCGCGCCGGCGATCGGCCCTACGTCGTGCCCGAGGGTGGCTCCAACGCCCTGGGCAGCTGGGGCTACCTCCGCGCGGCCCACGAGCTCGCCGACGACCTCGCCGGCATCGCCGCGCCCGATCACCCGGTCACGGTGGTCTACGCCTGCGGCTCGGGCGGCACCGCGGCGGGCCTGATCCTCGGCGCCAAGCTGCTCGGCCTCGCCGACCGCGGCATCCGGCTCGCGGCGGTCAACGTCTGCGACGACCGCGCGTACTTCGTCGACGTGATCACCCGGATCTGCGCCGAGGCCGAGGCGCGCTGGCAGCTCGGCGCCCACGTCACGGAGGCCGACATCGACATCGTCGACGGCCACGTCGGCCGCGGCTACGCGAAGAGCCGGCCCGAGGAGCTCGCCACGATCCGCGACGTGTGCCGCAGCGATGGCATCGTGCTCGACCCGGTCTACACCGGCAAGGCGTTCCACGGCATGGTCACCGAGCTCGCCGCCGACCCGCGCCGGTTCGGCTCGGCGGTCGCGTTCCTCCACACCGGCGGCCTGTTCGGCCTGTTCGCACCGTCGGAGATCGAGGCCGTGCTGTGAGCTCGCCGCGCGCCGCAGCCGCTCAGTTCTGCGCGACCAGCTGGCCGAGCAGCGAGTCGATCTCGGTCTCGCGGAGCACGCCGACCCGGTTGAGCACCTGCTTGCCGTGGCGATCGTAGACGAACGTCGTCGGCAGCGACTCGGGGTAGTGATACGACAGCATCAGGTCGGAGTTGACGCGCACGACCGGGTACGTCATCTCGTGGTCGGACTGGAAGTTGAGCAGCGCCTGGCTGTCCGGGCTCGGGTTGTCGGCCATGACGCCGAGGAACACGACGCCCTTGGCCTTGTACTTGTCGTAGATCTTGGACAACGCGGGGATCTCGGCCTTGCAGGGGTTGCACCAGGTCGCCCAGAAGTTGACCAGCACGACCTTGCCGGCGAGCGACTCGTGCGAGTAGCTCACTCCGGCGGTGTCGGTGTAGCTGACGTCGGGCAGGCAGTCCTCGTGGCCCTGGACGCACCCGGCGTGCGCCCGCATCGCGCCGGGGCGGATCTTGCCGTCCTTCGAGATGTTGACGAACAGGAAGATCATCATGCCGGCCATGCCCGCGAGCAGGAGGCCGATCAGCGCCTTGGTGCCGTTACCTGCGGTGGGGGGGCGCACCGCGTGCGCGGCGAGGGGTTCATCGGGGCGATCGGAGTCGTTGGTCATCGAAACCTCAGCAGGGATGGCTCCAGGTCGTCGGGGGCCGTGAGGCCCAGCAGCTCGAGACACGTGGCGGTGACGTTGGCGATGCCGGCGGTGGCGGCCCGCGCCGGGTCGATCTCGTAGCGATCGGACCGGGCCGGGTCGTGGATCAAGAATGGCACGGGGTTCAGCGTGTGACTGGTCTTTATCACGGGTTGGCCGGTCTTCCGATCGCGCGCGACCTTGCCGGACTTGTCACGCTGGAACATCTCGTCCGCGTTGCCATGATCTGCCGTAACCACCAGGATCCCCTGAAGCTCCTCGACCGCCCGGACCAGGCGCGCGAGCTGCAAGTCGACGGTCTCGACCGCGATCACGGTGGCGTCGAACGCGCCGGTGTGGCCGACCATGTCGCCGTTGGCGTAGTTGACGCGCGCGAACCGGTGCTTGCCGGTGCGGAGCTCGGCGATCAGCGTGTCGGTGATCTCGGCGGCCTTCATCCACGGCCGCTGCTCGAACGGCACGACGTCGGAGCGGATCTCGCGGTAGGTCTCGGTCCCGCTGTCGAACATGCCGCTGCGGTTGCCGTTCCAGAAGTAGGTCACGTGGCCGTACTTCTGGGTCTCGGAGATCGCGAGCTGCGAGACGTGGGCCTCGGCGAGCATCTCGCCCATCGGCCGGTCGATCTCCGGCGGCGACACCAGGTAGTGGCGCGGGATGTGGAGGTCGCCGTCGTACTCCATCATCCCGGCGTAGAGCACGTCGGGCCGGCGCACGCGGTCGAACGCGGCGAGCTCGGGATCGTCGAACGCGCGCGAGATCTCGATCGCGCGGTCGCCGCGGAAGTTGAACATCACCACGGCGTCGCCGTCGCTGATCGGCGCGGTCGGCGCGACCACGAACGGCGGCAGGTCCTGATCGATCACGCCGGGGTGCTCGGCCCGCAGGGCCTCGATCGCCGCCGTGGCCGACGCGAACGGCCGCGCGTCGGCGAGCACGTGGGTGTGCCAGCCGCGCTCGACCATCTTCCAGTCGGCTTCGTATCGATCCATCGTGATGTGCATGCGACCGCCGCCCGACACGATCCGGGCATCGATCCCGGAGCCGCTCGACCTGAGGTCTCCAAGGTACCGCTCCAGGCGGTCGACGTATTCCAGCGCGCTGGTCGGGGACACGTCGCGGCCATCGAGCAGGGCGTGGATGTACAGCCGCTTGCAGCCCGCCCGGGCCGCCGCGGCGAGCAGGGCCTCGAGGTGGGACACGTGGGAGTGGACGTTGCCGTCGGACAGAAGGCCCAGGAAGTGGACCGCGCCACCGCGTGCGCCGCGCTCGGTGACCTGCCGCCAGACCGGGCCCTGGAACAGCGCTCCGGAGGCGATGGCGCGGCCCACCAGCAGGGCGCCCTGGGCATAGACCTTGCCTGCGCCGAGCGCGTTGTGGCCGACCTCGCTGTTGCCCATGTCCTCGTCGCTGGGCAGGCCGACGGCCTTGCCGTGGGCGCGGAGCTCGGCGCGGACGCCGGGGACCCAGAGCCGATCGAGCGTGGGGGTGGCGGCGATCGCGACGGCGTCGGCCTCGTCGCCGGCGCCGCGGCCGATGCCGTCCATGACGACCACGACGACGGGGCCCCGGGGGGCGGGCTGACGAGGATGGGGGCGCAGCGAGGACGGCATTTGCGGCGCACCTTAGCGCAGGCGGGCCGGCTTGGCGGACCGTCATGACGCGTGCGCACCTGCCACAATGGCCGCATGGCCAACTGCAAGCTGTGTCATGCAGCGCGGCTCGAGACCGAGCCGGAGCTCGTCCAGACGATCTGCTCGGCGTGCGCCGCCAAGCTCGGCACCACGACGATGCCGCCGCCGCGCCGCCCCGACGTGCCGTGCCCGCGCTGCAAGGGCACGCGGTTCATCCGGGTGTTCCCGCGCGAGCGCTTCGTGGTCGATGCCTCCGCCAAGTGGATCGGCGCCGACTTCGGCGCGATCGGCGCGATGTACGCGCCGATGGCGGCGACCTACGACGTGTCGATCGTCCGCCACCAGGTCGGCGTCATGATCGGCGCCCCGGAGGTCCGCGGGCTCGATCTGACCCGGCCGCGCGGCCTGATCGCGCGCTACATCTGCAGCAGCTGCGGCTTCGTCGAGCTGTTCTGCGAGGACCCCGAGTCGATCCCGATCGGACCCGAGTACATGAGCGACATCGTCGATTACGGCGGCAGCAAGCCGTATCGCTGAGCCGCCCGTTGAGCCGCCCGTTGAGCCGCCCGTTGAGCCGCGGTGCGCGCCGCGCCGGTCACGGCCGGGGCGGCAGGGCGGGCGACCGGGCGGGCGGCGCCGGAGCCTTGGGCGCGGGAGCCGGTGCGCTTCCGGTGCCGGCCGCGCCCGCGATGCCGTCCCTGGGCGCGTCGCCGTCGACCACGCGGTAGCTCTTGACGCTGCGCTCGTCGAACTCGAAGTAGCTGTCCTTGATCGGCTTCTGGAAGTCCGGGGCGTAGAACCGGAAATGGTTGATGTTGTTCGACGAGTCGATGATCACCGACTGCGAGACGTGGAAGTCCTTGGGCGAGACCACGAGGTAGAGGTTCTTGTACTGCGCCGACGGCTGCTTGGGCGAAAGCCGCAGCACCAGGTCGTCCTTCTCGCCGTACTTGCCGGTCCGATCGAGCTCGGCGTTGAACTCGGCCTTGAGGTCGCCCTTGCCGTACAGGAACGAGACCGCGACCGGCATCAGGTCCTTCTCGAGGTTCTTCTTCATCACCTGCTTGTTGTCGTGCTCGACGACGTAGAGCGAGGTGCCGTTCGAGATGAAGCTCTTCTTGACCTCGACGCCGGTCTTCTTCTTGTCGAGGTAATCCCAGCGCATCTTGCCGGGCTTCATGATCCAGACCGTGCCGTCGCTGGTCTTGGTGCTGCCGAACGTGTCGTTGGTGACCGCCTGGCGGAACGACGCGGTGACCTGCTTGATGCCCGCGTAGAACTGCTGGACGCGGTCGACGATCTCGTTGGCGGCCGCGGGGGCGGCGGGGGTGGCGAGCAGCGGCGCGCTCTGCACGATGTGCGCCTCGGCCGGGGCGCCCGGGGTGGATGGCACCGCGGCGCCCGGCGTGGATGGCACCGGGGCAGACACGAGGCCCAGGGCGGTTCGAGCTATGATGGCGAGCAGGGACATGGCGAAGCTCCGAGCGGGTACCGACCGGCACCTGGTAGATCGACGTTGGCAGCGGGCGTTCGATTCATGCAGCGAACTGCGCGACTCGACTGGTCGTAGCACGACTTGCGCCGCCTGCATGATCGCGGCGTGCCTGGTGCTCGCCACCGGCTGCCCCGGGCCGGGCTCGGGCCGGCCGCCGCCGGTCGACCCGGGCGAGGCGCCGCACTCGGCGCTCGCCGACGAGGACAGCTATAAACCGGGCTACGGCAAGGCCGAGCTCCAGAAGGCGCTGATCGCCGACCGCGCCGCCGAGGCCACGCTCGAGCGCCGGGTCGCCGAGCTCGAGGCCCGCGATCCGGACCCGCGCGACGCCGCGGCCGGCGACCAGCTCCGGGTCGCGGCCGCCGACCTCGCGGTCCGCCGCCGGTTCATCGCCACGCTCGAGGCCTGCGAGTCCGCCGGGCGCTGGTGTCCGCCGCGGCTCGACGACCCGGCGTGGGCGTTCGATCCCGATGCCGATCCGCCGGCCGATCCGCCGCTGACCGCCACGCTGCGCTTCGATCTCGAGAGCTGGCGCGCGATCGCCGCCGAGCTCCACGGCCGGGCCTGCGCCTGCCGCACGCTCGCCTGCCTCGACAGCGTCGGCGTCGCGATCGACCAGCTCGAGCGCCGGCCGATGCCCGAGGTCCAGAGCGACGACGCCGCGGTCACCGCGGTCACCCGCGCCCGCGAGTGCCTGTTCCGGCTGCGCGGCCGGTCCGGGCTGCGGGTCGCCGCGCCGGTCACCGACGAGCGCGACGAGTGAGCCGCCCCGCGGGCCCGGCCCACCGCCGGGGCGCGGCTACCGCGCGGTGAACACGTACTCGTGCTGGCTGTCGCGCAGGGTCAGGGTCGGCTTGCCGCTGGCCTCGCCGGCGACGAAGTCGAACCCGGTGAGCCCCGTGACGATCGTCTGGAACGAGGTCGTGCCGTCCGGGTTCTTGAGGGTCGCGACCTCGCTCTTGAACTCGCCGAAATCGAAGATCGTCTTGCCGTCCTTCTCGCTGACCTTGATCTCGCCGAGCGACTCGTTGCGGTACGCCTTCGCGAGCTTTTTGGCCTCGGCCGGATCGGCCGGCACGACCAGCAGCTTGCGCACTGCCGCGAGCGAGGCGAGGAAGTTCTTGGCGCCCTGGGCGACGTTCTCGTCGGCCTCGGGCTTGCCGTCGTAGAGCACCTCGAGCAGCTTGCGCTGGAACTGATTGCGGATCGACGGCCCGAGATCGCCGTTGGTCAGGATCACCGCGCCGACCTTGGCCTCGGGGATCCACAGCATGTCGCTGTGATAGCCGATCAGGTCGCCGCCGTGATCGTAGACCGTGATGTCGTACTTGGTCCGGATGAACAGGCCCATGCCGTAGGCGCCATCGGCGCCGATCGCCACGCCCGGCGCGCGCCGCGCGAACAGCGCGTCCTTCGAGATGTAGTCCTTGCCACCGGGCAGCTTGCCCTCGGCGAGCTCCATCGCGACGTACTTGAGCAGGTCGTCGACGCTGCTCCACGCCGCGCCCGCGGGCCGCGCCGAGATGATCGAGTAGTTCTCCTCCATCAGGTCGCGCGCCGGCTTGCCATCGATGTTGATGCCGTGCGGCATCGCGTGGTTACCGCGCAGCGCGCGGGCGTAGTCGAACGTGGTCGCCTTCATCCCGAGCGGGTCGAACACCAGCGTCTGCATCGCCTTGTCGTAGGCGGCACCGAGCTCGAGCTTGGGGTACATCGCGTGGCCGCCGACGTAGCCGCCCGCCGCGGCCATCAGGTTCGAGTACTGGAACAGCTCGCCGAACTTCGACGTCGGCATCATCGTGCCGAGGGTCTTCAGCACCGACTCCGGCGTCGAGCCCTTCCACTCCATCAGCCACTCGAGGTCCTGGCGCGGCAGGCCGGTGCAGGCGCAGATCAGGTGCTTGACCAGCACCTGGCGGGTGACCTCGTCGCTGCCCAGCTTGAAGCTCGGGAGGATCGACGTCACCGTCTGATCCCACGTCAGCTTCTTGGCGTCGACCAGCTTGGCGAGCATCAGCGTGGTCAGCGACTTGGTGTTCGACGCGATCATGTAGAGCGTCTTGTCGTCGACCGGCTCGGGCTTGCCGAGCTCGCGCACGCCGAGGCCGCCGGCCCACACGACCTTGCCGTCCTGGATCACGCCGAACGACACGCCGGGCACGCCGGTGACCTGCTCGGCGTCCTGCACGAACTTCTTCAGCTGGTCGATCTTGCCGGCATCGAGCTTGGCGGCCGTCCGGCCCTTGAACGACTCGTACGAGTACCCCTTGGGATAGAAGTGGCTGAAGATCTTCGCGAGCTGGCCGCCGCGCTTCTCCGCGGTCGCGTCCGCGAGGTCGATCAGCACGACGACCCAGCGGCCGTTGGCGAACCGGACCCCGGTCTGGACCGCGCGCTTCTCGTTCGGCGAGGTCTGATACTCGTAGTTCTTGCCCTTGGTCCAGCCGTCGCGGTCCGGCGCGTCGCTGGTCGCGAGCAGCGGCCACTTCGCGTCGGGCTTGTAGATCTTCCAGCCCGCGTCGCGCGCGGCCTCGTTCGACGCGGCCGAGACATCCACGAACGCCAGGTGCGAGTCGCCCTCGGGCGAGGTCAGCACGGTCATGGTGTCGGAGGTCTGGACCTTCCAGCCGTCGGGCACGATGAAGGTGTTGCCGTCGGTGTCGGCCCACGGCGTGTCGCCGCTGACGACCTTGGCGGCCGGCGCCGGGGCCTGCGTCGCGGCCGGACCGGGCTGGCTCGACGCGGACGGCGCGGGCGGCGGCGGCTCGGGCGTCGGCGCCGCGACCGGTCTGGGGGACGACGAACACGCGGCTACCACCGCCACGACCAGGACAAGGCTTCTCATCCGCGGACCCTAGATCACTTCGGGGTCGTCGACGATGCTCGAACCAGTGCTCGACCGCACGCGACGCAGTGCGACGGCCGCGACCCCGGCGCCGCGTTTCCCGCCGGTGAAAACTTTGGCGACGATGTCAGGTGATGTAGGATGTCGTGGTTCGGGAGCCGCCATGTCCAAAAATCGAAGGATTCGTGACACCTCCGTCAGCCCACGGGACGGCGGCTCGACCGGCCGGCGCCGCGAGGTGCTCGGCGTGGTGGGGCTGGGCGCGGCGATCTTCCTCCTGATCGCGCTGGTCTCGCTGCAGGCCGGGCGGTTGATCATGGGGCCGTTCGGGCGCTCGACGGCGAGCATGTTCTACGGCATCGCCGGGATCTGCGGTTACCTGCTGATCGCGCTCGCGGTGGTCACGGCGATCCGCACGCTGATCGAGCGCGAGCCGATCATGCCGGCGCTGGTGGTGATCGGCACGATGCTCGGCGTGACCTCGCTGGCGATCCTCGCGCAGCTCGCGGCCGGTGGCTACCGCGTCGCGGGCTACGGGCCGGGCGGCGCGCTCGGCGAGCACCTCGGCGAGATCCTGCGCGCGGTGGTCGGCACCGCGGGCACGGCGCTGCTCGCGCTCGTCGGGGTGGTCGTCGCCGTGGTGGTCGCCACGCCGCTGCGGATGCGCGACGTGCTGCGCGCGGTCGGTGGCGTCGTGGGCGCGGCCGCGGTCGCCGTCGCGCACGCCGTGCGGGCGGTGGTGCGGTTCTGCGCCGAGGTGCTGGGCGCGATGTTCCCGGCGCGTGATCCCGACGACGACACCGAGGACCTCGACGATGACGACGACGCGGTCGCGGTCGACGAGCGCGACGTGCTCGAGGTCGGGGACGACGAGGCCGCCGCCGAGCCGGCGATCATCGGCCGCCCGGTCAAGAAGCCGCGGCGTGCGGCGGTCGAGGCCGCGGTGGCCGAGGCGGCCGGCGATGCCACGGCGCGCACCGAGCGGCCGGGCGGGACCGACCGTACGTCGCCCTCGATCGAGGTCGTCGCGGCCGCGCCGGCGGTCGAGGCCGCGGCCGCCAAGCCGAGGCGGACGCGATTCGCGAGCGGCACGCAGGCGCCGCCGGTCGACGACGCGCCGGCGACGCTCGACGCCGCACCGCCGCTCGAGGCGCATGTCGGCGGCGACGCGGGGGCGTCCGCCGGCGGTCCGGTGATCGTCGAACCGCGGTTCAAGAACGTCGATCGCGCGACCATGGCGGCCAAGGAGAAGGCCGCCGAGGCCGAGCGCCAGAGCTTCATCAAGCTCGGCGACGGCGACTACCAGCTGCCGTCGATCCAGCTGCTCAACTACGACGCCTCGACCGCAAACCAGATCGACAAGTCCGCGATGCTCGAGCTGTCGGCCAAGCTGACCCAGACGCTCGAGAACTACGGCGTCAAGGGCGACGTCGTCGCGATCCGGCCCGGCCCGGTGGTCACGATGTACGAGTTCGCGCCGGCCCCGGGCACGCGGGTCAACAAGATCGTCAACCTCACCGACGACCTCGCGCTCGCGCTCGAGGCGCTGCGCGTCCGCATCGTCGCGCCGATCCCGGGCAAGGCCGCGGTCGGCATCGAGGTCCCGAACAAGACCCGCGAGAAGGTGTTCTTGAAGGAGATCCTCGCCGACGACGCGTTCCTCAAGGGCCGCGCCAAGCTGCCGCTCGCGCTCGGCAAGGACATCGAGGGCGGGCCGAGCGTGGTCGACCTCGCGCGCATGCCGCACCTGCTGGTCGCCGGCACGACCGGCTCGGGCAAGTCGGTGGCGGTCAACGCGATGATCTCGAGCCTGCTCTACCACTGCAGCCCCGAGGACGTCCGGATGATCATGGTCGATCCGAAGATGCTCGAGCTGTCGATCTACGAGGGCGTGCCGCACCTGCTCCTGCCGGTGGTGACCGATCCGAAGAAGGCCAACCTGGCGCTGCGCTGGGCGGTCGAGGAGATGGACCGGCGCTACGACCTGCTCGCGCACATGGGCGTGCGCGACATCGGCACCTACAACGACAAGGTCGGCAAGCAGCTCGCCAAGCTCGAGGCCGACAAGCTGCGCGCCGCCGCCGAGGCGGCCTCCCGCGCGATCGAGGACGACGTCGGCAAGGCGCTCGCCGCCGACAGCCCCGAGCAGGCCGACGCGCGCGAGCAGCTGGTGACCGCGCCGCCGCACCGGCTGCCCTACATCGTGGTCGTGATCGACGAGTTCGCCGACCTCATGATGTGCGCGCCCAAGGAGGTCGAGACCTCGGTCGCGCGGATCGCGCAGAAGGCGCGCGCCTCGGGCATCCACCTGATCCTCGCGACCCAGCGCCCCTCGGTCGACGTCATCACCGGCCTGATCAAGGCCAACTTCCCGTCGCGGATCGCGTTCTCGGTCGCGTCCAAGATCGACTCGCGCACGATCCTCGACCAGTGCGGCGCCGAGGCGCTGCTCGGCGCCGGCGACATGCTGTTCTCCGACCGCGGCGCGGCGCCGCAGCGCCTGCACGGCTGCTACGTCGACGAGGACGAGATCCAGCGCGTGGTCGCGTTCCTCAAGACCCAGGGCCGGCCGGTCTACAACCTCGATATCCTCAAGCCGCGCGACGAGGACGCCGACGGCCAGGGCGAGATGTCATTGCCGGGTGGCAAGTCCGACGACGATATGTACGACAAGGCGGTGTACATCGTCACGACGACGCGCAACGCGTCGATCTCCTGGGTGCAGCGCCAGCTGCGCATCGGCTACAACCGCGCGGCGCGCCTGGTCGAGGAGATGGAGAAGCAGGGCGTCGTCAGCCCGCCCGACCACACCAACAAGCGCGAGGTCCTCGTCGCGCACGCATAGCGGCGGCTCCGCGCGGCCCGCGCTCGCCGGCCATCGCCGGCCCCCGCGCTCGCGCTCGCCGCCGCCGTTCGCGCGCACCCGCTCGTCCACGCGCCGCCGTTCCCCGAGCAGCGGTTCCTGCAGATCGCGCACACGCGCGCTGGCGACTGCGGGTCTGGGCCCAACGCTCGTCTGTTGACGGCCGGATTGCGATCGGACGTCCGTGCCATCTCCGCGACGGGCCGCCGGAGGACCACCCGGCCTGGGAATCTATCTCGCGTTGTGGCCCAGCCCGCATCGCTGCGCTGCGCGTTGTCGCTCGCAGGACTGGTTGTCAGCACCGGCCGGCCGGTCGATCGATCGGGACGGCGGGACGCAGTGGCCGACCGAGTCAAGCGGGGGGCGTCCAGCGGCGCGTGTCCTCGAGAGCGCGCACCAGCGCTTCGCAGCGTCCGGCGCTCGAGCTCGGCGACTTCCTCGCCGAGCCGCCCGCCGAGGTTGGTCTTCCATTGCCGCGCATCGCCTCTTCCTCCCGCGGGTCTCGCGGGACGAACTTGATGCGGTGGCTGCCGTACCCAGGGACAACGAGATCGAGCATCTCCCTGGTGAGGGCCTCGAGAGTAGCTCGCCCATCCTTGCCGCTGTCCTCGGTGAGCAGGACGATCGAGAGCCTCGCGGGCTCGGGCATTACCAGAGTCCCCGCGACTGGAGGATCTCGCTGACGTGCTCGACGCCTACGTTGTACGCGTTGAACAGCTCCTGGGCGTCTTCCTCGCTCATGTTCTCCCAGATCCAGCCGGGTCGCCCTTCGCGCGGCTCGCCGCGGCACAGCACGAAGCTCCGCTGAACCTCCTCGGCAGAGGTGATCGGAACGTAATCGAGGAGGAGCGGGTTCTGACTGGTCAGAAATGCCTGGCGCTGTCCGATCGCCTCGATCGACGCAGTGATCCACCGATGATGCAGGCCGTTCACCAGCTCGTCCGCAATCACGATCTCCGAGTTGCAGGCGAGATAGTAGAAGAAGATCAAGAGGCGCTTCTGTCCATAGCTGAGGCGTTCGTGAGTGACCAGTGTCCCATCGGTCCACCAGAAGCGGAACACGAGGTTGTCAATGCGCATCGTCTCGGGCTCGGAGCTCTCCGTCACGTCGATCCGGAGATCTGACCGGGCGAATTGCATCATCTCGTTCAGAGTGCTGAGGACGCCGAGGTCGTGGTGAGAGAGAGCGTAGTCTGCTGCGCCTGGTTCGTAGTGGTTCTTCAGCTCTTTGATGACGTCGAACGGAATGAATGGCGGGTCGAAGAGATCCGGTAACCAGGCGTCCTTGACACGAACAATCTCTCCGGCGAACGTTCCCGTGCCGGTCGCCTTCCGGAAGAGATCCAGCGACTCGTCGAGTCGGTACGCGTTACCTGCGAGCAACGTGAGATAGGTAGCAAAGCGGCTGCCGAACGCCTTCACAGGCGCGATGAAATAGAACAGGAAGCCGAGGTCCATCGGTGTGGGGGATCGCTGAGGACTCTCACTTGGGGATTCTCCCCTCGAGATGCCCTGTACATCGTCGTAGCGCACCAGTCGCCGTCGGTCGGCTCCCCCGAGCACCTCCACGGAAGGATGAAAGACCTCACGCGCTTTGATCTCGATGGGCGTGGGCGGCTCGTCCATGACAGCTCGGTGGTTGCGCACCATGATGATGATGCTCTCACCACCGGGCACCCAGAGCTCGTACTCGAGCGCGAACTCCTCCTTGGCGAGACTGCTGAAGTCCGAGCGCACGACCATCGAGATCAGATCGAGCAGCGTCGTCTTGCCCGTTCCGTTCTGACCGAGCACGATGTTGATGCCGTCCGAGAACGAGAGCTCGGCCCCCCGGGCGAGGCTGCGGAACCGCTCGACCCGCAGACGTTTGAGCTTCAGCATCCCCGGGACAGTAGCCCACGCTCCCCCAAGGTCCAAGAGACCGACGTGCTGGCCGATCGTGCAGCGGTCGTCGACTTGCTCATGACGCTGCGCGAGCAGGCTCGGCGATCCGGCTGCCGCGATGAATCGTTTGCCGCGATGGCGCAGCGGCGCTACCAGTAGGCGTTCGTGAGCACGACGATCGTCGCGAGTGGATAGGAGAAGTACGGCGAGGGCGTCCAGCCGCACGCGGTGGCGCGCCGGTTCAACGCGGATGCGCCCGGCGCGGTCCGGACGGCGCCCCGGAGTTTTCGGGAGACCACAGGTTCTCCAGCTCCGCTGCCGGCCGAGACATCTCGCGAACGTGCCGGATCGGCGCCGCGGATCTGCAGCCGCGAACGGGTCGATCCATGGCCAGCGCGGGCAATGGAGCTGCAGCGCGGGATGCGATGGTAGCGACTGCGGGCGGGGTGACGCGAGGGCTACAGCCAGCGGATGATCTCGTCGGCCCAGCGCACGGCGTCGTACCAGGCGACGAACACGGTCTGCGCGGTGAAGCCGCTGCCGGCGAGCGAGATCAGGTCGCCGCGGTTCTGGTGGCGGACGGTCTCGACGATCCGCGCCGGCCGCGACGCTCCACCCTGGAGCGCCTCGCGGACCAGCGCGGACAGCGGCAGCTGGTCGAGGATCTCGGGCAGCGGCCGGTCGAGGATCGCGTCGAGCAGCGACAGCAGGCCGGCGGTGAACATCTCGTCGGCCGGGATCGTCGCGTTGCGCGCGAGCAGCTCGCACATCCGGGCGCGGATCAGCACCTGGCGCGCGAGCTCGAGCGGCTTGTCGTCGAAGCCCGAGGCCAGGATCAGGACGACCAGCGCCGCGACCTGCTGGACGCCGAGCCGCGCCATCGCCTGCTGCAGCGATCCGACCGCGGTGCCGCGCGACAGCGCGGTCGAGTTGGCGAGCTTGAGCAGGCGCACGCCGAGCCCGATCTCGGCGGCGACCAGGCCCTCGATCGACCGCAGATCGAGCCGCTGGCCGTACAGCCTGGCGAGCAGGCGGAGCAGCTTGGCGCGATCGTGAGGCAGCCGCGAGGTCCGGCTCACGACCGGCATCTCGAGGAAGTAGCCCTGGAAGTAGTAGAACCCGAGGTCGCGCAGGAACACGTGCTCGTCGTGCGTCGAGACCTTCTCGGCGAGCAGGATCGCGCCGCTCGGCTTGAGCGCGGCGAACTGCGCGGCGATCTCGTCGCGCGGGACATCGAGGACGTTGACCTTGATGATGTGCGCGACCGAGAGCAGCGGCCGGGTCTCCTCGGTGAGCACGAAGTCGTCGAGCGCGATCCGGAAGCCGCGGGCGCGCAGGTCGTGCAGCCCCTGGATCAGCGCCGGGGTCACCGGGATGTCCTCGAGCACCTCGATCACGGTGCGCTCCGGCGGCAGCGGGATCGGGACGTCGCCGAGCAGGAAGTCGGCCGAGAGGTTGACGAACGCGGGTACGTTGCCGCACAGGTTGTCGAGGCCGAACTCGACGAACGCGTTCAGCATCGTCGACGCGGACGCCTTGGTCACGTCGTCGAACCGCGCCCGGTTGTCCTCGCTGTCGCGGTACAAGAGCTCGTAGCCGACGACGTTGAGCCGGCGATCGAAGATCGCCTGCCGACCGACATAGGCGTGGAGCTCGCTCCGGGGCGGGGCGGCGCGCCCTGGCGGTCGGATGGCCGGACGTGCGGCCGAGGCACGGCGTCGAGTCTGCGTCATTCGAGTGATGAATCGCCCGCGGTGGGATTCTAGTTACTCCCGAGAAAAACTCGCAGGCGCGCCGGACGTGAGATGGATCAGCGCCGGGCGCCGTGGCGTGCGAGCTCGGCGAGCATCGCGTCGTTCGGCAGGTCGTAGGTCGGCTGCCAGTACCGCACGGTGGCATCGTCGGAGGCGGTGAAGATCGTGCCGTCGTCGGCGAACGTCGCGCCGAGCACACCGGCGCGGTGGCCATCGAGCCAGGTGTGGCAATCGTCGGCATCGATCCGCCACAGGCACGCGCGGCCGGCGTTGTCGCCGGTGACGAACCACCGGCCGTCGGCGCGGAACTGCACGGTGCGCACGGCGCTGTCGTGGCCGGCGTAGCGCCGCTCGATCTGGCCGGTCGCCAGGTCGACCAGCGTGACGCTGCCGTCGTAGGAGCCGGTGATCGCGTGGCCGTCGTGGACGTCGAGCGCATACACCGGGCCGGTGGTGATCCGGACCGGCGGGCGCGAGGCGACGTCCGGGAACGACCAGATCCGCAGGCAGCCATCGTCGCCGGTGGTGACGATCGCCGAGGTCGCCGGGTCGAACGCGACGCGGCGGGCCGCCGACATCGGGTGGGCGTCGATCGCGGCGATCAGGCGCTGGCTCGCGATCTCGATCACGAGGAGTCGGCCGGCGGAGTCGACCATGGCGGCGGTCTTGCCGTCGGGGCTGGCCGCCACGTCCGCGACCCGCACGCCAGGCCGCGGATCCAGGTAGGCGGGCGTGCGCCCGGTCGCGTTCCACAGGAACAGCGCGCCGCGCGCGAGCCCACCGGCGAGATAGATCCGGCTGCCATCGGCGGCGATCGCGGCCTCGACGTCCCACACCCGGATACCGCGACCGTCGGCGAGCGGCAGCGCCGCGCCGGTCCGCCAGTTCCAGCCCCGCAGCCCGTCGTCGCCCGCCAAGATCAGATGATCGCCGTCGAGCAGGGTCCGGTAGATCGCGGCCGCTGGCCGCGCCGCGAGCAGCGGTACGTGCAACGGTGTGCCGCGCCGGCGGTCGCTCACGATCACGGTGCCGCCCTCGTCGCTCGAGGCGACGATGTCCGCGTTGCTCGCCACCGACCACACCGCGCGGTCGTGGATCGCCGCGACCCCGGAGCGCTGGGCGGCGAGGTCCCAGCGCCACAGCCGGTGGTCGGCATCGCTCGCGATCACCGTGTCGTCGTCGCGGAACACCGCGTCGGTGATCGAGCCTGCGGTCAGCCAAGCGACGCGCCCGCCGCCGAGCGTGCGGACCTCGAGGCTGCCGAAGTAGTCGAGCAGCAAGGCGCGGGTGCCGCTCGGGCTCAGCCGCGCCCGGCGCAAGCTCGGCGCCTGGAAGTGCAGGCGCTCCTCCTGCCACCGCCCGGTGCTCGCCTGCCACCACCGCATCTGTCCGTGCAGCTCGGCGGCGAGCACGCGCGAGCCGTCGTGGCTGATGTCGAGCAACGGGTAGAGCCGGTGGTCCGGCAGCCGGCGCGCCGACAGCTCGACGCCGCCTCCATCGAAGATGCGGACCTCGGCCGGGGTCGCGATCACCGAGATCTGGCCCGAGCGGCTCGTCACCTTCACGCCGCGCAGGGCGGCACCGCGGACCGCGCCGTCGGCCTCGGGCTCGATCTCGACCGGGCACCGCGCTTGGGGCGGTATGTCCAGCGTGAGCTCGGGCTCGCGCTCACCGACCGCCTGCCAGCCCTCGCCGGTCGGTCGCAGGACACGCGCGTGGCGGTCGCGATCGATCACCGCGATCGTGCCGTTGGGGCCGGCGAGGACGCAGCGCGCGCCGCCGGCCACCAGCGAGACCTCTTCGCGGTCGAGCGCGCACGCGTGGACCCGGCCGTCGCCGTCGAGCCCCACCGCGACACCGTCGCCGAGCGCGAACCCGACCAGCGGCGCGGGCCAGGCGCAGCCGAGCTCGGTCGGCAGCGGTGCGAGCAGCAGCGCGCGCAGCGCGGCGGTGCTTGCGACGTCGTCGCGTTGCGACGGCAGGGCGAGCAGCGCGTCGATCTTGCGCAGCACCGTGGGTAGCAGCGGGGCGCTGAACTGCGGCGGCACCGGCGGCACCGGCGATGCCGGCGTCGTGACGCCGAGGTGCTGCTTGATCTCGACGAGGGCGGTCACGGTCGCGACCCCGGCGAGCGCGAGCAGGGCGCCGCGCTGCCAGCCGCGCCGGGGCGGCGCCGTCAGCGCCTCGAGCAGCGGCGCCATCGTGTGGCCGCGGGCCGACGGCTGCCGGGCGAGCCCGGTGCAGACCGCCTCGTAGATCCGGCGCGGCGCGGCGCGCAGCAGGGCTGTGTGCCACAGCGCCTCGTCGCGCTGCATCGGGTGCCAGCCGATCAGCACCTCGCACAGCGCGAGCGAGAAGCTGTAGATGTCGGCCGAGGGATGCGGCGTCGCCCCGCGCCGCTGCTCGGGCGCGACGTACGCCGGTGTGCCGATCGCCGCGCGGGTGGTGATCCCGCTGGCGGGGGACGAGGCGTGTGGGGCGCCGGCCTCGGCGGTGGCCTCGACGCTGCCGGCCAGCCCGAAGTCGGTCACGACCACGCGGCCGTCGCCGGCCACCATGACGTTGGCCGGCTTGAAGTCGCGATGCACCAGGCCGGCCTGGTGCGCGGCCTCCAGCCCGCGGCCGGCCTGGAGGTACGCATCGACGATCTCGCTGATCGAGCGCCGCCGCGACGCCTGCCAGCGCGCCAGCGTCGTGCCGGAGATCAGCTCCATCGCGATGAACGCGTGGCCTCGCCAGTCGCCGACCTCGTAGACCGCCACGACGTTGCGATGCGACAGCTGGGCGAGCGCGCGCGCCTCGCGCTGGACGTGGTCGTGCGCCGCCGCCGCGCTGGCGACGAAGATCTTGACCGCAACCCGGCGCGCCAGGCGGTCGTCCCAGGCCGCGTACACCACCGAGCTGGCGCCGGCGCCGAGCCGCTCGCCGACCGCGAACCGGCCAATCCGCGGCGCCGCGGTGCCATCGAACAGCGCGGCGCGCACCAGCTCGCGCTCGAGCTCGCGGTCGATGGCGTGCGACCCGGTCTCGTCGGAGGACCACGTCGTGGTATCGACCGCAACAGCCGGATCAACCGCCGGCGGTTCGCGCATCGCGACCTCGGATCTTTCCGGGCAGCGCCGCCGTCCGGACGCGCGATGCCCAGCGTTGCAGGGAGTCGAGCGTGCTGCGCAGCTCCTCCGGGGACCCCGACAGCTCGGCGATCCGGGCCTCGAGCGCGAGTCGGCCCGCGCGCAGCCGGGTCTTGACCGTGCCGAGCGGCTCTTCGAGGACCTCGGCGATCTCGGGATCGGACATCGACTCCCAGTAGCGCAGCTCGAGCACGACCTGGAGCGGGAACCGCAGATCCCGGAGCGCGCGCAGCAGCAGCCGGCGCTCGCGCTTGGCCGCGATCACGTCCTCGCCGATCGGCCCGAGATCTCCGAGGATCACCTCGCCGACGTCGAGCTCGCGGCCGGCGCGCCGGGGCGTGGCGCGCAGGTGATCGATCATCACGTGGTGCGCGATGCCGAGCAGGTAGGTGCGGAACGTCGAGCGGTGGCGGAACCGCTCCGCCGCCTCGACGCAGGCCAGAAACGTCTCTTGCACCAGGTCGCGCGTCACTGCCGCCGGGACCTTGTTGCGGAAGAACCGTCGAACCGTGTCGTAGTGCCGGTCGAACAGCACCTCGCCGGCGACCGCGTCCCCTTGACGCCAGCTCACCAGTAGATCTTCGTCACACCGGTGACCGTGTTCCCCGAACGACTTTCGCGACATGTAGTCGAGCGTAGAGAGCGCACGCATCCGCCGCCAAGCCGGGCCCCCTGCAGCGGACCGCTGCATTACACGTGAGAAAACTCACAAGACCAGCGACAAGTCCAGGAACCACGTCGCCGCGCACCGACTGAAACTCTGTGTTGCCCGAACAGGACAGTGAACAGGGAAGCTATTCGCGTCCGCGATGCCGGACGGGCCGAGCGCAGGACCGCATCAGGTGAGCGGATCGACGGGCACGTCGTCGTCGTCGAGGTGCTCGCCGGTCGCGCCGGACGAGGCATCGTCGAGCCCGGCGTCGTCGCCGGCTTCATCACCGACGTCGTCACCGGCGTCGTCGCCGGCGTCGTCGTCGCCGATCACGTCGTCGGGAAACTCGGCCGCCTCGGTGTCCGCGGCGGTGGCGGCCCCGGCGCTGGCCTCGCGGTCGGCCGCGCGGTCGGCCTCGGTGGCGTCGCTCGCCGGGTCGGCCTCGATCCGCGCGCGGCCGGCGAAGTAGTCGGCGACCTGGACCGCGGCCTTGCGGTTCATCCCGGGTGCGCGGGCGAGATCGTCGACGGTGGCCTGGCGGATCGCGCGCACGCTGCCGAAGTGCTTGAGCAGGCGCTGGCGGCGGGTGGTGCCGATGCCCGGGATCGCGTCGAGCTCGCTGCGCAAGGTCGCCTTGCTGCGGCGGTCGCGGTGAAACGTGTTGGCGAACCGGTGGGCCTCGTCGCGGATCCGCGCGAGCACGTAGAGCTCGGGCGAGTTCTGGCGCAGCGGGATCGAGTCCTTGACCGTGCGGCGATAGATCCGGTCGGGCGCGCTGCCGGCCTCGAGCTCGCGCTCCTTGGCGAGACCGATCACCTCGAGCCCGGACTCGCCGCCGAGCGGGACGCCGAGGTCGCCGAGCGCGGCGACCGCCATGCCGAGCTGGCCCTTGCCGCCATCGATCACCAGCAGATCGGGGGGGGCCCAGGCCTCGTCGTCGGAGCCGAGCCGGCGGAACCGCCGGGTCAGGACCTCGTACATCGCCGCGAAGTCGTTGTTGTCGACGCTCCGGACCTTGAACTTGCGGTACAGGTTGCGCGCCGGGACGCCGTCGACGAAGGTCACCATCGCCGCGACCGTGTCGCTGCCCTGGATGTGGGCGATGTCGAAGCACTCGATCCGGCGCGGCGGCCGCGGCAACGATAACCGCCGGGCGACCTTCTCGAGCAGCGCCTCGGCATCGGCGTCCTTGCCGTGGCGCGACGTCGCCGACGCGGCCGCGTTGCGATCCGCGAGCTCGACCAGCCGCGCCCGGATCCCGCGCCTGGGCTCGACGATCTTGACCCGCTTGCCGCGGACCGAGGATAGCCAGTCGCACAAGAGGTCCGAGTCCTCGAGCTCGACGCCGACCACGACCTCGTCGGGGATGAACGTGCCGGTCGCGTAGTACTGCTGGAGGTGCTCGGTGATCACCGTGGCGTCGGGCAGCTCCTGATCCTTCTGCTGGAACGCGCGCCGGCCGACCAGCTTGCCGCCGCGCACGAACAGCACCACGACCTCGGCGACGTCGGCCTCGCGCGCCAGGCCCCAGACGTCCTGATCGACGAACTCGTCCTGGACGATGTGCTGCTTGGCCAGCGTGCGCTCGACCGCGGCGATCGAGTCGCGCAGCACGGCCGCGACCTCGAAGTCCTCGCGCTCGGCGCGCGCGCCCATCCGGTTGCGCAGCCGGGTCAGGAGCTCGGCGTCCTTGCCCGACAGGAACATCTTCACGTCCTCGACCTGCTCGGCGTACGCCGCCGCGGTGCCCTCGAATGCGCACGGCCCGGTGCAGCGCTTGATCTGGTACTGCAGGCACGGCCGGCCGCGGGTCTCGAGCACGTGATCGGTGCAGGTCCGGAGCTGGAAGTGGCGGTTGAGCGTGCGCAGGGTCTCGCGCGCCGAGGTCGCGGAGTGATACGGCCCGAAGTAGCTCGCGCCGTCGTCGCGGATGTTGCGCACGACCTCGACGCGCGGGAACACGTGGCGCTTGGCGACGCGCTCGCCGTCCTCGCCGCCGTGGCCGCCGTGCTCCGGCTTGGGATCGACCAGCCGCAGCACCAGGTACTGCTTGTCGTCCCGCAGCTTCACGTTGAACCGCGGCTGATGCTTCTTGATCAGGTGGTTCTCGAGCAGCAGGGCTTCCTTGGACGACGTGACCACGATGGTCTCGACGTCGGCCACCGCCTTGCCGAGGAACCCGGCCGCGACGAAGAACCGCTCGTCACCGCCGTCGCGGAAGTACTGGCGGACCCGCGTGCGCAGGTTCTTGGCCTTGCCGACGTAGATCACCGCCCCACGGGCGTCCTTGAACAGGTACACGCCCGGCTCGGTGGGGATCCGATCGAGGACATCGCCGGCGAGCACGACGACGACCTTAGCAAGACCGGGCGAAAAACCCGGTCAGGTGAAGAACCGGCGGAGGTCGATGTACAGCACGACCAGCATCACCACGCCGAGCGCCATGATCCCCGCCATGTGGATCATGGTCTCGATCTTGGGGTTGGCGCGCCGCCGGGTCACCATCTCGTAGACCAGGAACACCAGGCGGCCGCCGTCGAGCGCCGGGATCGGCAACAGGTTGAACAGGCCGAGATAGACGCTCAGCATCATCAGCAGGTTGATCCCCGGGACGACGCCGGCGGAGAACGCCCGGTAGAACTCCTCGACCATCCGGATCGGCCCGCCTGGATCGGCCTTCTCGCTGCCGAACACGATGCCGTAGAGCGCCTTGCCGATCGCCTTGGTCTGCTCGACCGGATAGATCAGCGCGCGCTCGGCGGCGTCGATCACGCCGACGCCGACCACGAGCTGCTGCTGCTCGTACTGCACGCCGATCCGCCAGATCGTCTTGCCGGCGGCGTCCTTGTCCTGGCGCGGCAGGATCTGGACGTCCCGGCGCTTGCCGCCGCGCTCGAGCGTCAGGGTCAGCGGCGCGCCCCGGGATTCACTGACCCGCTCCATCAGGTTGTGCCCGCTGTTGATGAACAGCGGGACCTGGTTGATCGCGACGATGCGATCGCCGGGCTCGAGCTTGCCGTAGGCGTCGTACTCGGGCATCACCTTGGCGACGCCGTACCAGTGCGGGACGTCGATGCCGTGGCAGGTGTAGAGCGCCATCGCGAGCACGATCGCCGAGAGGTAGTTGGTCGCCGGACCGGCGAAGATCGTGAGGAATCGCTGCCACACCGGCCGGTTGGGATATGCGTGGTGGTCGTCGGGGTCGACGTCCTCGGCGATGTTCATGCCGCGGATCTCGACGAAGCCGCCGAACGGGATCGGCGCGAGCTGGAACGTGGTGCCGGTCTTCTTGGACACCCGCTTGAGCAGGCCGGGACCGAAGCCGATGCTGAATCGCTCGATCCGCATCCGGCACCACCGCGCCACGAAGTAGTGACCGCCTTCGTGGACGACGATCAGAAAACCTAGCGCGGCGATCGCAACGAGGATGAACAGGGGCTCGAGCACGTGGAGTCGATTATAGCACCGGCGTGCGCGGAACGAGAGCTCAGCCGAAGCGCGCGAACGCGCGGAACCGGCCCACGGCAGACTTTGCCGTCACCCCGGTCGGGCCGGCGACGCGCACCGCGAGCCGCTGCATCTGCAGGCGCTTGGCGATCCGGCGGTGCATCGCCGCGCCGAGCAGGCGGGCGCCGCGAAATGCGGCCATCGCGCGGATCCGGTGCGCCACGGTGAACCGGCCGAGCGCGACCTCGGCGTCGCCGTCACCGGCGAGCAGACGGCGGCACGCATCGCCCGCGCCGTCGAGCGATGCGCTCGCGACATCGGGCGTGGCGACCAGCAGCAGCGTGCCCTGCGCGCGCCCGGCGCCGACATCGACGCCGCGGCCGCGGCCCGGGGCGTGGGTGACCCGGAGCTCGGGGACCTCGGCGCGCAGCAGCGCGAGCACCGCGTGCGAGTTGTCACCCGAGTCCTCGTCGATCGCGAGGATCTCGAAGCTGACGCCGAGGCTGCGCAGGTGCTCCGCGGTGCGCTTGACGGCGATACCGACGGCCTCCTCGTCATCGCCAAACGGCAGGATGACGGAAACGTCGAACCGCGCGGTCTCGGCCATGGCCCTCTTGCCACAAGCAGCAACCATGCCGACGGCGTGCCTGGGCGCTCACCCGGATTGTTCGGCAATCGTCACGTGATTGCAAAGGCTTGGACACGAAGATTGACCCGATGGTCCGACCAAGGTGCGAAGCTCCTTACGCAGCGCGCCGAGTCATTCGCGGATCAACCGTGGCGCCACTTCGCGCCAGTCGCGCCCTGCTACCCCGGCGCGCAGCACGGCCGCGGGCGGCGGCGCTGCGATCGACTGATCGATCGCACGCGCCAGGGCGCGCGGATCGTCGGGCGGCACGAGCCGTACACCGGGAAGCTCGCACAGCCCGCCGACGGCCGACGCGATCACCGGCACGCCGGCGGCGAGCGCCTCGAGCGCGATCGCGGGCGTGCCCTCGGTGCGGCCGCCGGGGGTGACGCGCGACGGGACGACGACGACGCTCGCGGTGGACAGCAGCGCGTCGCGGCGCTCGGTGGTGACCTCGCCGAGGAAGCACGCGGCCGCGCTCGCGGCGAGCCGGGCGCGCTCGGGGCCGTCGCCGGCGATCACGAGCCGCGCGGCGGATCCGACGTGGCGCATCGCCGCGAGCGCGACGTCGATGCCCTTGATCGGCACGAGCCGGGCGCAGGCCAGGACGATCGGCGGATCGCTCGGCGCGCGCGGCAGGGCGGCGAAGCGATCGAGATCGACGCCCATCGGCTGGATCAGCGCGGCGTCGAGCCAGCGCGCGAGGCCGGGCGCGGCGGCGCGCGCGACCGCGCGGAGTTGCTCGCTGACGAGCACCAGCCGGGCGCCGCGGCGCTCGAGCGCGGCGAGCACCGGGCCGAGCAGGCCGAGGCGGCGCAGCGTGTGGACGTCGCCGCCGTGGCCGATCGCGATCAGCGGGCGCCGCGCCGGCAGGGCGGCGAGCGCCGACGGCACGAGCCAGTGCGCGACGATCGCATCCCAGCGGCGCGCGCGCGGGGTCACCGCGGCGGTGAGGCGGGCGGTGAACGCCGCGGCGGCGAGGCCGGCGCCGAGCGGGGCGCGCTCGAGCGCATCGGGGGCACCGCCGCGGTAGAACAGCCGGCCCGGCACGCGCAGCACGTGGTTGTCGTCGTCGGGGCCGTCGTCGTCGTCCGGGCACGGGCGGCCGGCCTCGCCCGCGGCGATGACCTCGACGCGGTGACCGAGCGCGCGCAGCGCCGCGACGTGCGCCGCGACGAAGTTGCCCGCCGGATCGCCGGGGAACCGCGGGTACGACGTCGTGACGACGCCGAGCTTCATGCCGGTCCCGACACGGCGCGCACGGACCACGCGGCCGGGATCGACGGCGCGGCTGGTACCGACGGCGCGGCCCCGGCGGCGGGCGCGGCGGGCGCGATCCGGGCGCGCAGCCGGCGGCGGGCCTGGCCGGCGAGCCGCGTGGTCCACGATCGGAACAGCACCCACGGGATCGGGTGCAGCGCGGTGCCGAGGTGGATGCCGCTGCGCCACGCCGCGCCGTAGATCGGCCGGACCGGCACGTCGACGACACGCATCTCGGCGACGCGCAGCCGCGACAGCAGATCGTTGGGGTAGCCGTAGCGCGGGAACAGCTTGTCGAGATCGATCGCCGCGAGCGCGCTGCGGTGGATCGCGGTGTAGCCGCACTGCGAATCGAACACGTGG